>NZ_JCALCK010000099.1:0-350 GCF_059812285.1 Mycobacterium sp. NGS62 | reverse complement strand
CAAGGTCTCCGTCGGCACCTGCGGGCGCGCGTTTGGCACACCTTGCATCCACGAGCATGCCTGTGTCAGGTGCTCACTTCTATGGCCTGACCCGGCGCAAAGAACCCGCCTCGTGGAGATTTGCGACAACCTGAAGGCCCGCATCGCTGAGGCCGAATGCGAAGGCTGGCTCGGCGAAATCGAAGGACTGCAAGTCAGCCTCGCCGGGGCGGAAGACAAACTCGCCCAGATCGAAAGGCGCTGCAACACAACGCTCCCATCAACGACAGCTGACCTCGGAGTCCCCACTTTCCCGACTGAAACATAAACGGCAGGAACGAAAGTCGAACACACATTTGGTTCAGAGAACA
>NZ_JCALCK010000098.1:0-370 GCF_059812285.1 Mycobacterium sp. NGS62 | reverse complement strand
CTGACTCCGGCGGGACTACGTACCGTGTTCCGCTATCACCGCGAGCGCTCCGGTGTTAGGGCCGGGCATCCTCACGCGTTACGGCATTCGTTTGGCACCGCGTTGGCCGAGGCGGGAGTCGACCTGTCGGTGATTCAGGCGTTAATGGGTCACGACCATGTCGACTCCGCTGCCGCCTACATCCATTTGGCCCCATCGTTTTTGCGTGAGGAGTTCGATGCCGCCCGCGCTCGGCTACGCGCCCGCCCCTGAGGTCGATCTGCTCGCCGCCTACGCCGAGCACTGCGACCGGCTCGGGTTGATCAGTAGGAACCTTCGTTCGGCCGCGCGAACGTTCCTGCGGCGCTGGCCCGACCCGCAGCGGTGGGCC
>NZ_JCALCK010000097.1:0-375 GCF_059812285.1 Mycobacterium sp. NGS62 | reverse complement strand
TTGCGGCGCAAGGCTTCCAGACGTCCGTTGATCGCTTCGGTAGGGCCGTTGGAGACGTGGTGGTCGAAGTAGGCCAGCACGTCATGGCGGCGCCGGTGCAGGGTGCGGCCGAGCTGGGCCAGTTCCTCGAGTGCGGCGGGCACACTGCGGCGTAGCGAGTTGATGAGCCCGGTCATCATGGTCTTGCCGCGGCGGCGGTCGGGGTGGCTGTAGGCGGCGATGATGCGCTGATAGACGCTCCAGGTGACCAGGACCGCGAGGTGGTTGTCGTCGGCGAACACGCTGGTCAGCCGGGATTGCTGGCGACTGGTGAGTAGAGGCAGCCGGGTGCGCAGGGTGCGGCGCACACCGTAGAGGGGATCGCCGGTGTGGCCA
>NZ_JCALCK010000096.1:0-376 GCF_059812285.1 Mycobacterium sp. NGS62 | reverse complement strand
GCGACCCAGCGTCCGGCGCGCTCGGCTGGGCGGTGACGTCGGCAACGAAAGCGGTGCGCGGTCGTGCCACGACAGTCCTTGAGCCTCCGCGACCTCGCGGCCGCCGAGCGGGCAGCCGCCGGATCTTCGCCCCTGTCTGCTCATGCAGCCACCGGGGTAATCCGCAACCGTGCCGGGACCCCTCCTCGAGAGCCTCGATGAATGACCGGCGCTGACAGTAGTCTTCAGTCTTCCCGGCGGCACTGGCACGTCTTGGTACCACCCACGAATCGAATCCTCACGGTAGGCGATACCGCGTGGCGACAACGTGGTTACCCGCTCCTTCACCGACGTCGACACCAGCCCGAACCCATACCTACGACGATTGACAAGACGC
>NZ_JCALCK010000095.1:0-384 GCF_059812285.1 Mycobacterium sp. NGS62 | reverse complement strand
GCAGGTAGATCCAGCCATGTCGGCGGATGATAAGATCACGCAATCGTTTCCAAAGCGCTGGTGGGATGGCGCTGTCTCGGAGCCGGCCAAGCTTGTGTGCCGTGACCACATGATCCTCCTTACCGACGGCCGGGTGGCGTCAGCCAATGTTGGGGCGCTATTTCCCCTCGACTTCGATGACACTGATCGCGCCGGACCGGCAAGCCAAGCTCGCTTGGCGGGCCCTCTCCAGCATGTCGGCGGCGGTTAACTTGACTGGTGTAATCAATTCGGAGATGCCATGTTTCCCCTCGCCGAATAGCTTCGGGTCAGACCCGTAGCCGTAGCCAGCGGCCATGCAGATGTCTTGGTCTGTGAAGACCTCATATGTCTCGACGGTGCCGT
>NZ_JCALCK010000094.1:0-399 GCF_059812285.1 Mycobacterium sp. NGS62 | reverse complement strand
GTGGCGCGGGTGCTGCGCCAATTCAACCCCGACATGAAACTGATCGGCGTCGACACCATCGGCTCGACCATCTTCGGCCAACCCGCCACCACCCGGCTCATGCGCGGACTGGGCTCCAGCATTTATCCGCGCAACATCGACTACCACGCCTTCAACGAAGTCCACTGGGTCGGCCCGGCCGAAGCCGTCTGGGCCGCGCGCACCCTAGCCGCCAGCCACTTCACCAGCGGCGGCTGGAGCGTGGGCGCCGTCGCGCTGGTAGCCGGTTGGGCCGCGCGCACCTTGGCCAAAGACACTCGCATCGCCGCGGTGTTTCCCGACGGGCCGCAACGCTACTTCGACACCATCTACAACGACGACTACTGCCACCAACACCAGCTACTGAACTGGCAACCCGTC
>NZ_JCALCK010000093.1:0-417 GCF_059812285.1 Mycobacterium sp. NGS62 | reverse complement strand
CACCCGCGAGGTGCAGCGTCTGGAGAAGGTGCTCGAAGCCGGGATCAAACTGTCCTCAGTGGCCACCGACATCACCGGGGTGACCTTCACCGGGACACCCGCACAGCCGGGCACCCCATCGGTCATCATGTCGCCGGATACCTCCGCGCACCCAGATAAGGCTGGGCGCCGGCACGCCCCACTCCTATTGGCCCGCCTAAACTCTCGATGACTGAAATGAGGTCCACATGAGTTGAACCGCAACACTTTCCGCTTCGTCCACCCCCGGCCCGACAGCATGCGATGGACCGTGGTTGGAGTCAAGGTCGTTCGTCCTCGCTGGCGCTGCGGGCGCTCCACCTTGACTCCAACCACGGTCCATCGCCTAAAAGCAGTGGGCGGAACGAAACAAAAACAAATCCACCCTTTACCGGGGGT
>NZ_JCALCK010000092.1:0-424 GCF_059812285.1 Mycobacterium sp. NGS62 | reverse complement strand
CCGCGCCGCATCGGCAGGTGATGCGCGCGAAGGCGCTGCTGATGGCCGGTGATGGTGTGGCGAACACGCTGATCGCCGAGGAGGTGGGGGCGACGCCGGTGACGGTGCGTTCGTGGCGGAAGAGGTTCACCGAGGACGGCTTGAGGGCGCTGGGACAGGTACGTAAGGGGCGGGGTCGCAAGCCCTCGATCACCGATGAGCAGGTCGCCCAGATCGTGCGGTTGACCACCGAGGAGACCCCGCCCGGGCACACGCATTGGTCCTGTCGCACGATGGCCGACCGAGTGGGCGTGAGTCACTCTGCAGTGCAGCGTATTTGGTCTGATCTGGGGATCAAACCGCACCGCGTGGACACGTTCAAGGTGTCCAATGATCCCGAGTTCGACGACAAGCTCATCGACGTGGTGGGCCTGTATGTGAATCC
>NZ_JCALCK010000091.1:0-463 GCF_059812285.1 Mycobacterium sp. NGS62 | reverse complement strand
ACCGAAACACTGGCCCGCGATGCCGAAGCCCGCGGCTGGACAGGGGAAGCCGACCGCCACCGCCGACTCATCGAACGCCTCGATGCCCACATCAGTCAGGCTCAAACCGGATGACGGGCGAACGACGCCGCCAACACGTCGAAGACGCCTGCGCCGCAATCATTCTTAGCGGCCAACCCGTCACCTTCGACGAGGTCGCCGAGCGCACCGGACTAGGGCGAGCCACCCTTTACCGCAACCCCGACTTGCGCACCATCATCGAAGAACACCGCACCCGCGGCCGAGAAGCACACACCCTGACGGGCCTCACCACTGAAATCGCCCACCTCCGCACCGCATTGGAGGCCGTCGCCGCAACGGTCCGCCGCCACGAACAGGAACTACGCCGCCTCCGCAAGCCACAACACTGAGCCGCGGGAACACTCAAACGCCGAAATCCGAGCCCAGATTAGCCGGATAACCC
>NZ_JCALCK010000090.1:0-470 GCF_059812285.1 Mycobacterium sp. NGS62 | reverse complement strand
ACGCAGTACCCGGATCGGCTCGGGTGGCACGAACGAGGCCCGCACCAGCCCGTGCGCGCCCAGATCGGCGAGCCAGGCGGCATCGGAGACGTCGCTCTTACGGCCCGGCACATTCCTGACGTCACGGGCGTTGACCAGCATCACCTCGAAATGCTCCTCGAGCAGGTAGTAGAAGGGTCGCCAGTAATCGCTGGTGGCCTCCATCACCACGCAGGTGACCTTCTGCTCAAGCAAGTGATCCCGTAGGCCAACGATCCGGTTGGTCATCGCCCCCCACGTCGTCACCGTCGACGCGGTGCGCCTCTTGCCGGCACCCTGGATCCACACACACACCTTCGCGTCACGCTTGGAGATGTCGACTCCCGCGCACCGCGGATGCACCACATCCATCACCCACCACCGTTCCCGGACTCACATCCGATCCGAATCATCTTGTATAGGAATGTGTTCCGGGGAGGGCGGGGTAAAGA
>NZ_JCALCK010000009.1:0-155537 GCF_059812285.1 Mycobacterium sp. NGS62 | reverse complement strand
GCCGACCATGCGGAGGCCAACCTGGATACGGTCCCGACGGCGCGCCATAGGGTCGGCCCTGGGGCAACCGCCCGGGCGGCGGCGGTGGCTGGCCGGGCCCCGGCGGCCCCGATTGCCATGGGCCCTGCGGGGGCGGGGGCACACTCAAGACACACCTCCAGGTCAACGTCAACTCACGCCTCACAATCGAGGCGGCCTCAACTGCAGCTTTTACTGCGTTGAACTTAATTGCGGCAAGCGCAAACAGCTATGAATTAACCCCGACTGCGGTTAGAGGTCAATCTCCGAGCCTGGCGTCACAGGCCGGCTCGGTGGCGGCGTGACCGGGACAGTCGGACTTCCCGGCTGGCCACCTGCTGCACTGCCGCCAAGCGAGTCGGGAATGGGCTCTAGCCGCTCGCGCTGCGGTCCGGCAGCCTGGTGTTTCGGCTCGGCCGGTTCGCTGGGTTTGTCCTCGGCCTTGTCGTCCTTGTCTTCCGGCTTGTCGGGTTGGAGCTGATCCGGGGGCACGTCGCCCGGCTGCCCATCCTGGCCGTGCTGGCCCATCTGGCCAGAGTGGCCCATCAGGCCCTGCAGGCCTTGCATGCTCTGCATAACGGTCTGCGGAAGCGCTCCGACCATTCCCACCATCTGCATCGGCATCTGCACGGCTTGGCCGGCCATCTCCATCGGCATGCCGAGCATCTGGCCCATCTGACCCATCATTTGGCCCATCGAGTCGCCGCCCGACGCCGGCGCGCCGCCTGCGCAACCGGGCTGGCCCTGGTCGAACTGCTGCTGGTTGATTTTGTTGCCCAGCGCTTCATCGGTCTGCGAGTAGTGCTGGGCGGCTTTGGCGACGTTGGCAGCGTCGCGCTGCGCGTCCGCCTTGAGCTGCTCCAGGGTCATGGGCCGACGACCGGCGCTTCCAGCTTGGGCACGTGCGCGGCAATGGCGGCTGATAGCGGGTCACTTCCCGACACGGTGAAGCCCGGCGGAATCACCGGAATTTCGTCGGCATGGGCGCCCAAATTCGCCGCGGCCTGCGCCAACCGCTCCGGATCTACTTTCAGCGTCTCTTGTGCCATCGCTAAAACCCCCACGCTGTGTGCTCGTAAGAACAAATCATAACCGGTCCGCTAACGCGTCGGGTGCACGAAGTTTGCCGCTGGAGACGATCGATGGCCGGCCGAACCAGCAGTCACCCCCCGACCAGTTCATTGGTGATGCGTTGGAAGCCGTTGTCGGTGTGGTGATCTTGCATGTTGCGGCACTCGCCGAAAAGTCGAATGGAGCCGTGATGGCCCACGGTGCCGCTCTCTCCGATAATGACCATGACCCCGCCCTTCTGAACGGCTGCGCCGAATGGACGCTTACCCGGCGGCGGGCCGGCTGACCAACCGGACTGTTCGGCCATCGTCGTGGCGATCTGCTGGAAATAGGCTTGCCGGTCGACACCGCCGGGCACGGTGAACAACATGTCCACCCGACCGCGGTAGGGCGGATCCCCTTGGTCGTTGCACGATTCCCACTGGAAAGTCCCGGAAAGGTCGGGCAAGTCGTTGACCTTGGCGATCTGTTTGGCCGGGTCGATCACCTGGGCCTTGGCCTGCTCATCGGTCAGCGGCTCGGGAGGTTGGGCCGCGCGGTCGTGCGACGGAAACATCAGCGAACATCCTCCTAGGACAAGAACCACGACCGCGATAAGCGGGGCGACGGCCAGTAACGCCGGTCGTCGCCGAATGCGGCTATCTCTACGATTACTAATAACCATGGTCATCAGTGACAGACGCCCCCGGTCGGTTCCATTCTGGGTCGGTCCACGGCAGATCGATATGCGGCACAGGAACATTGCCGATGCCTGGAACGTGCACCTGGGTCGGTGTGACGGGGTAGGGGGCATCGGCTCGTTGCCCGGCCACCAGTCCCTCGCGTTCCAGGCTATCGCCATGGCCGCTGACGATGTCGGTCATGCTGCGCAGTGATTCGCTGCCCACGTGGTAGTAGTAGGAATGGTCTTCTCTGCGAATGAATTCCGAACCCGGAACTTCAGCGCGAAATCGCGTCGCACCAAACCCCTCATGGGCCGGGTCAGTCTCCAAACCCGCTGCTGCCCCAACAGGATTGCCTAACGCATCGTTGAGCGCATTGGGCACTCCGCCTGCTTCGCCGAGCCAACCGACGAAGTCCGTGGAAGCGTCACCCACGTACACGTGTCCACCATTGAGGTGGAAATCACCAGCGGTGCTCGCAGCATCGGTCCCCGGACAACCCAGTAGCACGGCGTCATTGGCGTGCATGTCGCTTCGGGCGAACGCATCTGCCACGGTGGTCGATCCGTAGGAGTGCCCGATGACGGTGAGGTGCTGCGGCACGCCGCCTTCGTGGGTGACGCCGAGACTGTTGACGTCCCACGCAAGCAAATCTCCGCCGGTTCGGGCGAGGCCTGGGTTCCCTACATTGAGGTCGTTGAAGCTCGATGGGGTGTCGTAGCCCATCCACGCGATGACTGCGGTCGGATGGTTTGGATCGGCCAATGCTGATTGGTCGTAGAGATTGATCGCGTCATTGTGGCCTTCGGAGAGCCAGCCCGACTTAACACTGGCGCCGGTGCCCGGCACGATGACCGCCGTGTTCGGCGACTTGTCCGGGTTTCCAATCGCGATGGCTGCCTTGCCTTTACCGTTGAACGCCAACGGGTCATAGGCCCAGAGCATTGCCGGCCGCAGCTTGGACGTGTCCAGGTGGTTGTCCTTGGCATACTGGCCGATGCCTCTGTAGTCACCGTGATAGTCGTCGAGCCCCATGTCGTGGTAGAGACCGCGCTGCGTATTCTTGGCGTTCTGATACCGGGTAACGTCGTCACCCGAAAGCCCGTAGGCGCCCGGGTTTTTGAGCACTTCATCAGCCGAGACGTGGCGGCTGTTGGCGATGTCCTCGACGCGGTGGATGTCGTCATCCATCACCTGCACATTGACCTGGTCGCGGACTTCGGCGGGAACGCCACCGAGATTGCCCAGCAGTGGCGGATGTTGCGCGATGAGCGCTTGTCGCTGTTCGTCGCTGAGCGAATCCCACCACTTCTTGACGTCCTCGGGGCTGGTGTCCGGCGACGGAATCTGGATGTCTTTGCCCGCCACGTTGACCGGAGGATTAGGGATTGACGAACCACACGCCTGGGCAATCGCTGCCGCGGTGGCTTGATCGACTTCATCGAAGGTCTTCAATAGTTGTTGGAGGACAGTCGTCAGCTTCTCCGCTACCCCGTCCAGGAAACGGCCGACCAGCCACTGATGCGGCGTGACCACCCCATCGTCGCTGACCGAGAAGCCCAACTTCGCCAACGTGTGGACCATCTCCACGATCGCCTTGCGCAGGGCGCTTAATTGCTCTCCACCATTGTTCAGGGCGGATTGCAACTCCTGCAATCTGAGATGAAACCGCTCCTGTTTGCCCAGTTTGCGCAAACCCTCAGCCAGCGCGGCGGTGGCGGCCTCGCCCTGCCAGGACTGCTGCAGGTACGCCAAGTCCTCGCGCTCGCCGGCCATGATGGTTTCCAAGGTGGTGATCTTGCCCGAAATCTGTTCGGCGGCGTCGACGAGCTTCTCGGGGTGCGACCCCTCCACCGTCGAGACCGAAACACCCATGCAGCCAAGCCTTTCGAATGGCAGATTTCAAAACGGTACCACCGGAATAAGTGATGTCAGTGCATTAACTTTGCGGCAGCAGAGAATTACGCGACGAGCCCAAGCAGGGCGACTTACTTGCCGAATTTGACGTTGTGAATCGCTTCGCCCGCCATATGGTCCGTGTTGCGGTATTCGGCCGCGGCGGTTTTCAGGCTCCCCCCGTATTGCTCGGTTTCCGTCGCCAACGCCGCGGTCTGAGCGGCGATGGCCGTCTGCGCTTTTTGACAGGCACCCGCGGTAGCCAATTCAGATCCAACCCCCGCCGCATCGCCAAGGGGAGCGCCAGCGTCGAGTCCGGCCACTTCGCCGCCCGCGTGGCTGAAAGTGCTGCCGACTTTCCCGACCGCGTCCGCGTCGACGGTCAGTTCTTGCCCACCGCTCACTGGTCGAATCCCGCTGTGGGAGGCTCTGTTTGAGTCGCGACCTTCACCATCAGTGTCAGCCCCGAATATTGCGGATCAGGTCGTAGACGCTAGCGATCCACAGCAGTAACGGGATGAGGGTGGCGATAGCCGCGCCATCGGCCAATTCGAGAAGCCGCTTGGTCACCGGCGAGACACGACGGCCACTCCCGGTCGCGCCGATCGCGATCACGGCGACGACGGCGCCGGCGAGGTAGATGCTCAACGCCAGCCACGCGCTAGCCGGATACCACAGGCTCACCTTGACCATCACACCCGTCGGGATGGCGACGACGGCGGACAGCAGCGCCCAGGCACACCAGCGTTCGGCGTACAGCCGCGACCGGAACCCGCAGATCACCGTAACCAACGCGGCGGCAACGATGCTGTGGATGAAGAAGTGTCCGCGAACCACCACTGCGATGGCGCCGACGGCTAGCACCAGGGTGCCGGCAGAAAGAAAACCGATCAGCAACTGCCGGGCCAGCCGGCTGCGTTCGGTCAACCGCGCCGCCGAATCGGGCACCGAGGCCAGGATCGCCTGCCAGGTCGCCGACTCTTCGTCGACGTCTTCGGGAGCCTCGACGGCGTCGAGCAGCTCCTCGTTGCCGACGGTCTCACCGGGCGCAGGAATCGGCGGCAACGCGATCCGCGCGACCGCGACCGTCAGCTTGGCCGCATTGGTCACGACAAACAGCCCGACACCAATCGCACCGGCAGGTACCCAGTACTGCCAGCCATAGCCGTAGGCAATCGCCGCCGCCATGACCGCGATCGCCGAAACGGTAATAAATGAAGCCAATTCGGCGCGCCGTCGCGGGCCGCCCCGCGTCGCCAGTGTCAGCAGCAGGATGGCCACCGCGCTGGCCGCCAGTTGCGGCGCGCCCAACGAGTCGCTACCGCGCGGCAACGGGATCGCGAGCGCAACGGCTGCCGCCACTATCGGGTAGGCCGCGACCAGCAGGCTCTCCGACATCTTCACATTCCGGTACCGGCTTCTGGCCACGACACTGCCGCCCAGCAGACCGATCGCCAGAACACCCAGCGCCGGTGCCCACCACAGGAGATGCCCGGTGTTACTCCAGGCCATCGCCGTCGCCACGGCCAGCACCAGTGCCACGACCGGAATAGCAACCACCACAAAGCGATTCAGCGCCCGTCGATCGAACTGTGGTGATTCGTCGAGCACCGCGATGGCGTCGATGACATCTTCGACCAGCGGTCGATACCGCTCCGTGCGGCTGACCGAAACCAGCGTCAACAACGACCCGTCGACGACTCCGGCGTCGTCGAGTGACTTGTCGAGTTTCAGCGGCGGAGCACCCGGACGCGCGAACGCCCAGACGCCGCCGGCGGAGAAATCGAAGCCGGCCAGGACATCAGCCGGCGTGTCTTCCAGCAGATCGGTCAGCACCGAAACGGTCTCGTCGATATAGGCCTCTATCGGTGTCGACGAGGGCAGCACCAAGTCGGTCATCCGCTTGCCGGTAAGAATCGTCACGCGGGTGGTCGCCGGTCTGCTCGGCGTCGTTCCCGAGGTTGCCGATGCTGCGGCGGCGGGGGCGCTCAATGCCGTTCGAGTCGGTCGAAGTCGTCGGACAGTGCTGCGGCCAACTCGAGGATCCTGCGCTGGAAAGTAGAACCCAGCAGATCGAGTTGGATCTCGGTTCCGGCCGCGACGTGCTTATCCCAGGGCAGTACGAGGACTCGGCCGGGCTGCAGATGGCGTTCGAACTGCTGCACCAGATCATCGACATCCAGGTTCGGCTTGCCCGGCACCACATGGTTGATCACCACACACGCGCGGGATAGCAGGTCCTGATAGCCGTTTTGGCGCAGCCAGTCCATGGCGATCGCCGCCTGCCGCGCGCCGTCGATTGATGCGCTCGCCACGATCACGATGCCGGAAACCGACGACAGCACAGCTTTGGCCGACGAATCGAACAATCCGGGCCCGCAGTCGGCCAGTACCAGGTTGTAGTACCTCGACACGATGTCGGTGGCGCCCTGCCAGTCGTCGTCGTTGAACGCGCGGCGGGCCACGCTGTACTCCTCGGAAGAGAGCACTTCGAGGTTCGCGGCATTCATGCTGGTGTGCGCGCGGATGTCGTTGTATCGCGACAGCGACTTGTCGGCCAGCAGATCCGCGATGCTGGCCGCCGATTGACGCCCGGCACGATCGGCGAGGTTCCCGGCACCCGGATCGGCATCGATGGCCAGAATTCGGTCGCCTCGCACCTTGGCCAACGCCGAGCCCAAAGCGACTGTCACGGCGGTCTTTCCGACGCCGCCCTTCAAGCCCAAGATTCCGATCTGGTACGAGTCGCGGGCGTTGCGCCGGACCCGCATCTGCAGGTCCAATTCGTAAAGTTCGTCGGGAGACAGTCCGAGGTTCATCCTCGTCAGCAGATACAGCCAATGACGCCAGCCGTGTTGGGAAGGCATCTTGACCGCAGACTTGACGCCGACGTGCGACAACGCGTCGATAGCGCGGTGATTGCCGATTGTCGCCGCGGAAGTCTGCGGCTGGCTCGGCGGCGGTGGGGCGGCGCGCCAGCCACCTGCCTCTTGTTGTGACTCGGCGAAATGTTGGCTCGGCGCCGGGGCTGGTTGCATCGGCGGCGGCTGGGGCGGTGGCGTTCGCGGTCGTTCGTACTGCGCGCCGGTAGTGCCGGTGTTCGGCGTGGGCGCCGCGGTGCTGCCATTCGGTGCTGGCGGCGCGGGCATATCTGAGCGCGGCGGCGCCGGTTGCTGCGCGGCCTGTGCTTGCCACGACGGCGGCGGCTGCGGCGGCTGCGGCCCGCCGATAGGCATCGGCGGGGTGGGAGCATCGTGGGATGCTGATGGGCTCGCCGGCATCGGAGGCGGCTGGAACCGTCGAACGGCCTCCAGATCTACCTGCGCCGTTGTGTCCCCGGGCTCGTCCTCGGGGGCGTTGAAGAGCCGGTCATAGTCGGCCGACATGAGCACCTCTCAAGACTTCGTCGGTTGCGGCGGGACACGAGGTGGGCGAGCTCAACAACTCATACTCGCCCCCTCGTGCGCGCCGGGCTAGAAAAATCTAGCCGTGTTGGCGGCCTCGGTTTGACCCATTGTCGCACCGGCCTCGTGAATCGCCTGCGCCAGGTTCTGCAAGGCCAGGTTCAGTTCGTTCGCCGTTTGGTCCCACCGCATCATGAGCGTGTTGTAGGCGCCTTGGGCGTCGCCTTGCCACGCTCCGGCCAGCCTCGCAAGCGAGCCCTTGCCCTCGTCGAGCAGACCGGCCTGGATACCAACCGCGCCGTGAATAGCGGTCGCGTGGCCCTCGATGCCGGCGAAGTTGTAAGTGATTGGTTGTCCCATGTGATACTCCGTTTCTCTCGAGTCGGGGTCAGAAGTTCATGGCAGCGGCAACGCCGGCGGCCTGATCCTCGTCCGTGCTGGTGTAGTGGATGTTCGACTGGTGCAGGTTCTCAGTGACGTCGTCGAGTTCTTTCACCTGCGCGAGGGCAGCCTCGTTGTAACGGGCGAGTGCCGCCTGAGCAGCAGTGCCGGCACTACCCTGCAACTGCGGCATCAATTCTTGTGCTGTCCCCTCGACCCGGGCCATCACACCCTTGATCTCTCCTGCGATCCGCTCGAAGTTGCCGGCCTCTGTGGCGAGGACAGCCGGATCGGCTTCCATTGGTGCACCCATGCTGATCTCTTTCTTTTCCTGTTGTCCTCGCCACAGGGCGAGTCTTCCGGCCCCAATAGCCGGGAAGTCTTTGGTGGACGACTACCAGTCGTCGCCGTCGTCTTCGCCCAGGTCCTGGGTGAGCGGCGAGGGCGCCTTCAGCCCGCCCTTGGTGCCGCCGGATTTTCCGCGCTGCCCGGTCGGGCCCATCGCGCCCGCGCCGCCGCTGCCGGCACCGACCGGCGCCGTTCCGCCAGTGGCCGATGTTCCCGCGGCCGCACCGACGGGTTCGACGGCGGCCGGCGACACCGGGCCGGCCTTGTCGATCAGACTGGCCATCAGGGGCGTGCGCGGCGCCGAGCCTCCCATGCCGGGCAGTGATGCCGCCCGCACCAGACCCGCGCCGGTGCTGGCCCCCGACCCGCCGGCCAGCGGATGGTTCGAAAACGGACTGGTCCCCATCAGGCCAAGTTGCTGCATACCGTGGTCGCCGGATCCCATGCCGCTGCCGAATTGGCTGACCATCGACGTCACCTGCTGCAGTGGTTGGGTCAGCTGCTGCATCGGACTCTGGAGCATCTGCGGTATTTGGCCGGCCTGCGACCCGATCTGGGTGACCATCTGCATGCCCGACTGCATGAACTGCTGCGGACCATGGGTCAGCTCGTTCTGCTCGGACGGGCGCGCGTTCTGCGCGTGACTGGCCTGGCCCTCCCCCAGTGTCGCGGCTTGGCTGCCCGCGCCCACTGCCTCGCCCGCCTTCAAACCGACCGATTCGGCCAGGCCCTGCGCGGTCGCCCGGGCGAACACCGCGTCGCGGTAGACGGCGCCCGGCGCATTCGCGGCCAACTGGCCCAGAGCCGCGCCCGCCGCTACCTCGGCGACACCCGGGATGACAACCGGCTTCGCCGGCAAAACCGGCTCGAACATCACATTCGTGGTGGTCTCCGCCAGGTACGCGTACATCGTAGCGGCAGCCAGATCCCACATTCGGACGTAGTCCGCCTCGTTGAACGCAATCGGCACGGTGTTGACGCCGAGGAAGTTGGTGGCGTTCAGAACAAAGTTGGTGATGTGGTTTTCCGCGATCTCGGGCAGCTGCGGGGTGGTTGTCGCCGCGGCGGTGTACGACGCAGCCTGTGCCGCTGCCTGCATGGCACGCTTCTGTGCCTGCAACGCCAGCGTCTGAAGCCAAGCCACCATCGGCATCGTCGCGGCCACCGCGCGTTCGCTGGCCATGCCGGACCACGCCCCACTGAGCGCAGACATGCTCGCGGCCAGCTCCAGAGCTTGAGTCTCCAGAGAGATCGCCCATGCCTCCCAGCCTGCGGCGGCCTGCAGCATCGGCTCTGCGCCGGCTCCGGCCTGCAGCCGGAAGGTATTGATCTCCGGCAGCAGCGCGGCAAAATCGATGCCTAACGGCGGCAACCCAACCATGGCGTACTAACTCTGGTCTCGAAGTGACTGCTTCGGCCGACGCTCTAAATCAGCGTGCCCGCGGCACCCTCGTCGACCGCGGCATAGATTGCGGCGGCCTCCGCGTAGGCTGCGCCGGCGCGCGCGAGCTCTTCCTGCGCGAAGCTGTTCAGAGCGCATGTCTGCACGCCCTCTGACGCGAATGCCAGCGCGGCCTGTGCCGAGACTTCGTCGATTCCGGCCGGCATCAGACTCGTCACCGCCGCCGAAGCTGTGGTGCCAGCGGCCAGTCCGCGGGTGCCATTCGCGACAACCTGCGTACCGATCGCGGCGATGGCCGGGTCGACTGCTAAGGGTTGCATTTCAAATCTCTCCTCACCTTGTAGCGGACATCCACATTCACCGTTATGGACGACCGCGCACCATTTCAGGCTGGGATTTGACACCCCTCGCGCATCAGCACGTCCTACGGCGTTGAAGTTGTCGAATCGATCCTAACCGCCGTTAGAGGGTGGTGCAGACACTTCTTCTGGAGGGTCGATATAGACCGCTTGGATGACTTCTTTAGCGTCCGGCGCCACCAGAAACGCCTGGCCAGGAGGTCTTTTTTTGACTTTAATCTCGCTGGACGGGAACTCTTGTTTGTCACCGGAGAGAAATAGGGTGGGCGATCCCGACCCGTATGCAACACCGACAAACCTGTCCATGGTCGCTCGGGCAGCCTGGCTCATTTGACACGTGACAATTACGTGCAGCCCAATATCCGCCGCCGCAGGTAATAGCGGTCCCAGCGGCGTCATCGGCGGGACTCCACCGGCAGCTGCCACGATCATGTGCCAATCGTCGACCAACAGCACGATGTCAGGTCCGCTCCACCACGACCGCGCACGCAACTGTGCGGCAGTCAAGTCGACGGGCGGCAATCGCTTTCGCAGATTGATCGCCATCGCTTTGATGTTCTCGTCCAGTGATGCGGCGTTGCGGTTGATGGCCCCCGCGTCGAGCAGATGGGAATCCGGTACCGCGTCCAGCAGTCCGGAGCGGTAGTCGGCCACCATGAAACGCACCTGATCAGGACTGTTGCGGGCACAGATGGCCTGCGCAACGGCGTGAGCGATACGCGTCTTACCCGACTTCGCAGCGCCAAAGATCAGCAAGTGCGGGGTGACCTGCATGTTGTTGTAGGCCACCGAAAGGTCTGCCTCGCGCAAGCCGAGCGGAATCATCCACCGGGCGCGGTAATCCGCCTCTGGCCCCGGCGGGTTCGGATCCAGTTGGTGCAGATGGATACGTTCGGGCAGCACCCTGACCTCGGGCGCCTGTTCGGTGTGAAGGGGAGCGATTTGCTGCACTGCCGCCGACATCGCTTCGACCAGGTTGTCGGCGCTGTGCACACCGTCGATCCGGGGAACGCCGATCATCAGGTGGTGCTTTTCCATCGAGATCGCCCGGCCGGGACGGTTGGCCGGGATCTCGCGGGTTATGCGGTCGATCTGGGTTTCGTTGGTGTCGCCGAGTCGGAACTCCACCTTGGTGCCGAGATAGTCGCGCACCCGGGCCTTCAGTTCAGTCCAACGTGGCGTGGAGATCACGGTGTGGATGCCGAAGGCCAACCCCTGACCGGCCAGGTCTTGCACTATTGGTTCGAGGTCGGGAAATTCCCCGACGAACGCCGGCCACCCGTCGATGACCAGAAACACGTCGCCGAAGGGATCGGATGCGGCGGGATGATTCGGGTCGTCGCGCATCTGCCGATACGCCGCGATCGAGCCCACCCGATACTGCTTGAAGATGTTTTCCCGTTGGCGCAGCACGGCTTTCATTTCGGCAACCATGCGGTTGACCCGGTCCGGCTCGGATCGGGTCGCCACCCCGCCGACATGCGGCAAGTCTTCGAGGTAAATCAGCCCACCGCCACCGAGATCGATGCAATAGAACTGCACGTGGCGCGGCGAGTGGGTGGCCGCAGCCGACAAGATCATTGTTTGCAGAAATGTCGACTTGCCTGTCTGCGGGGCGCCGCCAACGGCGATGTTGCCGCTCGCTGCGGAAACGTCGATGCCCCACACTTCCTGACGATGCCGGCGCGGCTCGTCCATGACCCCCAGGCCGAATCGCAGCGGTTGCCGGATGTCACGCTCGACGAGCTCATTGACCGGGGTCGGATCCATCAACGGCGGCAACCACATTCGATACGCGATAGCTTCACCGGTGCCAAGCTGATCCAGCACCACCTCACGCAGTACCCGCGGTTCTTGTTCGATGCTCATGACGTCACCCCCGGGTCGAAGATCGGCGCCGCGGTGAACCGGTGGATGCGCACATCTCGCCTGCGCTGCGGGACGCCAGGCGCTTCACCGTTTACTTCCCCGTCAACGTCCATGGCGGGAACGTAGGGCGTACCGGTGTAGACGCTCTTGAATTTGACCGGGTCTTCCATACCGACCCGCAGGAACCCGACACCGCTTTCCTTGTTGGTAATGTATTGCGCTTCGGGCGTTCCGATCACCTGCTTGGATTCCGCCGAACTAGTGGTGCGCAACGCGATGCGGTAAGTCAGGTTGGGCTCCAGTTTGTCGATGCGCGCGCCACCGGTGTTCAGCGACTGGGTCGCCAACAACAAGTGCACCCGCAACGAGCGGCCGACACGACAGATCCGGTCGAACAAAGCGATGAAGTCCGGGTGGTTGGCCAGCAGCTCGGCGAACTCGTCGACCACGACGAAAAGTGTTGGCAGGGGTCGTAAGTCAGCTCCGCGCTCCCGGTGTTTCTCGTACTCAGCCACACCGGATAACGCGCCGGCAGCGCCCACCTGCATACCGGCCTGGCGCAGTATCGACTGCCGCCGGTCGAGTTCGCCGGTCAACACCTCACCCATGCGGCTGACAAGCTCAGCCTCTTCCTCCATGTTGGTGACAACCGCGGCAGTGTGCGGCAGTCGTTCCATACCCAGGAAGGTGGAACCACCCTTGAAGTCGGTGAGCAGCAGGTTGACCTGGTCCGGATGATGCGTAGCGGCCAGCGACAGGATGAGGGTGCGCAAGAACTCCGACTTGCCCGATCCGGTAGTGCCGATGAGCATGCCATGCGGTCCAGCCCCGAATTCCGCACCCTCTTTGATGTCCAGGCACATGACGTCGCCGGTCCTGAGCTCATGACCGAACGGGATTCGCAGTCGGTCCTGGTCGGTGTCGGCGAACATCCGCCAACGGTTCGGCAGCACCTCTTCGACGCCCTGGGCACCGACCAACTGGTGCCACTCGGTCGACACCTTCTTCTGGACTCGAGTGGTCTTGTCGATGATGGTCCCGGTGATGGACCACCCGGCCAGCTTTCGGGCGAGACGAGTGGCTTGTGCCGGGGACATCCGGTCGGTCACCGACGTCACCTGCCGGAATGTCTGGTTAGGAAGGCGGTCGTCCGCGGTGCCATCCTTGTCGACCCGAATTCGGTACGCCGACCGGTGATTACCCAACGTGATGACCGTGACGCCGGCACGGCCGTCCATCGGGAAGCCCGCCGTGCCTCCAGTCAAATCGATGACCACGACGTAGGGTCCGCCGGGACCCGCATCCGGTGTGTGCGGGCCGCGGGCGGTCAAATCGCTGAGACCGTCTGGCCGGGTGAAGATCAGCCGAGTCGTCCCGGCGGCGTCGGTGTCGGTCTGGTGCTGGAGATGCGGGAGCCATTTCACCCAGGACCACTCTGGGTCCTCAGGGTCCTCGGTGAGCACCCGCATCTGCAACAGGTCCGGTGGATGGAATACGGCCAAGTGGCAGATCATCGCTCTCAGCAACCCGGCCGCGCCCTCGGGATCACCGCCGATCGCGATGGTGGGAAAGGTGCGCAGCTGAACCAGTTTCGGGCAATCGTGGACAAGTCCGTGAGTGCGCAGGAACTTCAACACCCACATGTGGCTTACGGGTTCGAGGTGCGGCTGGGGCGCCGCGTCGGGCCCCGCCAGCTCACCGCCGAGTGCAGGTTTCAGCAGCCGGTCCACCGCCGGCTCGGAACCGAGTCCGATGCGGGTCGCCGCGTAGAAGTCGGCATTAGCCGGCCGAGACCACTGCCGGTGCGTGCCGACAAGCGACAGTAGATCGTCGGGATGTGGTGCGTGGTAACCGAAGAACGTGACCTGTGCGCTGGCCGATGAGGTCACGCGGGTTCGTAGACCGGCCAGGTAGCGCAGATATTCCCTCCGGTCGGCGTTGATTTCAGGAACCTTCTTGCCGCCCGGACCACCGCCGGCCATGAACCCCACCGTCGTCATGATCATCATCAACGGCATCATCAACATGTACGGTGAAAGCTGCCGGACGCCGGTGAAGACCATGATCGCGATCATGCCCAGCATGCCGCCGCCCATCACGTACGGCAGCATCTTCTGGATGCCCGAGGCCGGAATCTCAATGCCGAGGTCTTCCGGTGGCGTGACAGTGATTTCGCCGGGCGTCAGGCGTGGTCCTCGCTTGACGGTCGGGGTGAACTTCTTGGTCGTCATCAGCCGCCTCGGGTTTCGATTTTCCGGGGTTTCGGATCCGGGGGCAGGGTGTCGTGCTCCAGGAGTGCGGCCTGCTTGGACAGCACCGGCCCGTCTACCAGCAACCGCACGACAGCCCACGGCGCGTTCTTGGGCGACGTCAAGCCCAGATACTTGGCCGTTTCTTCGTCCGGCAACCCATACCGCACACCCTGTGGATCGATGTAGTACAACGCCTCACCGTGCTTCGGGTCGGGAGACTGGAGACGCACATACTTTCCGCCGTCTGTGAAAACTGTTGTGGTTCCCTCGATCTGCTTGATGCCGGTGCGCATCGCCGTGGGTGAAATCGGCAAGTGGCGGCCGGTGAGCACAGCAGTTTTGGCGGACTGGTCGCCGGGCTCACGCTCCCACGACCAGCACAGCACGGGCGCCTCCTGCCGAGGCAGAATCTTCAACGGTTCATCCGGCAGAGGCGAGCCGTACACCCGCTCTGGAATCCTCGCGACCAGGCTCGACTCGATCGACGGGGGCGCGATCAGCCCATAGGAATTGGTTGCGCGTAAGGCCGCTGACGTGGTCGCGTTCACGCGGGCGACACCGTCGGGCAGCACCACGAACTTCTGCGGACCCGTCTCGCTCTGGGTTTGAAACACTGACCCGATCACTAGATTCTCCGGCAGCCCAAGAGAATTCGGCGCGCCCGCGGCGGGGATCGGTGGCACCTGCCAGGGTCCGGCGTCGGGAATCGCGTTGTACACACCTTCCGACATCGGGGTCGCCCTCGCGGTGACGGGTATCCCTACCGCCGAGGCGACCGCGCGGTCGGTCAGATCGATGACGTGGCGACCGGCTTTGCTCACCACCCATTCCCTGCCTTGATAGGAGGCGATCAGCGCCTGATTGGGCCGCACCGGACCTATCGACGCATCGGTAACCAAAGGCATGGCTATCACTGAAGTCTGGACGGCGGGAGCAACACTCTCCGGGTTGGCGACGGTGTCACACAGCGTCCAGTCCGACGAAGCATCTGACGTCACCGGGGTGGCGTACGGGGCGCCCGGGATGCCGATGCGCTGGCCCTTGGGCATCTTGTCCAGCTCGCTGGACTTCACCGCGTGCGGGTTGCCCGAGCTTCCCAGCACCAGGCGCGCCGAGGTCAGGTTGTAGACGGGGTGCAGCTCTCCGGTTCCCGACATCACCACATAGAGCTGGTTGGTGGTGCGGTCAACGAGCAGACTGTCCCCGCTTTGCCGGCCAAGCGGCTTGAAATACGCCAGCAGTCCGGCACCGACCCCGATCAACACCGCGATCACGATGCCGAGCCCCACCGCCCGGCTGTAGAACTGCAGCGGATCGTCGAACATGCGGGTGTCTCGCCGCACGATGGCGTGCTCTACGCGCCGCAGCAAGAACCGCCAACCGCTGACCTGAACCTTGGTGGTGAGCCGAAATCCCGCCATCTGTCACTCGCCGATGTTGAGCCGTCGGTGCACCGAGCTGATCGCCTCCGCCATATCCTGGCCGTTGACTTCACGCAGCCGGTCCACGTCCAGGGTTTCGAAGTCGACTGCCTGCGTCAGGCGCATATCCCGGTACTGCTCACCGGACTCCACGAGTTGGCGCGCGTAGCGACCGTTGCCGGCGACGTCGAGCGCCGGCTTGTCGCCGACTGTGCGCTGACTGAGCAGTTTCGCCGCCTCCAGCAGATGGTCGGCGGCATCGGTGCTCAACGCCGAATCATTTGCGCTGGCAATCACTTTCGCGATGTCGAGGATCTCTTCGGGCGAATAAGAGTCGAACTCGATCCGGGTCGCAAAGCGCGACCGCAACCCATCGTTGGCTTCCAGCAGCCGGTCGATGTCGGAACTGTAGCCCGCGATGATCACCACGAGCCGGTCGCGGTCATTTTCCATCCGGGCCAGCAGGGTGTCCAAAGCCTCGGTTCCGAATGGATCAGCGCGCCCGTCGCGTTCCTGAACCAGGGTGTAGGCCTCGTCGATGAACAGCACACCGCCGACGGCACGGTCGATGGTCCTGGCGGTCTTGACTGCGGACTGTCCCTCGTATTCGGCGACGAAATCCTTGCGGGAGGCCTCGACGAGTTTTGGTTCAGTGATGACACCCAGCCCGGCCAGGATGTTGGCCACCACGCGGGCGATGGTCGTCTTGCCGGTGCCGGGGGGTCCAGCGAAGATCATGTGCTTGCTGGCCTGCGCGACCTTCATGCCGCGAGCCGCGCGCACCTTAGCCATCTGGGTGGCGGCGCGGTACCTCTCGATCTGCTCTTTGACCCGGCCCAGTCCGATCTGGCGGTCCAGTTCGGCTTGGGCTTCGGAGAGCAGCTTCTCCTGGCCCGACGTGTCGGCGACAACGCTGGAGGGATCCCAGGGGTCTTTGCGAGCCGCGATCTTTTCGGTGCTGGTCGGCACCAACCGGTAGGACGGATCTTTCAGCGCCGCAGCGACTTTGGGCTCGGGGTAGTTTGCCTGCAGCCACTCCAGCAGTGGCGTCGCCGATTCTTCATTGCCTTGTCCGCGCCGAATCATCGCCAGATGCCAGGCGATCACTCGCCCGCATGCTTGCCCCGCCGGCGAGTCGTGCATCTCGGTCAGCCGACGCTCAGCTTCGCTGAACAGCCCCAGGTTCGCGGAGGCGACTCCGTGGGCGACCCCGGCGGCAGCAGCCAAGAACTTGTCCGTCCAATGCGGAGCGCCCCTGACCTCGTCGATCACATCGGTCCAGCGTTCGGCCGCGCCATAGACGACTGCCTTGGCCCACGACACCAGGTACTCGGCACCGCTGGACGGCGTGGCTTCCAATGCCTCCATGGCATCCGCATAGTTGCCGGCTGCGGCTTCACTCGCGGCGAAGCCCAGCGTGATCGCCAGCGGCGAATTGATCGGATAGGTGATGTCGCCGTACAGGCCGCCGATCGGGATCCTGGCGTTGAGGGTGGTCATCGAAGTCTCACCTGCGCCCGCCAACCGGCCAAAGTTCATGCGCGAGTACCACGCCCGGAACAACGTCACCCGATCCGTATCGCCGCACCGGATGCGACCGATCCACGCATCGCAGGCCGACTCGTCATAGCTGGTGATCTCAGTGAACAGTTCCAGGGACCGCGCCGGCGACATGGGCAGCATGTTGACAGCGCTGGCGAACAGGTTGGCCAACTGCTCAGTCATGATCGCTCGCGTATCGAGTCGCAAAAACCTGTGCTGCGGCTGCGGTCGCCTCTTCCGGCGAGGGCAGCCGCAATTCGCGTGCCAGGAAATCGCGCGTAGTCGCGTTGTCTTGCCCGAGTTCACGCATGGCCTCAGAGATGGACTCGTACTGGGCGGACCGGGCCTTCTGCCGGGCCAGATCTGCGATGACGAGTATCTCGTCAGCCAGATGTGCTTCGGTCATGTTGGTCACTTTCGCCGTCAGTTCAATCCCCTGGATGTGTCCATCCATAAACGCCGACACTGTCACCGTCCCCGCTGGGTTGGTCACTGTGAACAGCGGCGATTGAAGCTCTTCCTCTTCCACGCCAGGGGCAGCGATCGCATCCCAATCCCCGCCCGCATCCGTCGTCTCATCACTCGGCAGATAATCGTCGAACACGCCGAGCACGGACTCCTCACCGTCGTCATAACCAACGGAGAAGTCCAATGCGGCTAGATCGTCGCGATCGTCGTCGCCGTCTAGTGGGTATGGCGGAGTGCCATCCACCGTGTGTCCTTCCTGATTCTTACTACGAGTACTCGGCCGGGGTGGGCTCGAACCAGCTTCCCGACGGCAGGAATTCGACCAAACCGTCGAGGGCCCGCTGCAGATTTTCCGGTGTTCCGGGAAGAAAGCTGCCGTACAGCTCGCCGTTGACCCGCCGAGGAAGCGATACCACCCTGCCCTGCCGTGAGTCCGCGACTCCGGCGGCCAAGTCGGTTTGCGTCGACGTGCCGCCGGGGTGGCGTTCGCCGGCCGTAATCTCCACCCAGCTGGTCGGGTTGGCGATGATCTCTGCATAGACGCGCGCCGAAGCGGGCGCGACGCCGTACTGCGCGATCTGGCTTGCGGTCGTGCACTCGGCCAACTTGCTTGCGACTCCGGTGAGCGGTTCGACATCGGCGGCCGACGCGGGTCCCAACACGGTGGTCACCATCCCGGCCAAGCCGATCTGCGGAGCCACCAGCTGCAATACCAGCATGTCGCCGTCACGGGCTGCGACGACATGGCGTTCTCCCTTGCGGCACAGGACGAAACGCACCATCGTGCCGTCGTTGACGTCGCGGCGCCACCACCGCGCTTCCAGTGTGCGGTCCGCCCTGCTAAGGGTGTCGACCATGGCCGCGACACTGGGATGCGGCGCACCATAGATGTCCAGCACCCCTTGATCGGTGAGGTCGCGCCGCACTTGATCCCAGACGAGCTCGCGCAGTTCCAGTTGGGGGATGTTGGGTCGGATGGCGAGCGACACCGGAAAGTCCACGAGGCCGAGCCGGTCGGCAATCACCAACATGCCGTCGATGGTCACCTCGACGCCGACGACGTCGCCGACGTCGCCGGAGGTGCGGTCCGTGGCATAGGGACTGGTCATCGTCTTCCTCGTTTACATCTGCCGGTCGACATCGACTGAGAACAACGCGCCACGATTCGCTGCCGTCACGCGCTGTTCGCCGCCCATCGGCAACTCCTATCTGGCTGGCAACGTCGTTCTAAACCTACTGCGTTGTGGCTGCGTCCACGCGCTGGATGGTAGAGATGCAGCTGCGCGGCCACACTTCCGCCCGTAGCGCCCGCCGGCGCGCTCACCCGGTCTGAAATCACCGATGTCGCAGGTCGACCAGCGCTACATATCGACCCACAGCCGAAATTTTAGTGCCACCGTGACAGGCTGCCGCGCACAATTTCCGGCGACCGATCAGCACTCCCAGCGACGGTCAGCGCCAACTGATCTGGTCGACCAGCGATGCGATCGCAGCTGCAGTCGCGTTGGGCAGCGCTTCTTCCCGCTCCGCGGCGACGATCATGTCCTCCGCCACCCCCGCCGCCTGCGCGGTCTCTGTTATCGACAGGTTGGCGCGGCGCCGCGCGGCATACAACCGTTGCCCCAGCGTGGCGGCGGGCGCCGTCGCGCCCAGCATCATCAGCTGGTCGTAGTGATGGCGCACTGTGCTGAGCGCTTTGATCAACGGCGGCGTAACCCGGCCGATCTGAGTGGCGCGGACGGCGACCGCCTCAACGCGACGCAGGTCCGCCAGGATCGGCGCCGCTGCGCGGGTGAAGTCTGGATGCTCGACCGGTGGGAGGGCGGCGATAGCGAGGTTGCAGCTGTCCACGGCCGCAATCACCGCATGTGCGATCAACGGCACCTGGTCGTCGCCAGAGAGGACTTCGGTGACTTCTTCACCGGGAACCGACCCGCCCTCTCGGATCCGGGCGATAGCACCGGGCGGCCAGCGCAATACCTCTTCGAGCTTGGCCCTGGTCCGCTCGCGCGGCCAGCTACGGCCCTTTTCGAAAGCGATGAGCGCTCCGGCATTAATGACCCCGTCGGCGGCGAGGCTGCGCTGACTGATGTCGAGTTCGCGGCGGCGAGCCGCGGCCGCCGCGCCCGCACGGACCACCCCTGGGTCAAGGTCGTCGATCCGCCAGGTACCGGTGACGTCGAGGTCCTCGCCCTCATTCGACCGCTGCTGGTCGATGCCCTTTGACGGCACCACAACTTCGAATACCAGCGCCTTGCCATCGCTGGCGCCGCCCAGACGGACTGTCGTCCGATCCGCGATCGTTACCGACCTTGTCGGCAGTCCGTCAACGAACATCCCGCTGGAGCCGTTGTCGACTACCCGCCACTGGCCGTCGGTTGACTCCACTTTCAAGGAGACCCGCCGGTCATCGATCTGCACACTGTCCTGAGGACTACTCCCAATCGTCACGACGCCGCGCCCGGGTCCGATCGCATGAGACTTGTCGCCGTCGTGAACGATCAACAGAGCTGGCTCGACAGTCGACTCGACGTTGGTCATCTCCGGCGATTCCTTGGATTGAGTTGGCAGTGGCGTTGGCTCGACCGCCAGCCTGATCTTAACCGTTGCGGGCTAGCGTCCGCTATGGCTTAGCTACGTTTCTTGGTCACATCGGAACGTTAGCGCCAGTCGGCCCTGGCCCTTTAACTGTGTCGGTGCTACAGCCCGGCGGATGGGAAAGCGTCGCAAACAGCAGCGCTTCCGCTGCACCCAGACCACTGGTTGCCCGGCGTATCCAGCGCGGCAATCGACCCCGCCTGCGTCCCTCGGGCCAGCGCTGTGACCTGGGCTGATCGCACGTCGGCCCGCGACCGAGCTGCTAGCTGGCCAACCCTCACTCGGTGGTGCTGGACCCGCGCATGCCTGCGTGACGGTCCTGGTCGGTTCTGTAAAGCAGAGCACCAGCTGCAGCATCCGATGTAGCGCTTTCTGTTGCATCGCTACGGTTTATGCTATACGCTTCCGAATCAGCAGCCGCGAGACTGCGGCACTTACCGGAGGAACCAGACACATGACCGCAACCGCTCTCTACGAGCTTCCGCTGGGCGCATGCACACAGGACCCCGAGCGTTGGACAACGGCTGCCGATGATGAGGCCAAGACAATTTGCCGCGGCTGCCCGCGTCGGTGGCAGTGCGCCCGAGAAGCCTGCGAACTGCCTGGCATAGAAGGACTCTGGGCAGGAGTCGTAGTTCCGGAAACCGGCCGCGCGCGGACCTTCGCGCTGCGCCAACTGCGCTCCCTTGCCGAGCGCAACGGTTACCCCGTGCGAGAGCGGCGAGTCGCGCCGGTTCCCGCGTAACCCAGGCTGGCGCCGCCGCTGCAGGTTCGAGGGGTGGCTGCGGGGCGCCCAACATAACCGACCCCTGCGGATCGTCGTATCCGCAGGGGTCGGGCTATTTATCGAGTCGGTTGGAAAAAGGGCGTGCCCTTAGCCCGCGCCCTGGCCGGCAGTTCCAGAAGTTCCCTGGCTACCGGCCGGTGTCGCCTGGCTGGCGCCAGGAGTTGGGTTCGCCGGGGCTCCACCGGTCGCGTCTGGGTTACCGCCGGTGGCAGGTGCCTCGGGGGCGCCTCCCGTAGCAGGTGTTCCCTGGCTACCCGGGGCCTGACCGGCCGCCGGCGCTTCAGGACTACCGGCCGGCGCGGGCGCCTCAGGGCTGCCGGCTGTGCCGGGCGCCGCCGGGGTGCCTGCCGTACCAGGCGCCGCCGGGGTACCTGCCGTACCCGGAGCCGCTGGGGTACCTGCCGTACCAGGCGCCGCCGGACTGCCTGCCGGTGTCGCCGCGCCACCAGTGGCCGGGGGCGTCCCTTGACTTCCGGTAGGGATCGGTGTGCCTTGACTACCGCTGGCGGGGGGCGTCGACGGGTTGCCGGCGGGGGCCGCTCCGGTATTGCCAGACTGAGCAGGCGAGGTCGAACTACCGGCAGCCGAAGTGGTGCCGCCACCCATCCGGCCCTGCGGTTGCGACTGCACCCACGAAGCTAACTCCCGGCCACCACCGTCTGTGTACACCACCGAATTCGGGCTGTCCCCGGTGACGTCGAAATAGATTTTGCCGCTGGTCTTCTGCCCCTGTGCAAGCCCGGCGGGATTGACGCCCTGCGGCGTCGCAGCCTGATACAAGACTCGGTAGGTCTGACCACTTGCCGAATGGGCGTTGAAGTTCGAGACGACGGGCGTCGCTCCGCCCTGAATGGCTTCATCCGTGGCCGTGGCTTCCCACAACGTACCGTTCACCGGAAAAGAAATGGCATCCGAGCTTGGCTTAAGGTCGCTGACGGTCCAGCCCTGAATGTTCGTGCCATTCACGACTTTTGCCTGGCTACCCAGGCTTTGGGTGTTTGCGACATCCGCGGCTTCATCTGCAGAGGCAATCGATGCGCCGGCGATGCCGAAGGCACCTGCGGCGGCAATGGCTGCTGCTGCAATTGCGGTGGTGGTAATGATCTTCAAGGCGGTTCACTCCCCTATCGTCTTCGTCGTCTTTAGCGGCAGTGCTGCGACGGATTGCTAGACAAGCACTGGCACATTATGCCCATTCTCTGGAGCCTAGGTGTCGCCCGCGCAAATTAACACCCCTGTGTTCTACCACCCGGTCCGTAGTACTGCACCGCGATTGCATTCGCCTACCGCATTCGGCCAAGGGCCGTGACAAGTGTCAGGAATGGGATGTCCACCACGAATACAGCTGTTCGAGAGTCGGCCCCTGTGGCTCCGTCTGCACGACGCTGACGAGCAACGCATCGTCATTGGTCCACACCACCGAAGGTAAGCCTTGGTGCGTCCCACACAACAACATGCCGCTGGGTTGGTCGGGGGTGGCGTTCCGGTGCCAGGGCCCCGGGGATTGGATTCGCCCGGGGCAGTCCACGGGGGCGGACGTCCGGACGATTCTGTCAAAAGCGGCGCGGACCGCTGCTTTATTGGGAAACAGTGCGTACGTTGCCGACGGTGGCCCGTCGGGGTCGGCGTTCGGGCCACACGCAGCCTTGGCAAAGGCGCCCTTCGGCGGAGGGATCGGGTTACAGCTACCGGGTGCGTAGCCCGGGGGCAACAGGCTGAATAGCTGGGCTTGGGTCTCGGCCGCAGGCGGTGTGGACACCGGCGGCGTCGACGCGGTCGGCGGCGAGGACGTCCGTTCGGCGGCGGGTGGCGGGGGCGGAGCAGCCCCTGACGGCAGCAGCAGCCAGATGACCAGGCCGGCGATGGCCACGACGACCGCCACGGCCATGACACCGACGCGCCGCCTGGGCTTCCGTTTACGGGGCATGGGCCGGCGCGGGGACACGCCCGGCGGTGGTGCGCCGAAGTGTCCGGGCCAGCCGCCGCTTCCATGCGGTGGGAAAGGGGGTGCGTTCCGCGGGCCGTCGCCGGCAGGATGCGCGGGACCTGCATGGCCCCCGCCGCCACCCCAGCCGGGACCACCGGATGGCGGTGGTGGTGTGTGTCGCAGCGGCTCAGAGCCGCCGGGGTGGTGATACGGCGGGCCGGCCGAAGGCGGCGGCGTCGGAGACGGTGTGCGTCCGGGCGGTGGGGTTGGAGAAGGTACCGGTCCAGGCGCTGGCGTGGGAGTAGGAGCACTGGCGGGCGGGTGCAAGCGCTGCGTGGGCAGGGTGGCTTGCTCAGTTTGCTGTGTCGGCAACGTGGCTTCTTCGCTGCGCTCGACGATGTCACCGGCACGGTCTTGATCCCGTGCACTCAGTGCGTCATTGGCTGCCTGCGCCAACTCGCCGGCACTCGTGTAGCGGTCCTTGGGGTCTTTGGCCATTCCACGCGCAATCACCTCGTCAAAGGCGTTCGGAATCCCTGGCCGCAGTTGGCTGGGGTGCGGGATCGGTTCCATCAAATGCGCGGTGATGAGCATTCCGGCACTGTCGGCGCGATACGGCGGCGAGCCGGTCAGGCACTCGTGCAGCACACAGGCCAACGCATACACGTCGACGCTGTGGGTCACCTCGGCGTTGGTAAAGCGTTCCGGCGCAGCGTATTTCCAAGTTCCCACCGCGCTGCCCGCCTGGGTCAATTTTTCGTCGGTGGTGGCGCTGGCAATTCCGAAGTCGACGAGGTACGCGAAATCGTCGCGGGTGATCAAGATGTTTTCCGGCTTAATATCGCGGTGTATCACCCCGGCCGCATGGGCCGCGTCCAATGCAGAAGCGGCCTGGCGCACAATGGCGACCGCCCGTGGCGGCGTCAATGCGCCCGACTCGTGCAACACTGCGGACAAGTCGGTGCCTTGTATCAGGCGCATGTCTAAATAGAGGAGTCCGTCGATTTCGCCATAGTCGTGTACCGGCACCACATGTGGCTCCTGCAAGCGGCCCGCGGTGCGTGCTTCTCGCTGCAAGCGCTCACGGAACACGGGGTCCTGGCACAGTGCCGGCGACAGCAGCTTCAACGCCACTACCCGCTCTTTTACCGTGTCCTCGGCCTCGTAGACCTCGCCCATGCCGCCGCGGCCCAGCAGCCGCTTGAGGTAATAGCGCCCAAACTGTGACCCCACGCGCGAACCGTGCGCGGCGTCGCTCATCGCCGACTCCTTAAGCCAACCCGCGACCCCGCCGGCAGCGGCGAGGCAATCATCCGGCAAACCCACCGACTGCGCCGCCAGGGTGCGTCAACTATGACGGTAATTCCTCGCCACTTTGGTCACACGGTAACCGTAGCAGCCGTTCTTAGGTGGCCAGTCATGCTTGGTTAGCACGATAAGTGCAGGCGAGTCGGAGCGGAAATCGGTGCGTGCGACGACCCGATCTTGGCGTTACGTCAGCTCGTTGCGGTGGCGGCCCAACTCTAGGTCGGGTTCCCCGTCACGGCTCGCCTGACGCCCGGCGTCGACTCGGCGCAGTCTGACGTCCGTGGGTTCCTCGAGCTGTCTGCTGCGCCACCGATTCCGGATTTCCTGCGTCGCGTGCTTGATCCGGTCGATCTCGCTGCGGACATCGTCGGGCCTGGTCTCCTGACTCGCTACCTGGAAGTAGGTCAGCACGCAGCGCAGCAACTCGAGCTTCTGCTTTTCGCGCTTGGCCAGGTCGTGCGTCGTCATCAGATCGATCCGCTGCACCGGGGGTAGCGTGCCCCAATCCAGGACAATCTTCGTTTCGATCGGCTTGCGTCGCCGCGCTTTGAATTTGCGCCACCGCCCGCTCGGCGCCGGACTGTCGTAGTAGGTGGCAGTACCGGCGAAGCGCGAAGCTATCGCGCCGCCCAATTGATGCCGGTCGAGTGCGGAATCCCAGACGGTGCGCCATTCCTGGCCTGGCGCCAGCTCAGGCAGTTCCTCTGGCAGGTGGAGTTCGGTGATGTCGACCATGCCCTCGTATGCGTTTTCATACTCGGCCACGGTGGGCGGGTTGCCGAATTGGAACTGGACGTCGTATGCCGTTCGCTGACCGAAATTTCGGACTACCAACTCCACCAGATGCCAGTCAGCCGCATGGGGCTCCATGAACATGGTGACTTGCGGGCGGTTGTCCTCGAAGCTCAACCTCCGCAGACGAGACAAGTGGTATCGCACATAGATCAGCGCAACGAGCGCGATAGCGGCCATCACCCAGAGAGCCAGGCCCAGCCACGCGGTGGCCCCGAAGTCAGTCAGGTCATGCCATCGGTCGTTAACCCACCCCACCGAAACCACCTTCCGCCGACATGCCCGCTCGGCCCCAGCCCTGCTCGCTGGACGTATCGCCACAAGTACGGTGCCGGCTGCCGACACGCTGCATCATAAGTGACTTCTGCGCACGAGTTAAATTCGCATCTGCGCCGCAGATTTGGCGGTTTTAGCAAAAGAACTGCAGCTGGCACCACCCTTTCGGTTTCAACGTTTGTCGTACCCCTTGTCGGGTGCACGCAATTGCCAATTGATGCCCTGCCGGCCTGACTCGCCACACCTGGATTCGGGCGGCGAATTCTTCGATGGTGTCCCTGGGGAATGAGGCAGGCTAAGCGTGATGAGCAGACACGACGAGCCCGGCGAGGGCGAGGAGACGGTGCCCCGACCCGCAGGCCCGCGCCCACCGCAACCCGCTGGCGACGAGGGCGAATCAACGGCGTTCATCTCGCGGCATCCAGGTGGCGCAGGCCTCCAGGCGCCGGGTGGCTGGCCCGTACCGCCGTCGCCGATGCCCCCACCTTCTCCCCCAGGACCGCCGATGGCGGCCGGCTGGCAGGGCGGCGCCCCGGTGCCGCCCCCGCCTGCACATTGGGGCAGTCTCCAAATGCCGCCGGGCGGCCCCCCGCCCTGGTATCCGCCCCCCATGCCGTCAGTGGGCGCAGCTGGGTCGGCGCGACGACGAACGGATGTGCGGTGGTGGATCGTCGGGGCCGCGGCTGCTGTCGCGGCTGTCCTCGTTACCGCGGTGGTGGTGACCCGTAACGGCGATGGTTCCAGGTCTCCGGCTACTCACGCACCGTCTTCCTCGCGACCGAGCGCCGCGGGGACGGCGCCGCCGAGGCTGCCGGCCCGGCCCTCGCCTTCGAAGCCCCCGCCGCCGCCCGCCGCTCCGGTTGACGTGGCGGCGTTGCCGGGTCTGCTGTCCTCGCCGGAGGAGATCGGCCAATTGGTCGACAACGTCACGATGGAGCCCAGCGCGGTCGATAAGGCACCGGCCTCGGGACTGTCAGTGACACCGGCCCACTGCGCCGGCGCGGTGGCGCCGGTGACCGAGGCGACCTACTCAGGGTCGGGGTACTCGGGGTTAGCGGGGCAAGCGCTAAATGCGACGACAGCCCGCGTGATCCAGGGCGTCGTCTCATTCGTCGATGCGGATTTCGCGAAGTTCTTCTACGACACCCAACTCACGCAGTGGCGGGGCTGCCAGGACACCGACGTCACGGTGGCCTACTCCGGTGGTGACAAGACCGATCAGGTGCATCTTGGCGCGGTCACCGAATCAGCGGGCATGGCCAACGTCTTGATTGTTCCGTCGGTAGCAACCACGAATCGCCAGTGTCAGCGCGCTTTGACCGTCCGCAACAATGTGATCGTCGACGTTCGGGTCTGCTCACCGAATCTTGACGACGCCGGAGTGGCGCTGGCCCGCAGCATCGCCCAGCGCGTCCCGGGATAGCGCCGATAGATTCCTTAACTGCTGCTGAGGGTGGGGACGAACTTGGCGTCGAGGTACTGGGTCGCCAGATAACCGCCGGGGTCGGCCAGGGCCGCGACCGTGTCGGGGTCGTCGGCAATGACCATTCTTCCTCGGTAGGCAGCCAATTCGCGGGGTAGTCCGGCGGCTCCCCCGCCGCCGGCAGCGCTGTCCGTGCGCACCACGACCAAGTAGTCGGTGTTGATCAGGTAGAGCTTGGTGGGGTCGGTTACGGGCCGCTCCGAATTGGTGTCATTGGATTGGCGGCGCAGTGTGTCGCTGTAACGCAATCCCAGTGAGTCCAGGTAGTCGGCGGCATTGGACGGAGTGATCGTTTGGGTGACGCCGAAGTTTGAAATATTCACGATTGACACGGTTTTCCCGACCAGATTCGCATGCTGGTTTTTCAAATCGGTCTGTTGGGCGCTGACACTATTGATGAGCTTTGTCGCCTGCTCGTCGTGGCCGAGGATGCGGCCTACCCATTGCAGTTGGGTCTGCCAGTTCCACAGTTGATCATCTTGCGGTCGCGTGATCGTCGGAGCTATGGCGCTCAATCGTTGATAGGTGGCATCGTCAATGTTGCCGGTGGCGATGACGACATCGGGTTTGGCGGACTTGATCGCGTTGGTGTCGACGAAGCCCAGCACCGGCGGTGAACCGGTGATCTTGTCCTGTTCCCAGGATGGCAGCGACCCATTGGGTGTGACGATAGCTACGGGTTGCTCCCCCAACGCCAGTACGGCATCGGCATCGCCAAACCCAACGGCGGCAACGGCTTTGGGTTGCTTACTGATTTCGGTGGTGCCGTGCGCGTGGGTGAAGGTCTGTGCCTGGTAGGCGGGTTTGGAGGCGGCGCGCGGCCACAGCATCACCGCGGCCACCGCGATAACGGCAATCAACGCAGTCAGCGCCGCCGGGAAAGCGAGCCGGCGCAGCCCGTCTCGGCCTTTGCCTCGTCGGGGTGGATGGCCGATCGAGGGGCCGCCAGGTGGCAGCGGGGGGCCAGGAGGCAGGTGGGCGGGCCCACGGGCGGCCGGACCTTGGGGACCGCTGAAGAAGCCGGTGGGGTAACTCGCCTCGTGATGAAATGCCGGTGGCGGCGGCGATGCGGGACGTGGCTGCGGCTGAGTCGGGCCGGTTCGCGAGGTGGTCGGCCAAGGCTGGGTGGATCGCGGGATAACGGCGGTGCTGTCTTCAAGTGCCCGGGCCGCCGCCTCGGCAACCTCGCTGGCTTTTTGGTACCGAGCCGCGGGCTCTTTGGCCATCGCTTTGGCGATGACATCATCGAGGGCAGCGGGCAACTCTGGGATGAGATCAGTGACCTTCGGCGGCGGCTCGGAAAGGTGCGCGGCTGCCATTGCGGCTAGCCCCCCGGAGCGGCCCGCGTAAGGGTTTTTGTTGGTGAGTAGTCGGAACAGGCTGCAGCCCAACGAGTAGATGTCAGCGCGGTGGTCAATGTCCATGCCGGTCAATGCTTCTGGCGAGGCGTAGGCGATCGACGCCATCACCATTCCGGTGGCGGTGAGGTGGGCTGACTCGTCGAAGGCCCGCGCGATGCCGAAGTCGGCGAGGAAGATGCGTTCATCGTCGGGGGCGAGTAGGAAGTTGGCCGGTTTGACGTCGCGGTGGATGATGCCGCGGCGGTGCGCGTAGTCGAGGGCCTTCGCGACTTCCGCGATGATGTGGATTGCCCGCCTGGGTGTCATGGCGCCGGCACGTAATTCCCGGTCGGCGTCGGTACCCGCCACGTATTGCATGGAGATCCACAACTGGCCGGCGTCGGTTTCACCGCGGGAGTAGACCGTGACGATGTTGGGATGATCGAGGGTGGCGGCCAAATCTGCTTCGCGGAGAAATCGTGCGCGAAATTGCGGGTCGCGAGAGTACTCAAGGCTAAGAACTTTTAGGGCATCGCTGCGCGGCAGGACCAAGTTAGCGGCCTTGTAGACCGTACCCATCCCACCGGACCCTAGTTCCGTCTCGATCGTGTAGCCGGCGATAGCCAAACCCTCGCTGAATACCATTGGCCGCCTCTACTTTCCGACCAGGAGGATGTATTGGGCGGCCATCTGTTGGTGCGCGTCACGAAGTTGAGCGGAGGTGACTTCGACCGCGTAACGGCCGGCGGCCGCCGCGCAGTAGTAGGACTGGTTACCGCCGAATTGCAGGCAGTGGCTGGCTTTCAGGTTGGGCACCGGGTCGGCGGCTTTGCCCATGGGCTGAGCTTCGGTGTAGAGCGCATTGGCCAGCGCGGTGGCGGCTGCGGGGTCACGGGCTTGATAAACCCAATCCAGGGGGCTGACGGCGGCGTCCATACCGGTGTCGGCGAATGCTTTGGCCGAACCCAGGGGGTCGTACTGCAGGTGCGCGGCCCCGCGCGGGCCCCACGTACCGTTGGACAGCACGGTGGCGTCTTTGTCGGCTATAGGGAGCGCCTTCGCCAAAACGCCGCTGGGATCTCTTGGCAGCTCGGCGAATTGGGCTGGATCAGTCGGCTCGAATCTGTCGATCAGCGGCCCTTGTAAGTCCAGCGCAGTGCCTACTAGCGCCGCGGCGGCTTCGGCGGCGTCCGTGGTTTCGACCCGCTGGTAGAGGACGTAGGGGCCGCGCGCGGTGAAAGATTTCACCGTGCTCCATTGCTGGCCATCGGAGCGAGGCGCGGTGTAGCTGCTGGCGGCGGCGTCAGGATGGTCGGGGATGGGTAGCACCGCCGCTGGGGTTGGTGTCGGCAGGGCAAGCGCTGCAGCATTCATGTCGTTGGCCGCGGCGCCGGCCGAGTCGGGGTCGGCCAGGCGGATGACCGCGTTGTAGAGGACGGTGTGGTTGGTGTCCTCACGGGCCACGACGAAACCGTTGACGTAGTTGTGTCGGCCGCAGGCCTGAGCGATCTCGTCCGGCATGATCTCGGCGAGCGCGCCGGGATCGGACTTGAGCACCATGGCCCCGGGGGAGAACCCGAATGCGTGGCCAGTGACGATGGCCGCGTCGACGTCGGAGGGGTCGATCACAAATTCAGCCATCCGCTGCGCTTCAAGGATCGACCCGGATGACGGGCTGCCGGCCACACCTAATGGCGGGCGCGGGGTGGTGGGGTAGTTGCCGGGGTCGAGCAGAGAAATGTCGATCGCTCCGGGAGGCGGGCCGCCGGGAGCGCGTACGGCCGCCCCGTTCACGACAGTGGTACAGCCCCCGACCGACAGGCACACAGCCACCGCGGCCAAGGCGCCGGCCCGGCGGATGATGTCGTTCAGCATTGGGCAGACCTCACGTCCTACCGCAACCCGGCTAAGAGTCGCTGCAGGCCGGCGGCGTGGGCCTCAGGTAGCGCAGCGCCGGTTTCGGCTGTGCGAATGTCATCGCAAATAAGGTCGACGAGGTCGGCGGCATCCTCGACCGTCAATTCCGTCGGCTGTCATCGCCACATCCTAAACCGTGGTGGCGCTACAACTGGCGGCTAGATCGACCGTCAGCGCGTGCCATGGCCGGACCGCAGCTACTGGCGCAATTCACAGAAGACCCCGGCCGATGGCCGGGGAAACCTGTACGCGATGACTCGACTCATCACAACGGTGGGCGAAGGGGGACTTGAACCCCCACGTCCCGAAGGACACTGGCACCTGAAGCCAGCGCGTCTGCCATTCCGCCACTCGCCCTGAACGACCGGTGGAGCCTACCACTCTAATAGTCAGCCGCCCCAACCGTCCTGATGCTCAGACAAGGCCGGCTGCAGGCGGACAGCGGCACACAAGTACCGGCTGACCAGCGTCGACGCAATTCTCAGAGATCTGGCGGTGCCGCAACGTTGCGGTGGACCGATAGCATGATGAGACGAAGGCGATGATGCAGCGCGCGGGACGGTCATCGTCTCCTGCGGCAGCGACATATAAGGACAAGCAAGGCAGGCGCTGGACTATGAACAGCCAAAAGGGGCTAGTTCAACGTATCGAGCGCAAACTCGAATCCACCGTCGGTGATGCGTTTGCCCGGGTATTCGGCGGGTCGATCGTCCCGCAAGAGGTTGAAGCCATGTTGCGCCGTGAAGCAGCCGACGGTATTCGGTCGCTTCAGGGCAATCGCCTTTTGGCTCCGAACGAATACATCATTACCCTCGGTATGCACGACTACGAGAAAGTGGGCGCCGACCCGGATCTCACGTCGGACACCTTCGCTAAGCATTTGGCGGGATACATCGGCGAACAGGGATGGCAAACGTATGGTGATGTGGTTGTCCGGTTCGAGAAATCAGCGAACCTCCACACCGGACAGTTCCGCGCCCGCGGCGCTGTCAACCCCGATGTGGAACCCCGCCCGACTGCTAGTGATTTCGCCCCGCCACAATCAGATCATGCGTTTAGCGCAGAACCAGGAGTACCAATGACTGAGAATTCGAGCTATCGCGGCGGCCAGGGGCAGGGGCGGCCCGGTGACGATTACTACGACGACCGCTACGGCCAGCAGCAGGATGACCCTCGCGGCGGCCAGGATTCCCGGGGCCCTTACCCACCGGAGTCTGGCGGCTACCCGGACCAGCGCGGTTATCCGCCTAGGCAACCCGATCAGGGCGGTTACCCCGATCAGGGCGGTTACCCCGATCAGGGCGGTCCCCAAGACCAAGGCGGCTACCAAGAGCAGCGCGGCTACCCGGACCAAGGGGGCTACCAAGGCCAGGGCGGCTACCAGGACCAGGGCGGCTACCAAGATCAGGGCGGCTACCCGGACCAAGGCGGCTACCAGGGCCAAGGCGGCTATCAGGGCCAGGGCTACCAAGGCCAGGGTGGTTATCAAGAGCAGCGCGGCTACCCGGACCAAGGCGGCTACCACGACCAGGGCGGCTACCAAGGCCAGGGCGGCTATCCACCTTCTTATGAACAGCGTCCGTCCGGCGGCTATGGCGGCGGGCAAGGCTACGACGCCGGTTACCGCCAGGGCGGCGGTGGCTACGGGCAGCCTGGCGGCCAAGATTACGGCGACTACGGCGATTACGGACGCGGGCCGGCTCGTCACGACGAAGGCGGCTATGGCCAGCCTGACCAGCGGGCGGCCTACCCCGATCAGGGTGGCGGCTACGAGCAGGGCTACCAGGGCGGCCCTGGATATGGCCGGCAGGACTACGGCCAGCCCGATTACGGCCGCTATGGCGACGCCGGTTCCGCCGGCGGAGGCTACGCGCCATCGGCGGGCGGATACGGCGAGCCCGCAGGCCGCGACTATGACTACGGCCAGGCGGGTGGTTACGGCGGCTACGGGCAAGGTGGCTACGCGTCCTCCGGCACCGCAGTCACACTGCAGCTCGACGACGGTAGCGGCCGCACCTACCAGCTCCGCGAAGGCGCCAACATCGTAGGCCGCGGCCAGGACGCGCAGTTCCGCCTACCCGACACCGGCGTGTCACGTCGGCATCTGGAAATCCGCTGGGACGGCCAGGTCGCGTTGCTTTCCGATCTCAACTCCACCAACGGCACCACCGTCAACAACGCGCCGGTGCAAGAGTGGCAGTTGGCCGATGGCGATGTCATCCGGCTGGGCCATTCCGAGATCGTCGTCCATATCCACTGAGCGCATAGGCAGGTGAAGCTATCCAGCTTCACCCCGCGTCAAGCGCGGTCCAAGTATCGTGACGTTGCTGATGTGCTCGGCATCGCGGCGCGAAGAGCGCGGCGCCAGGACGGAGAGGACGCCAGATGCAGGGTCTAGTACTGCAGCTGACGCGCGCCGGGTTTTTGATGCTGCTCTGGCTGTTCATCTGGTCGGTGCTGCGGATCCTGCGGACGGATATTTACGCACCGACCGGCGCCGTCATGGTGCGACGGGGCTTGGCGCTACGCGGCACCCTGTTGCCCTCGCGACAGCGTGGGCACGCCGCCCGCTACCTGGTGGTGACCGAAGGGGCGCTGGTGGGTGCGCGTATCACGTTGAGCGGACAGCCGGTGTTGATCGGACGCGCAGACGACTCCACCCTGGTGCTCACCGATGACTACGCTTCGACGCGGCACGCGCGGCTATCGCAGCGAGGCGCGGAATGGTACGTCGAGGATTTAGGATCGACCAATGGTACTTACCTTGACAGGGTGAAGGTGACGACGGCGGTACGGGTTCCCATTGGCACGCCGGTTCGAATCGGCAAAACGGTGATCGAGTTGCGCCCGTGACCCTGTTCTTCCGCTATGCGGCTCGCAGCGATGTCGGCCTGGTGCGCTCCAACAACGAAGATTCGGTCTATGCCGGCGCGCGGCTGCTGGCACTGGCCGACGGCATGGGCGGTCATGCCGCCGGTGAAGTGGCGTCCCAGTTGGTGATCGCTGCACTGGCCCACCTGGACGACGACGAGCCCGGCGGCGATCTGCTGGCCAAGCTCGACGCAGCAGTGCGGTCCGGTAACTCGGCCATCGCCGCCCAAGTCGAAATGGAGCCCGATCTCGAGGGGATGGGCACCACGCTGACGGCAATCCTGTTCGCGGGCAACCGTCTTGGGTTAGTACACATCGGCGATTCACGCGGTTACATGCTGCGCGACGGCGAGCTGACCCAGATCACCAAAGACGACACCTTTGTCCAGACCTTGGTCGACGAGGGGCGCATCACCCGCGAAGAGGCGCACAGCCACCCGCAGCGGTCGCTGATCATGCGCGCATTGACCGGTCACGAGGTCGAGCCCACACTGACCATGCGCGAGGCGCGCGCAGGCGACCGCTACCTACTGTGCTCGGACGGACTCTCCGACCCAGTCAGCGAGGAGACCATTCTCGAGGCGCTGAAGATCTCCGACGTCACCGACAGCGCTGACCGCCTCATCGAACTCGCCCTGCGCGGCGGCGGCCCGGACAACGTGACTGTGGTGGTCGCCGACGTCGTCGACTCCGACTACGGTCCGACCCAGCCGATTATCGCCGGTGCGGTATCGGGAGAAGAAGACCAGCTGACGCGGCCCAACACCGCAGCAGGTCGGGCATCGGCCATCAACCCGCGCAAGAGCGTCGTCAAACGCGTTCTGCCACAAGCAGATGCATTCATTCGTCCGCGTCGGTCGCGGCGACGGATGGCGATCGGCGTCACGTTGGTGGTACTGCTGATCCTTTCGGCGTTGGCCATCGGCCGCCAGGTCGTCTACAGCAACTACTACGTCGCCGCCTACAACGACGACGTGTCGATCATGCGCGGCGTCCAGGGTTCGATACTTGGCTTTCCGCTGCATGAGCCGTATCTCGTCGGTTGCCTCAACAGCCGTAATGAACTGTCGCAAATCAACTATGGCCAAGCCAAAAGCAACCTCAACTGCCGTCCGATAAAGCTGTCCGACCTGCGCCCGTCAGAGCGCGCGCAAGTCGCGGCGGGGTTGCCGGCCGGGACACTGGATGACGCCATCGCGCAGCTGCACCAGTTGGCCGCGGGCTCGTTGCTGCCGCCGTGCCCCCCGACGCGCGCCACGTCGCCATCCTCGCCGACGCCGCACACCCCGCCGACCACCAGCCGGACAACAGCACCGAGCACGCCACAGCACGGCGCGCCGAGCCCCGAAGAACCTACGGAGGGTTCGTCGCCGACCACGTCGGCATCCACGTTGACCGCGCTTCCCCCACCTCCCCTCGAGCCAGGCAGCGATTGCCGGGCGGCGGCATGACCCAGGTCGACGACGATGCAGAGCGCCCGGGGCACCCCAGCTTGCAAGGGGACGATGAGGAGGAGCGGCGCAAATTGAGCACCGCGCCGCAGCCGGCGGTTGCAGTGACTCCACCGCTGCCGACTCGGCGCAATGCCGAATTGGCGTTGCTGTGCTTCGCCACCGTCATCACCGCGGCGGCGCTGGCCATCGTGGAAGCCAACCAGGACCGCGGATTGCGTTGGGACCTCATCACTTACGCCGCGGCTTTCCTGGCGCTCTTCGTAGGCGCGCACGCCGCCATCCGGCGCTATGCCCCCTACGCGGATCCGCTGCTCCTGCCGGTGGTGGCACTGCTTAACGGGTTGGGTCTGGTAATGATTCATCGACTGGACCTCTCCCACGCGGGCCGCGGCGCCAGTCCCAGCGCCAACCAGCAGATGTTGTGGACGCTGGTCGGCGTCGTCGCGTTCGCGGTGGTGATCAGCTGGCTGAAAGATCATCGACAGCTCGCGCGATACGGCTATATCTGCGGGCTGAGTGGCCTGGTGCTGTTAGCAATTCCCGCCCTGCTGCCACGGTCGTTCTCCGAACAGAACGGCGCCAAAATTTGGATTCGGTTGCCGGGCTTCTCGATTCAGCCGGCTGAATTCTCGAAGATCTTGCTACTCGTCTTCTTCTCAGCGGTGCTGGTCGCCAAGCGCGGTCTGTTCACCAGCGCCGGCAAGCACGTTGCGGGTCTGGACCTGCCGCGGCCGCGCGACCTGGCCCCGCTTTTGGCGGCGTGGGTGATCTCGGTCGGCGTGATGATCTTCGAAAAAGACTTGGGCACTTCGCTGCTGCTATATGCGTCGTTTCTGGTGGTGGTTTACCTCGCCACCCAGCGGTTCAGTTGGGTGGTCATCGGCCTGGCTTTGTTTGCGCTCGGAAGCGTTGCCGCGTACTTCGTTTTCGATCACGTCCGGGTCCGCGTCCAGACGTGGCTGGACCCGTTCGCCGATCCCGAAGGCAGCGGCTACCAGATGGTGCAGTCGCTGTTCAGTTTTGCCACCGGTGGCATCTTCGGCACGGGGCTGGGTAACGGGCAGCCCGACACCGTGCCGGCCGCGTCGACCGATTTCATCGTCGCCGCTTTCGGCGAAGAGCTCGGATTGGTGGGGCTGGCAGGCATTTTGATGCTCTACACCATCGTCATCATCCGCGGAATGCGCACGGCGATCGCCGTGCGTGACAGCTTCGGAAAGCTTCTCGCCGCGGGTCTGTCCTCGACATTGGCCATCCAGCTGTTCATCGTCGTCGGCGGCGTCACCAAACTCATTCCGCTGACCGGGCTGACCACACCCTGGATGTCCTACGGCGGCTCGTCACTGCTGGCCAACTACATGCTGTTGGCCATCCTGGCCCGCACGTCGCATGCGGCGCGGCGTCCGTTCCGCACCAGCGCGCGCAACACGTCGCCGATCGCGGCGGCCAGCACCGAGGTGATCGAGCGGGTATGAACGCCTCCCTACGGCGAATCTCGGTAACCGTGATGGCGTTGATCGTGTTGCTGCTGTTCAACGCCACGCTCACCCAGGTGTTCACTGCCGACGGGCTGCGCGCGGACCCCCGCAACCAGCGCGTGCTGTTGGACGAGTACTCCCGCCAGCGCGGCCAGATCACCGCTGGAGGTCAACTGCTGGCCTATTCGGTGGCCACCGACAACCGCTTCCGTTTCCTGCGCGTGTATCCCGATCCCGCGGTGTACGCGCCGGTGACCGGCTTCTACTCGCTGCGCTATTCCAGCACCGGACTGGAACGAGCCGAAGACCCACTGCTCAACGGGTCGGACCAGCGGCTGTTCGGTCGTCGGCTAGCCGATTTCTTCACCGGCCGCGACCCCCGCGGCGGCAACGTCGACACCACCATCAACCCGCGCGTCCAACAGGCGGCGTGGGACGCCATGCAGCAGGGCTGCAGCGGGCCGTGTAAGGGCGCGGTCGTCGCGCTCGAACCCACCACCGGCAAGATCCTGGCGCTGGTGTCGTCGCCGTCCTACGATCCCAACCTGCTGGCGTCGCACAACGCCGAGGAGCAATTGCGCGCCTGGCAGCGGTTGCGCGACAACCCCGACTCCCCGCTGACCAACCGCGCCATCGCCGAGACGTATCCGCCGGGCTCCACGTTCAAAGTGATCACCACCGCGGCCGCGCTGCAGGCCGGCACTACCGAGGACGACCAGCTGACCGCAGCACCCAAGATTCCGCTACCCGACAGCACCGCCACGCTGGAGAATTACGGCGGTGCTCCGTGCGGAGACGAACCCACGGTCTCGCTGCGCGAAGCTTTCGCCCGGTCCTGCAACACCGCGTTCGTCCAGCTGGGCATGCTCACAGGCGCCGACGCCCTGCGCAGCACCGCCCAGTCGTTCGGCCTGGACACTGTCCCCGATCCCATCCCGTTGCAGGTCGCACAATCCACCGTCGGCCCGATTCCGGATACCGCCGCGCTGGGGATGTCGAGCATCGGTCAGAAGGACGTTGCGCTGACCCCGCTGGAGAACGCGCTGGTGGCCGCGACCATCGCGAACGCCGGGGTCACGATGGCGCCTTACCTTGTCGACAGCCTCAAGGGGCCCGATCTGGCTAATATCAGCAGCACCGCTCCCCGCGAGCAGCGCCGTGCGGTGTCGCCGCAGGTCGCGGCTAAGCTAACAGAGTTGATGGTCGGCGCCGAGAAATTCACACAGCAGAAAGGGGCCATCCCCGGCGTGCAGATCGCATCCAAGACCGGTACCGCAGAGCACGGCACCGACCCGCGCAACACTCCGCCGCACGCGTGGTACATCGCTTTCGCGCCCGCGCAGACACCGAAGGTGGCTGTTGCGGTGCTGGTGGAGGACAGCGCCGACCGGTTGTCCGCGACCGGCGGTGCGCTTGCTGCACCGATCGGGCGGGCCGTGATCGAGGCCGCGCTGCAGGGAGGACCATGAGCCCGCGAGTAGGTGTGACGCTGTCTGGCCGCTATCGGCTGCAGCGCCTCATCGCCACTGGCGGTATGGGCCAGGTGTGGGAGGCGGTGGACAGTCGGCTGGGTCGGCGCGTCGCGGTCAAGGTCCTCAAGAGCGAGTTCTCGTCCGACCCGGAGTTCATCGAGCGGTTCCGGGCCGAGGCGCGCACGACGGCGATGCTCAATCACCCCGGAATCGCCAGCGTGCACGATTACGGCGAAACCCAGATGAACGGCGAAGGCCGCACCGCGTATCTGGTGATGGAGCTGGTCAACGGTGAGCCGCTGAACTCAGTCCTCAAACGGATGGGCAAACTGTCGTTGCGCCACGCGCTGGATCTGCTCGAGCAGACCGGTCGCGCGCTTCAGGTGGCGCACGCCGCCGGTCTGGTGCACCGCGACGTCAAGCCCGGAAACATTCTGATCACCCCGACCGGTCAGGTGAAGATCACCGACTTCGGTATCGCCAAGGCCGTCGACGCGGCGCCGGTGACCCAAACCGGCATGGTGATGGGCACCGCCCAATACATCGCCCCCGAGCAGGCCCTCGGCCACGATGCCACCCCGGCCAGCGACGTCTATTCGCTGGGAGTTGTTGGCTACGAATCTGTTTCGGGTAAGCGGCCATTCACCGGCGACGGCGCGCTGACGGTGGCGATGAAGCACATCAAAGAGCCGCCGCCGCCGCTGCCCACCGATGTTCCGCCCAATGTGCGCGAGCTCATCGAGATCACGCTGGTCAAAAATCCCGGGATGCGCTACCGCAGCGGGGGACCGTTCGCCGACGCGGTCGCCGCGGTGCGCGCCGGCCGTCGGCCGCCGCGGCCCAACCAGAGTTCGTCCTCCGGCCGGGCCACCCCCTCCGCCATACCGTCGGGAGCACAGGCCAGGGCCGCGGCGAATCCGACCGGTCGGGCGCCAGCGGCTCGCCGGTCGCGGCCCGCCACCGGGGGTCATCGCCCGCCGCCGCAGCGACGCACGTTCTCGTCCGGCCAGCGCGCGCTGTTGTGGGCGGCCGGAGTATTAGGGGCGTTGGCGATCATCATTGCGGTACTGATCGTCATCAACTCGCACGACGACACCCAGCCGCAACCGTCAGCCCCGACCGTGACCGACACCGGCACGCCAAGCAACACCTCGACGAACGCGGGCATGGCTGCTGTACAGCTGTCCAATTGGACGGATCATAGGGGAGCGGGTCATGCTGGACGTCAGAACAAGCAGCCCTGGGCTGTCGTGCTGACGCATCTCCAGCAGGCGTCGCCGGCCCGACACGAGACAACGGTATGACCACTCCGCAGCATTTGTCCGACCGCTACGAGCTTGGAGAAATCCTAGGCTTCGGCGGCATGTCCGAGGTGCACCATGCGCATGACACCCGGTTGCACCGTGACGTGGCGGTCAAAGTGCTGCGCGCCGACCTTGCCCGCGACCCCAGCTTCTATCTGCGTTTCCGGCGCGAAGCGCAGAACGCCGCCGCGCTGAACCACCCCGCCATCGTGGCGGTGTACGACACCGGTGAGGCCGAGACGCCCGCCGGGCCGCTGCCCTACATCGTGATGGAGTACGTCAACGGAGTCACCCTGCGCGACATCGTGCATACCGACGGGCCGATGCCGCCCAAGCGGGCCATCGAGGTCATCGCCGACGCTTGCCAGGCGCTGAACTTTTCTCACCAGCACGGCATCATCCACCGGGACGTCAAGCCGGCGAACATCATGATCAGCACCACGAACGCGGTCAAGGTGATGGATTTCGGCATCGCCCGGGCGATCGCCGACAGCGGCAACAGCGTCACCCAGACGGCGGCGGTGATCGGCACCGCACAGTACTTGTCGCCGGAACAGGCCCGGGGCGATTCGGTCGACGCTCGGTCCGACGTCTATTCGCTGGGTTGTGTGCTCTACGAAATCCTCACCGGCGAGCCGCCTTTCGTCGGTGACTCACCGGTCGCGGTCGCCTACCAGCATGTCCGCGAGGACCCTGTTCCGCCGTCGCAACGGCATGCGGGTGTCTCCGCCGAGTTGGACGCCGTCGTGCTCAAGGCGCTGGCCAAAAACCCCGACAACCGCTACCAGACCGCCGCGGAGATGCGCGCCGATCTGGTTCGGGTGCACAACGGTGAGCAGCCCGAGGCGCCGAAGGTGCTCACCGACGCCGAGCGAAATTCGCTGCTGGCATCGCCGCATTCCAGTGACCCGGTGGGCCCCCACACCGATCCGCTGCCGCGCCAGCCGCTCGACTTCGGCCGCGACCGCGGTGGCGGGTCGGTGGGCCGCTGGCTCATAGCGGTCGCGGTATTGGCGGTGTTGACCGTCCTCGTCACCATCGCCATCAACACGTTCGGCAACAGCACGCGCAACGTGCAGGTGCCCGACGTGCGTGGGCAGGCGTCGGCCGATGCGATCGCCGCCTTGCAAAACAAGGGCTTCAAAACGCGCACGCAGCAGAAACCCGACTCGACCGTGCCACCTGACCACGTGATCGGCACCGACCCGGGGGCCGACTCCTCGGTGGGCGCCGGTGACGAGATCACTCTTAGTGTCTCCACCGGACCCGAACAGCGTGAGGTGCCCGACGTTTCGTCGCTGAGCTACGCGTCGGCGGTCAAGAAGCTGAAAGCCGCCGGGTTCGGCCGCTTCAAGCAGGTTCAGTCGGCCTCGCCGCCGGACATGAAGGACCGCGTCATCGGCACGATTCCGTCGGCCAACCAGACCTCGGCGATCACCAACGAGATCTCCATCATCGTCGGGTCCGGTCCGGCCACCAAGCAGATCCCCGCTGTGTCCGGCCAGACCGTCGAGCTTGCCCAGAAGAACCTCGGTGTCTACGGCTTCACCAAGTTCACCGAGGCCTCGGTGGACAGCCCCCGCCCGGCCGGTGAGGTAGTCGGGACCAATCCGCCCGCGGATGCGACCGTGCCGGTGGACTCGGTGATCGAACTGCAAGTGTCCAAGGGCAACCAGTTCGTGATGCCCGACGTGTCCGGGATGTTTTGGACGGACGCCGAACCGCAGTTGCGGGCATTGGGATGGACCGGCGTGCTCGTCAAAGGCGCCGACGTCGACGCCGGCGGCTCCTCGCACAACCGGGTGGTCTCCCAGAGCCCGTCACCGGGTCAGGGCGTCAACAAGGACGGCAACATCACGCTGAAGTTCGGGCAGTAGCCGCACCGCGACCGAAACTGCCCAAGACCTCGCTCTCCAACCGGCGCACCAGTGCGTCGTCGCGGGTGTGCCCGCAGAAGGCCAGCCAGTTGGCCAGCATCCGGTGCCCGCCCTCGGTGAGGATCGACTCCGGATGGAACTGCACCCCGTGGATGGGTAAGGCCGTGTGCCGCACCCCCATGATCACACCGCTGCGGGTGCGCGCGGTCACCTCCAGCTCGGTTGGCAAGGTTTCCGGCAGGATCGTCAACGAGTGATACCGGGTCGCCGTGAATGGGTCCGGAAGACCCTGCAGCACACCGGTGTTCGTGTGAAAGACGCTGCTGGTCTTGCCGTGCAGCAATTCGGGTGCCCGGTCGACGGTGCCGCCGAACGCCACGCCGATCGCCTGGTGGCCCAGACATACCCCCAGCAGCGCGGTGCGCGCCGTGGCGCACGCGCGGACCAGGTCGATCGACGCCCCGGCGCGTTCGGGCGTGCCCGGACCAGGGCTTAGCAGTACGCCGTCGAACTGGTCGGCGATTGCGCTCGGGTCGGACAGCCGCGCATCATCGTTGCGCCACACCGCCGCCTCGACGCCGAGTTGTCCGAGGTACTGCACGAGGTTGAACACGAAGCTGTCGTAGTTGTCGACGACCAAGATCCGCATCGCATCAGGCTACCGCCCGCCCGATTGCCCAGCTCAGTAGCTCACCGGACCGGTCGGTTGGGCGACGCGCATGCGGACCGGCTCACTGTGTCCGGCGATCCGCACATCGGGCATGACCGCTTCGGTATAGCCGAGACCGAACCGCACCACATACTGCTTGTAGAGCGTCACCAGGGGAGCGGCCGCCAGCGCGGCTTGCATGGCCGCGGCATCGCCGATGGCAGTGACCGTGTACGGCGGGCTGTAGGTACGTCCGTTGAGCAGCAAGGTGTTCCCGACACAACGTGGCGCCGACGTCGCGATGATGCGCTGGTCTTGCATCTGGATTGCCTCTGCGCCCGCGCTCCACAACGCGTTGAGCACGGCCTGGATGTCCTGTTGATGTACGACGAGGTCGTCGGGGGAGGCGTCGCGGGGGAACCGGCCATTGGCGTCGCGCTGCGCATCGGTGAGCGTCACCACCAGTCCTGGCCCGTGCACCGGGTCGAGACCGGCGTCACCAGCCAACTCGGCAGAGCGTCGCAGCATCGCCGCCAGCGCGCTATCGGAAGACCGCCCGTGGGTGGAGTCGACGGTAGTGGCCAGTCGGTCGCGTTCGTTGCTGAGGGCGTCGACTCCAGCCTGCGCGTCGCGGACCATGTCGACCAGCCGCGGTGCGTCGCTGCGCCGGATCTCACTGCCGTTGGACACACCGTGGGTGGCGCCGAGCAGCAATCCGGCGAGCAGGCACACCAGCGGGACGCCGACACGCCACGGCGAGCGGCGGGCGGTCTTGTTGACCATCGGCTCTCCGTTCACTGTGCTGACGTGGGTTAGTCTCGTAGCCGAACAATGCTTGCAGCGGCCCGCCCTTATCGTTGCACCGCCCCTACTGTCCTGAGGTACCGATGCCCAAGTCCAAGGTCCGCAAGAAGAACGACTTCGCGGTCAGCGCAGTAAGCCGTACACCGGTCAAGGTCAAGGCTGGGCCATCCAGCGTCTGGTTTGTCGCATTGTTCGTCGGCTTGATGTTGATCGGGCTGATCTGGCTGATGGTCTTTCAACTGGCAGCAACGGGTCCCAGTGCGCCGGCGATGCTCGACTGGATGGCAGAGCTCGGTCCGTGGAACTACGCGGTCGCCTTTGCTTTCATGATCACCGGATTGTTACTGACCATGCGGTGGCGGTAGGGAAGCTGGCCCACATAATGAATTCAACTGCGCGATGCGTCGTTACTGGGCTAGCGACGTCGCGCTTACTCAATCACACGGATGTGATTCATCCCCATTGTTGATAGCGCTTGTGGATAACCGCATCGTCAGTGGTAGGAGTGTTGGTAACCGCATGCAGCAAACTCAATGGGCGCCGCCTGTGAACGGAATCGCTGGTTGCGGGCTCGCTGGCCTCGTGATGGCTACCGTGTGTGTGACTCTGGTCACAGACCTGCCAGGGCGGATACTGACCGGTGCGGCGGCCATCGGGTTGATCTTGTTTGCGTGGATATCGTGGCGCGCGCGACCGAAACTGGCAATCACACCCGACGGGCTCCTGGTTCGCGGATGGTGGCGAACGCAACTATTGCGGCGCCCCGATATCAAGATCGTCCGGATCACCGAATTCCGTCGGATCGGCCGCAAGATGCGGCTACTCGAGATCGATGGTGTCGACGACCAACTGCTGATTTTCTCGCGCTGGGATCTGGGCACCGATCCGCTCGACGTGCTCGACGCGCTTACCGCCGCCGGCTACGCCGGCTCCTGATACGGCTCGGTCAGGAAATCGTGACCGACTCGATGACGACGGCTTCGGTGGGCCGGTCGCTGTGGTCGGTGGGGGTGGTGGCGATCGCGTCGACGACTTTTTGCGACTCGGGGTCGACCACCTCGCCGAAGATGGTGTGGCGGCGGTTCAGGTGCGGGGTCTGGCCCACGGTGATGAAGAACTGTGATCCGTTGGTGCCCGGGCCCGCGTTGGCCATCGCCAGCAAGTACGGCTTGTCGAACTGCAATTCGGGGTGGAATTCATCGGCGAACTTGTAGCCGGGGCCGCCGCGGCCCGTACCGCTCGGGTCACCGCCCTGGATCATGAATCCGCTGATCACCCGATGGAAGACAGCGCCGTCGTAAAACGGGCCGGAACTGCCGCCTGAGGCGTTCTCGGTCGAATAGTCCTTGGTGCCCTGCGCCAGGCCCACGAAGTTGGCAACAGTCTTGGGAGCGTGGTTTCCGAACAATGCGATCTTGATATCGCCGCGGTTGGTGTGCAGTGTGGCAGTGGCGGTCTGAATTGGGCTGGTAGTCACGGCATCACAGTCTGCCATCATCGGTACCGCCGCCCGTCATCCGGTCTGGCAATCGGCGACGGCGTATGCCCATTGGGCCCGCGCTGCGCCCGATAGTGGCAGTGTGGGAGGTCCGTGCGCAGGAGTCAGGCAACGGTCGGCGGAAAGGTGGCAGATGAGCGCGAAGACGAAGGCCCGGTTGACCCCGCGGCAGCGACTAAACCGGGGTCTGACGTACTCGGCGGTGGGTCCCGTGGACGTTGCGCGTGGCCTCGTCGGGCTGGGTGCTCACTCTGCGCAGACAGGCGCCTCCAGCTTGCGACGCCGGTACCAGGAGGGCCGGTTGGCCCACGACCTGCAGTCGGCGCAGGAGACGATCGCACAAGAGCTGGCCGCCGCTCAGGAGGTCGTCAGCGGGTTGCCGCAGGCGCTGCAGGAAGCCCGCCGAGCCCAGCGCCGCAGCAAGCGCCCGTGGGTGGTTGCCGGAGTCGCAGCACTGGCCCTCGCGGGCGGTGCGGTCGCATTCTCGGTCGTGCGCCGTTCGTCGCGTCCGGAACCATCGTCGCTGCCGCCGAGCGTCGACGTGCAACCACGGCCGTAATCGCCGTGGAGCCTAGGGGATTCGAACCCCTGACTTCTGCCTTGCAAAGGCAGCGCTCTACCAACTGAGCTAAGGCCCCTCGTCGCGACCCGCGATCTGGTCGGCGGCCACATGCCAGACCTCGACGCCCCGTCGCGACCGAATCACCACCGCCAGGACGGCGATCACCGCCAGCGGCAGTATCAGTCGCGCGGAGCGTCTTGGCGAACACATGGTTGTGGGCCTAGGAGGACTCGAACCTCCGACCTCTTCGTTATCAGCGAAGCGCTCTAACCGCCTGAGCTATAGGCCCGCACTCGCGTACGGCCGAGCGACGAGATTACCGCACTGGACGCCTTCGGCACTAATCCCGGTCGGCCAGCGTGACTTCGACGCCGCCGATGAGATCGGTCGTCAGGTTGTAGACGAACGCGCCGATTGTGGCCATCGCCGTGAGCAGCACGATGTTCACCAGGCCGATCAGCACCGCGCCACCGAAGATCGTGCCGCTGGAGACGAGGTCGGCGCCGCCGCCGCTGGTGTTGTTCAGCAGGTCACCGACGTTGCTGTTGAGCTTGCTCCAGACCCCCATCCCGCCGAGCACCAGATACAGGAAAGCGACGGCGATCATCCAGACGAAGAACAGTGCCACCGACAGCACCAGCGATACTTTCAGCGTGCTCCACGGGTCGATGTGGCGGATCTGCATGCTGGCCCGCACCGGCCCGCGCGACCGCGCGCCTACCTGCAGCCGGCTGGTGGTCCTACTCGGCTCCGAGGCCCTCGCGGTGTCGGGTGCGCGATCAGGTGCGGGTTTGCGCGGCGCGGACCGGGGCGGAGCTCCGGACAAGTCGGGGAGCTCGCTGGCATACGCCTCGTTGTGCCGACTGTCGCCACGGGCGGGCGGGGCGTCTGTGTCATGCGCCGGCGCCTTCTGAGGACCGGACTGTGTGGTGGAGCCGGCGCCCGGTGCGGCGGTCCCCGAGATGAACCGAGTCAGCCGGGCTTCGACCCCGGGGGCGTGCCCCGAGGACCGCGGCTCATGGTGGCCCGGCGATTCCGATGGCGGCCGATGCTGCGGTTGCGACGGTCGCGCGCCGCTGCGCTGCCACGGCGGCACATCCCCGCCCTCGGATCCGCGACCCGCGGGACGCGCCTCCGACCGGTGTGAGCCCCCGCGGTCAGCCGAGCCATCCCCGTTGGGATTGTCGCCCGATTCGGGGTGACCCGGCTCGTTCGATGAACTCACCTTGGCTCCTTTTGGTATGCGCCTTGAGTCGCGTCAGGCAGGCTCCGGATCCATCTCGCAACCGGTTAGCTGCCTGCCTCCTCCGCATCGTCGGCTACTGCGGCTTCTTCAGCATTGCGTGCAATGGCTAACAGTGTGTCGCCCTCGCCCAAGTTCATCAACCGAACGCCCTTGGTCTGCCGACCGGCTTTACGGACCTGCCGCGCCGCCGTGCGGATCACGCCGCCGCCGGAGGTGATGGCGTACACCTCGCTGTCGTCATCGACAATCAACGCCCCAACCAGCTTGCCACGGCGGGAGTCGTACTGGATGGTGAGGATGCCTTTGCCGCCGCGGCCCTGAGCCGTGTACTCCTCGATCGCGGTGCGCTTGGCGTAACCGCCGGACGTCGCCACCAGCAGATATGTGCCTTCCCGGACCACATTCAACGACAGCAGATAGTCGTCGGTGTTGAACCGCATGCCCTGCACGCCCGACGTGGCGCGGCCCATCGGCCGCAGTGCTTCGTCGGTAGCCGAGAACCGAATCGACTGACCGTTGGCCGAGACCAGCAGCAAATCTTCGTCGGACGAACACAGCACGGCGCCGACCAGCTCGTCGCCATCCCGCAGGTTTACCGCGACGATTCCGCCGGATCGGTTGGAGTCGAAATCGGTCAACCTGGTCTTCTTGACCAGGCCCTTGCGGGTAGCCAGCACCAGATACGGCGCGTCCTCGTAGCTGCGAATCTGGATGACCTGTGCGATGCGCTCCTCGGGCTGGAAGGCCAACAGGTTCGCGACATGCTGTCCGCGCGCCGTCCGGGAGGTCTCCGGCAGGTCGTACGCCTTGGCCCGGTAGACCCGGCCCTGGGTGGTGAAGAACAGGATCCAGTCGTGGGTGGAGCACACGAAGAAGTGCCGGACGATGTCGTCCTGTTTGAGACCCGCCCCTTGGACGCCCTTGCCGCCGCGCTTCTGGCTGCGATACAAGTCCGTCTTGGTGCGCTTGGCGTATCCGGTCTCGGTGATCGTGACGACGACGTCCTCGCGGGCGATCAGATCTTCGTCGCTGACATCTCCGTCGGCGGCCACAATCCGGGTGCGCCGGTCGTCGCCGTGCTTGTCGACGATCTCTTTGAGTTCGTCGTGCACGATGCGGCGCTGCCGTTCCGGTTTCGCCAAAATGTCTTCGAGGTCGGCGATTTCGGCCTCGATCTTGGCCAGGTCGTCGATGATGCGCTGGCGCTCCAGCGCGGCCAGCCGGCGCAACTGCATGTCCAGGATCGCCTGTGCCTGGATCTCGTCGACGTCGAGCAAGTCGATCAGGCCCTGTCGGGCGATATCGACGGTTTGCGAGGCGCGGATCAGTGCGATCACTTCGTCGAGGGCGTCGAGCGCCTTGACCAGACCGCGCAAGATATGGGCGCGTTCGTTGGCCTTGCGCAGCCGGTAGGTGGTGCGCCGCACAATGACGTCCAGCTGGTGGTTGACGTAGTGCCGGATCAGCTGGTCAAGCCGCAACGTGCGCGGCACACCATCGACGATCGCCAGCATGTTGGCGCCGAAACTGGTCTGCAGCTGGGTGTGCTTGTAGAGGTTGTTCAGCACCACCTTGGCCACGGCGTCGCGCTTGAGCTCGATGACGATGCGCAGCCCAACCCGATCGCTGCTCTGGTCCTCGATGTTGGCGATGCCGGCGAGCTTGCCGTCGCGAACCTGCTCGGCGATCGAGGTGATGAAGTTGTCGTGGTTGACCTGATACGGCAACTCGGTGATCACCAACGAGGTTCGGCCGCGCGAATCTTCTTCGATCTCAGCAACTCCGCGCATCCGGATCGAGCCCCGGCCGGTCGCGTAGGCGTCGGAGATGCCTTGCGAGCCGACGATCAATCCAGACGTGGGGAAGTCGGGGCCCTTGACCTTTTTGGTGACCGCCTTCAACGTCGCCTCTTCGTCGGCGTCGAAGTTCTCCAGGCACCAGAACACCGCCTCCGCCAGCTCGCGCAGGTTGTGCGGCGGGATGTTGGTGGCCATACCGACCGCGATACCGCCCGACCCATTGGCCAGCAGGTTGGGGAACCGGCTCGGCAGTACCGTCGGCTCCTGCACCCGGCCGTCGTAGTTCGGTGCGAAATCGACTGTCTCCTCGTCGATTTCGCGCAGCATTTCCATCGCCAGCGGAGTCAGCCGCGCCTCGGTGTTGTGGCTGACAAACCCGTTGGTGATGAAAGAGTGGTCGTCAGTGTCGACCCGCAGGCTGTAGACCGGCTGCACGCCGGCGTCGGTGACCGACTTGACGCGCGCGTAGTAGAACCGGCCATCGGTGAGTTCCGAGGCGATGGTCCGCACATCCGGGTCAGCGATGCGGGACAGGATCTGCTCGCCGTCACGCCGCCATCGGGATAGCCGGTCGATGTTGTGACGATTCAGCCAGTCCTTGTCGACCCAGCGGCTGTCGCAGTGCCTGCGGATGAACCGGGCCAGCCCCGGAACGTGGTCTGCGTCCATGCCGGCACACGGCGGCATGGACGACAAGATCTCGACCAGCTTCGCCTGCTTGGCGCCGCCGAAACCGACTTGGCTGGCGAACAATTCGGCTTGCGCGCGGTTGGTGATGACGACCTTATGCTCGCCAACCGCGTGCCGGTAGCGGCGTGAAATCACGCCGAACTCAAGCAGCATCTGCTGCACGTCTTTGGCGAGCCGCTCGCTGCGCGTCGAGTACGAGATCTGAATCGTGTTGCGCGGCAGCGCGGAGCACGATCCGTCACCCTCGAAGAGTGCCTGCAGAAACACTCGCTTGACTGCGGCGGGGGAGTGCCATAGCCACTCTGGGATCCGCTTGTTTGCCGATCGCTGGCCGCACAAGTCGCCCAGTCGCGTATGCCGCAACTTTGTCAGATTGTGGATGTCCAGCTCATGCAGGACCGAGCCGGAGCGGATGGTCCTCGAGGACACATAGCGCTGACCGCCGACGACCGCGTCGTACGCCGCAACGACCATGCCGAAGTAGCTACGGTCGAGGTTGTTGAAACCCGCGCGCCTCTCCGAGACAAAGCCCTCGCTAATGAAGGCGCCGAGCAATAGTGCTTCCATGGTCGCGTGCCAGTCGGCTGGGCCGAGTTCCACTGGCGGAGTCCGCTGTAGCACGACATGGTCGTCGGGGCGGATCTCTTCGAGCAGCTTCCACAACAGCGTGGGCACGCCGCCAACATCGACGAGGCACAGCAACGGGTGGTTCGCGGTGCCCGTGACCTCATAGCCTTCCGCGGTGCGCACGGTGTAGGTCTGGTGTTCGCCGGAGTGGAAAAGCTGCTCGGCCGCCACGGGATCCCCGTGACGATCGAGAACTTTCAGATCAATAGCATTATCCGAGCTCGGCTGAGCGCCAGCAATGATGTCACCGATCCGGACAGACTGCCCAAACGGCAAGCGCACCAATGCATCTCCCGACGTACAGTAGCGCATCGCCGCCGGAGGATCGTTGCCCGGCGAGCCGAAGTTGCCTTGGCCGTCGACTAGGGGATAGCGCAGCGACCACGGCTGGGCCATCCGCACCAGGGTGTCGTAGATCGACGCGTCGCCGTGCGGGTGGTAGTTGCCCATCGTCTCGGCAACGGAGCGCGCGGATTTGGCGTGACTACGGTCGGGGCGGAACCCCGAGTCGAACATCGCGTAGAGCACCCGCCGGTGTACCGGCTTGAGTCCGTCGCGTACTTCCGGCAGCGCGCGACCGACGATGACGCTCATGGCGTAGTCGATGTAGCTGCGCTGCATCTCCTGCTGGATGTCGACCGGTTCGACGCGGTCGGCGGCGTCGCCGCCCGGTGGCAGCGTGGTGTCTGTCATTGATATCCCTTGTACGTCTTAAACATCCAAGAAGCGAACATCTTTGGCGTTACGCGTGATGAAGCTACGCCGGGCTTCGACGTCTTCACCCATCAGAACCGAGAACAATTCGTCGGCGGCAGCAGCGTCGTCGAGAGTCACCTGGCGCAGCACTCGAACCGACGGGTCCATGGTGGTTTCCCACAACTCCTTGGCGTCCATTTCACCGAGACCCTTGTAGCGCTGGATGCCGTCGTCCTTGTTGATCTTCTTGCCGGCCTTCTGCCCGGCTTCCAACAAGCCGTCGCGCTCACGATCGGAATAGGCGAATTCCGGATCGCTGCGCTGCCACTTCAGCTTGTACAACGGCGGCTGCGCCAAGAACACGTGTCCGTTCTCGATCAGCGGACGCATGAAGCGGAAAAGCAACGTCAGTAGCAACGTGGAGATGTGCTGACCGTCGACGTCGGCGTCGGCCATCAGCACGATCTTGTGGTAGCGCAGCTTGGTGATGTCGAATTCGTCGTGAATGCCGGTGCCCAGCGCGGTGATGATCGCCTGGACCTCGGTGTTCTTCAGCACCCGGTCAATACGGGCCTTCTCGACGTTGATGATCTTGCCGCGCAACGGCAGTATCGCCTGGAACATCGAATCGCGACCGCTCTTGGCGGAGCCCCCGGCCGAATCACCCTCCACCACATACAGTTCCGACTTACGCGGATCGGTGGAACGACAGTCGGCGAGCTTGCCGGGCAGCCCACCCAAATCGGTAGCGCTCTTGCGGCGCACCAGTTCTCGGGCTTTACGGGCAGCGATGCGGGCCTGGGCCGACGACACCGCTTTGTTCACCACCGTCTTGGCGTCACTCGGATTGGCCTCGAACCAGTGGGTGAGCTGTTCGTTGCAAACCTTCTGCACAAACGACTTGACTTCGGTATTGCCCAGCTTTGTTTTGGTTTGACCCTCGAACTGCGGTTCGCTGACCTTCACCGAAATCACCGCGGCCAAACCCTCACGGATGTCATCCCCGGTGAGGTTGGGATCTTTGTCTTTGAGCAGCTTCTTGTCTTTGGCGTATTTGTTCACCACCGAGGTCAGCGCCGCGCGGAAGCCCTCCTCATGGGTACCGCCCTCGTGCGTGTTGATCGTGTTGGCGAACGTGTGCACCGACTCCGAATAGCCGGCATTCCACTGCATGGCGATCTCGACCTCGTGGCCCGGGCCCTTGCCGGAGAAGTCGACGATGCTGCTGTGGATCGAATTCTTGGTGCGGTTGATGTGTTTCACGAAGTCGACCAGGCCGCCCGGGTAATGGAAGGTGCGGTGCTTGACCTTCTGCGGAGCGTTGCGCTCGTCGGCCTGCTCACGCGCTGACTTCGGCGCTTCGGCCGTGTCGCTGACGACCTCGTCTACGACTTCCTCGGCGGCAACGCGCTCGTCGACCAGGTCGATGGTCAACCCCTTGTTGAGGAAGGCCATCTCTTGCAGCCGCCGCGCCACCGTCTCGAAGTCGTATTCGGTGGTCTCGAAGATGTCCGGGTCGGCCCAGAAGCGCACCGTCGTTCCGGTCTTCTTAGTCTTCTCGCCCTGTTTGATGGTGCCGGGCACCGAATGGTCGTAGAACTGCGCCCATTCGTAGCCGTCGCGGGAGATCTCGACCTCGAGCCGAGTCGACAACGCATTGACCACCGATACGCCTACCCCGTGCAAGCCACCCGAGACCGCGTAGGCGCCGTCGTCGCCACCAAACTTGCCGCCGGCGTGCAGCTGGGTCATCACGACGTCGACGGTGGGCATGCCGGTCGAATGCATCGATACCGGGATACCGCGACCGTCGTCGGTCACCTGGACGCCGCCGTCCTCGAGGATCTTCACGTCCACTGTGGAGGCAAAACCGGCCATGGCTTCGTCCACCGCGTTGTCGACGACTTCCCAGATAAGATGGTGCAGACCTCGCTCGCCGGTGGACCCGATATACATGCCCGGTCGTTTGCGAACGGCTTCCAGCCCTTCAAGAACCTGGATGTCCCCGGCGTCGTACGAATTGCGGGCCTTCTTCTGGGCAGCCACGGTCGGACAGCTCTCCTTGGGGTTGCGTGGACGCGGTGCAGTTACCGCGCGCTGGTTCTCGGCCAGTCTACCGGTAAGGGCCGACAGCACCGACTCTGCGAGGGCGTTTCTACACAGCTATCCGGCTCGTGCGCGGAATTTTTCAGTCTTGGTTGCGTCCTGACGCTTGCCAGACGAACTCGCTTCCTTGTGACGGCCGTGAGCCGATCGTTCCCATCCTCAGCCATAGGTATCGCGCGGGCCCCTTCCGGCGATGTGCAGTGGGCCTTTCCGCCACGACGGTGCCGTCGGTCCGGTGATTTTCAGGGAGGTCACCACGCCGTTTCCGACTTCCGCGGCAATTTTTGCTATCAGCTGGGCCTGCATGATCCGCAATTGGGTCGCCCAGGCCGTGGATTCGGCCGCCACACTCAACACCCCGTCGCGCAGCGCCGTCGGTGTGGCGTGTTCGGCGATCTGTTGACCGACTACCGAGGGCCATTGCCCGAACACGGCTCCTTCGGCGACCCGTGCAGACCATCCTCGCTTCTTGGCCACATCACGCGCTGCCCTGCCCAGCGGTTGCGGGTCTCGAGTATCGGGACCCGGCCCGGACCAGCGTCGGCGGGTCGAGCTACCGGCTACCCGGCGGGCAGCTGGCCTCAACGGCCGGCCGCGCCCAACGTCTTTGCCCTGACTGCGGGCAACGCCGCGCGCCTCCTCAAGAGTGCGCCTGACCAGGTCCATACCGGGTAAGCCGCGGAGGTGTTCGGGCGGACCCGCCTCGGAGCCGGTCATGGTTGAACCACCGAGATGCGCCCGTCGTCACCGTCGTGCAATGCGATAGTCACCCGGGTGGCGTCCCAGTCGCGGGGTATGTCGTCGGCGACCGCGGCGGTCACCAATACTTGCTCCGCCGACGCCGCTGCAGCGGCCAAGGCTTGCCGCCGGCCAACGTCGAGTTCAGCGAACACGTCGTCGAGCAACAACACCGGCTCACCTCCGTCGGCACGCAGTAATTCGTAGGCGGCCAGCCGCAGCGCCAACGCCATCGACCATGATTCCCCATGGCTGGCAAAGCCTTTCGCGGGCTGATCACCAAGCCGCAACTCCAGATCGTCGCGGTGCGGACCAACCAAGGACACCCCCCGTTCCAGTTCGGCGTCGCGGCGCCGGGACATCTCCGCCAATAATGCGGTTTCGAGGAACTCCGGGTCGATGCCAGCGTCGGGGGAGATATCAATGCTGGCGCGGTAACCGATCGAGGCCAACCGCGAGCCGGGGGCCAACAGCTCATAGGCTTTCTGAACTTCGGGGGCCAATTCGTTCACCAGCTCCATCCGGGCCGCCATCAATTCGGCGCCGCGGGCGGCAAGGTGTCCGTCCCATACGTCGAGCGTGTCCAGCACACTGCGCTCGTCTCGATATCGTGCGCCAGCCGCCGACTTGAGCAACGCTGTACGCTGACGCAGCACTTTGTCGTAGTCGGCCCGTACCGCCGCAATCCGGGGCCGCCGTACGGTGGCCAAATCGTCGAGATAGCGGCGGCGCTCCGCAGGGTCACCGCGAACCAGCGCCAAATCCTCCGGCGCGAACAACACCGCACGTAGCACGCCCACCACTTCGCGGGCACTACGTACCGGCGTGCGGTTGAGCCGCGCTTTGTTGGCACGTCCGGCTGTGATTTCCAGGTCGACCGCGCATTCCCGGCCGTCGTTGACCACAATCGTCGACACCACCGCCCGCGATGCCCCCACCCGAATCAGCGGCGCATCCGTGGCCACCCGATGAGAATTCAGAGTTGACGAATACCACAGCGCTTCAACAAGATTCGTCTTCCCGTAGCCGTTTGGGCCGACAAAGACGGTGCGTCCAGGTCCCAATTCGAGGTCAACATTTGACCACGACCGGAAGTCGCGCAGGCCAAGACGACGCACGTACACGCGACCCCGCTAACCGGGCAAACGGACCGGCATCAACAAGTAGACGTAGTCGGTCGGCACGGCAGGAAAAGGCCCGTTATCGCTTGCCGCGACGTCGTCGGATGCGGGCCGTAACACGGCGGGCCGGCTGGGCGTAGTAAAGCCGAACGAAACGCGTTCCGAATGCAGCGACCCCAGCCCGTCAGTCAGGTAGGTCGGGTTGAACGCGATCGTCAGGGGCTCACCGGCGAACTCGACTGGCAGATCCTCTTCGGCACGGCCGACGTCATCTGCCCCGGCCGAAAGTCGCAGCGCATCCTCGCCGAACTCCATCCGGACCTGCGCACCCCGGTCGGCTACCAGCGCGACACGTTTGATTGCTTCGGTCAACTCGCTCACCCCGACAGTTGCCACCGCCGTATGTTCGGTCGGCAACAACTGGCGGAACTTTGGGAACTCGGCATCCAGCAACCGGGTGGTACTGCGCTTGCCATTACCGCTGATCCCGAGCAAGCCGTCTTGACCGACGGCGGGTCCAGCGCCCAACGACAACCGCACATCCGAGCCGTCGGTGCCGGTCTTGGCGGCTTCGGCCAAGGTCTTGGCCGGCACCAGCACCGCGGCTTCGATGTCGGGCGTGATCGACGACCAGGAGAGCTCGCGAACCGCCAATCGGAACCGGTCGGTGGCGGCCAGCACCACCGTGTCGCCCGAAATCTCAACCCTGATCCCAGTCAGCATCGGCAACGTGTCGTCGCGGCCGGCTGCCACGGCAACCTGGCCGATGGCTTCGGCGAACAGATCCGCTGACAACGCCCCAGTCTCTTCGGGTAGTGCCGGCAGCGTCGGGTAGTCCTCGACGGCCATCGTCGGCAGCGAAAACCTGGCGCTTCCGCACGTCAACGACACCCGCGTCCCGTCGACGTGGACGTCCACAGGTTTGTTCGGCAACGCCCGGGTGATATCCGATAGGAGCCTGCCGGATACCAAAACCGTTCCGGGCGAGGCGATTTCGGCCGCAAGTCGGACTTCGGCGGAAACCTCGTAGTCGAATCCGGAAATGGTCAGCCCGTCGTCCGAGCCGGTCAGCAGTACGCCGGCAAGCACTGGCACCGTCGGCCTGGAGGGCAGATTCCTCGCCACCCACGCCACCGCGTCGGCGAAGTCTTCCCGCACCAGGCGGAACTTCAAGTCGGTGAGGCCGACTCTCGTCGTCGTCGCCACGTCCATAGCGTCCCTTCATCACCTCGAACAAGATTCATACTCAGCGGCTACTCCCCGGTGACGAACGCCTGTGCGTGTAATCCGCCGCGACGGCCGTAACGGCAGTCGAACAACAACCGTAGAGCTTCCGGCGCCATCTTGAAAGCTAATCGATCGCAATGACACTCGATGGCGGCACCGCGCCTTCCCAGGTGTGGAACCCTGCTTCCCCAGGGTTGTTTTCGAAGAACAAACTACGAAGAGATACCAGTAACAGTATTAAGTCCTGTGCAAATTGGGGACGGCGCGGTGTCCGCGCTGCTGGGGGAGTCGACGGGCTGTGGATGACGTTGCGGGCGGCTGTGGGGTTTGTGTGTGGTCGCTGGGGATCGCGCGGGTTCTGCACGAGATACCGTGACACAGCCGGCTCATCTCGACCGGTTGCTCACAGCTGTATGCACAGCATGAGAGGTCAAAAAAATTTTGGAAAGTCAGCGCTTGGAACGCTGGCGAATGCGGGTGGTGAGTTCTTTGACGTGATCGAAGACCTCGCGTCGCTCCGCCATCTCGCCACGAACCTTGCGTTCGGCATACATGACCGTGGTGTGGTCTCGGCCGAATGCCTGTCCGATCTTGGGCAGCGACAAGTCGGTGAGTTCGCGGCATAGATACATCGCGATTTGTCGGGACTGGGCCAGCGCGCGGGTCTTGCCAGGGCCGCGGAGCTCCTCAACGGTGGTATCGAAGTATTCGGCAGTGGCGGCCATGATGGTGGCCGAGCTGATTTGCATCGTGCTGGCATCGGCGATCAGGTCACGCAGCACGATCTCGGCGAGCGCCTTGTCGATCGGCGTCTTGTTCAGCGACGCGAACGCGGTGACGCGGATCAATGCGCCTTCGAGTTCGCGGATGTTGCGTTCGATGCTGCTGGCGATCAGCTCGAGTACATCGTCGGGAACAGCCAGGCGTTCCATCTGCGCCTTTTTGCGCAGGATGGCGATTCGGGTTTCGAGCTCGGGCGGTTGCACATCGGTGATCAGTCCCCACTCGAAGCGGGTCCGCAGCCGGTCTTCCAGGGTTGCCAGTTGTTTAGGCGGGCGGTCGGAAGAGATCACGATCTGCTTGTTGGCGTTGTGCAGCGTGTTGAACGTATGGAAGAACTCTTCCTGGATGCCTTCTTTGCCCTCGATGAACTGGATGTCGTCGACGAGCAACACGTCCACGTCGCGGTAGCTGCGTTTGAAGGCCACCTTGCGGTCATCGCGCAGTGAGTTGATGAAGTCGTTGGTGAACTCTTCGGTGGAGACGTACTTGACGCGCATGCCAGGGAACAGCCGCTGGGCGTAGTTGCCGGCCGCATGCAAAAGGTGTGTCTTGCCCAGTCCGGACTCGCCCCAGATGAACAACGGGTTGTAGGCGCGGGCCGGTGCTTCAGCAATCGCCAGGGCGGCCGCGTGAGCGAAGCGATTAGACGCTCCGATGACGAAGGTTTCAAATGTATATCGACGGTTGAGGCTGGTGCCGCCGCCGGCCGCCGCGTCGTTGCCGTTGGGGCGTTCGGTGAAGTAGGTCGGCCAATTTGCGTGCGCCGCGGCGAGCGCTTCGCGATCGTCATCGACTTCGTCGGACTCGTCGGGGAGCGCTGTCGCGCTGGAGTCGGGCTCGTCTTCGGGCGGCGGGGCGATGCGCACGCCGAGCTCGACCTGTTGTCCAAGTCGTCGGCTCAGGGTCTCGGTGATCTGACTGCGTAGATGACGCTCGATTTCGTTTTGCACGAAGCCGCTGGGCACCGACAGCAGAGCAAAGCCTTCGACGATCGTGAGCGGCTGCACTAGGTTCAACCAGGCTTTTTGCTGGGGTGTCAGCGGTGTAAGGAAGGGTTCACCGTTGCTGGGGGCGTCATCCGGATGGAGTTCACCGTTGAGCTCAGAGACAACCGCGTTCCAGACGGTCGCAAAACCTACACCGGGATCATCGCTCAACGACGGATCCCCCTGCTTCGAAGTCGAGATACAACCATTAATCGCGCCGACGAACTGTCCACATGGTTATCCACAGGTGTGGAAAGGAGGGTCGTCATCGCGGCACTATCTGTCGGCGACGGCATGCGAAATCGGCGCTTCCGACAGCCAGCATAGGTTGTCTGGGCAGTGGGCCGAACCGCCATCCTCGCTACGTTGTCGGGGACCGTTCCGATCTGGAACAGCTTGAAAACTGCACCGCCCGAAGCTAACAGTTTTCCGTGGAAGTGCCAACCATTCCGCAACATTCGCCGCCGCCTCGATGAGGTTGCGGCAAGGCGCCGTGACGGGTGTGAAAACAGTTAAGGATCGAACCCGGTTCCGGCCACGCGCGGGGAATCGCGGACGCTGTCCGGCGGCCTTCTGGCGGGAGCAGGTTTGACCCAGAGAGGCCTCGTCAGTACCCTCGAACAGTCGCCCGAAAGTCGGCGATACGGCAGCGATCCGGGTGATCCGTCCGGGGCCCGCGCCGGTTACCACCGAGACACAGAGCCTACCGAGGGCTTCGTGCGGGCGATCGCGTCCGACCCACCGAGCTAAGTGGCCGGAATGCGATGCCAGATGCGACGAGGAGAGAGCCGTGGCGAAGGGCAAGCGGACCTTCCAGCCGAACAACCGGCGCCGAGCCCGCGTGCATGGCTTCCGGCTGCGGATGCGCACCAGGGCCGGGCGCGCGATCGTTTCCAGCCGGCGTCGCAAGGGGCGCCGCTCACTCACTGCCTGACCCTTCCCAGGTGTCAGAGCGGTGCTTCCCGCGCACAACCGCATGACGCGGTCCGTAGATTTCGACGCGACGGTTAAGCACGGACGACGAGCCGTGCAACCCGACGTCGTGATCCATGCCCGGCAGGGCCCGCCCGCGACCTCGCCGAAGATCGGGTTGATCATCGCGAAATCGGTTGGCTCGGCAGTCGACCGCCACCGGGTGGCGCGGCGGCTACGACATGTGGCACGAGCGGTATTGCCCGACTTGGACAATGTCGACCAGGTGGTGATTCGCGCACTGCCCAGCAGTCGCGAAGCGATCTCGCCGCGATTGGAGCAGCAATTGCGGACCGGCTTAGCGCGGATACGCCAAGCGACAGGACCGGCGCAGTGAAGGCGTCGACCGCCGGTCGCGCTGGCCGTATCGGGAAGGCGGGGGCAGGCGCAGCACGGGGGTTGATCTTCTTGATCCAGCTGTACCGGCACATGGTGTCGCCGCTGCGGCCGGCGACATGCCGATTTATCCCGACCTGTAGCCAGTACGCGGTGGATGCGCTGGCCGAATACGGCCTGCTGCGGGGGAGTTGGCTGGCCGCAGCCCGGCTAGTGAAGTGCGGACCGTGGCATCGGGGAGGATGGGATCCGATACCTGAACGCCGGACCGTTCCGGCTCAGATGGGGCATGCCGGCGGCACCCCAGTGAAGCAAGGGGAGAGTGCGTCCGTTGTCGTTTGATCTGGTCAGCCTGGACATCTTCTACTATCCGGTGTCCGCGATTATGTGGGTCTGGTACAAGGCATTTGCCGCGGTGCTGGGTCCCTCGAACTTCTTCGCATGGGCGTTATCGGTGATGTTCCTGGTGTTCACCCTGCGTGCAATCCTCTACAAGCCGTTCGTCCGGCAGATCCGCACTACCCGACAAATGCAGGAGTTGCAGCCGCAGATCAAGGCGCTGCAGAAGAAGTACGGCAAGGATCGCCAGCGGATGGCGATGGAAATGCAGAAGCTGCAGCGCGAGCACGGCTTCAACCCGATCCTGGGCTGCCTACCGATGCTGGCCCAGATCCCGGTGTTTCTCGGGCTTTATCACGTGCTGCGTTCGTTCAACCGTACGAGCAGCGGAATCGGCCAGCTGGGGCTCTCGCCGGACCAGAACCGGCAATTGGGCAACTACGTGTTCAGCGCCGCTGACGTGGGCCATTTCCTCGATGCGAACCTGTTCGGCGCGCCGCTGGGCGCGACTATGATTCAGCGCACGGGGTTGGATGCATTCGTCGCTTTCAACCGGCCCGCCGTCATTGCGGTGGGATTGCCGGTGATGATCCTGGCCGGGGTGGCGACGTACTTCAACAGCCGCGCATCGGTCGCCCGGCAGAGCCCTGAGGCCGCCGCCAATCCGCAGACCGCGATGATGAACAAGCTTGCGCTGTATGTCTTTCCGCTCGGCGTGGTGGTCGGTGGACCGTTCCTGCCGCTGGCGATCATCCTCTACTGGTTTTCCAACAACATCTGGACCTTCGGTCAGCAGCACTACGTGTTCGGGATGATCGAAAAAGAGGAAGAAGCGAAGAAGCGCGAGGCGTTGGAGCGGCGTGCGGCGAACGCGCCGGCGCCCGGAGCTAAGCCGAAGCGCTCAGCGAAGTCTGGGCCGGCCGGCGGGGGAGAGTCGCCGACGGCCGCAGCCGAGGAAGTGGCGGAGGAGTCAAGCGCCGAACCCAACGGTGAGGCAAGCGATTCCCAACGGTCGAAGGCGAAAGCGGGTAAGCCCAATCAACCGACGCGCGACGGCAATTCGCCCAGTCGGACCCCGCGGCCCGGGGCCAGACCGAAAAAGCGCAAACGGTGACGGCGCCGCGACGATTGACACAGACGAGCAAAAGCACCGCAGGACTTGAGAACTAGCCGGGTGAAGAAGCAGCCCCTGGCGCACCGGAAGAGAAAGAGGCAGGCATGACCGACGCCGACACAACCGAACGCGAAGCCAAAAATGAACTCCTGCAGGACGACACGGTGACCGCTGAGGGCGCGCCCGAAGCGGACGGCGATCTGGAGGAGAGGCTAGTTGCCGAGGGTGAGATCGCGGGCGACTATCTCGAGGAGCTGCTGGACTTGCTGGATTTCGACGGCGACATCGACCTGGATGTCGAGGGCAGCCGCGCCGTCGTCAGCATCGACGGCAGCGATGACTTGAACAAGCTGGTTGGCCGCAAGGGCGAAGTCCTCGATGCGTTACAGGAGCTGACCCGGCTGGCGGTGCATCAAAAGACCGGTGTGCGCAGCCGCCTGATGCTCGACGTCGCCAGCTGGCGCCGGCGTCGTCGCGACGAGTTGGCGACGCTCGGAGATAAGGTCGCGCGCCGTGTGCTCGACAGCGGGGAGCGAGAAGAGCTCGCACCGATGACCCCGTTCGAGCGAAAGATCGTCCACGATGCCGTGGCGGCAGTTCGCGGCGTTCGCAGCGAAAGCGAGGGCGTCGAGCCTTCGCGACGGGTTGTCGTCCTGCCTGACTGACCCAGGCGGAAGTTACAGGCGTGTAGTTCGCGGTGGGCCAAGGTCCACAAACCGGAGGAATGTTTCACGTGAAACATGTCGAAGTGGCCGCGCCGCCGCCGGCCGCTGCGACAGTCTTCGGGCCTCGGTTGGCCGCCGCCCAGCGCTACGCCGAACTGCTGGCGGGAGCCGGGATCGACTGGGGGATCGTCGGACCGCACGAGGTCGACCGGATCTGGGAGCGCCACATCCTCAACAGCGCAGCCGTCGCGGAATTGCTGGCACCTGGGGAGCGCGTGGTCGACATCGGAAGCGGCGCCGGCCTACCGGGAGTGGCGGTCGCGATCGCCCGTCCTGACCTAGGGGTGCTGCTCGTCGAATCACTGCAACGCCGAGCCGATTTTTTGCGGGCGGTTGTCGGCGAGCTCGAACTCGATATCGAGGTGGTCCGCGGCCGAGCGGAGGAGCCGGCCGCGCGCGACCGTGTCGGCACCAGCGACGCCACGATTTCTCGGGCCGTCGCGTCCTTGGACAAGCTGGTCCGGTGGAGTCTGCCGTTACTGCGACCGGGCGGCCGGATGTTGGCGATCAAAGGACAGCGGGCCGCCGACGAAGTCTCACGATACCGGCGTGTGATGATCGGGTTAGGCGCCGCGAATGTCAGGGTGGTGAAATGTGGCGTGAACTACTTGACTCCGCCCGCAACCGTGGTGGTGGCGGAGCGCGGGACACCAACGCCGTCGAGGCGCCGGCCACGCCCGTCGCCCCACCGCTCCAACCGGGACAAGAGGGAGGCGTTATGACCGCGCCACGTGGACCGGCTGCACGCGACTCCGAATCCTCTCGGGCGCCGGCGTCGGATGTTTCACGTGAAACATCGCCGGAATTCGACACTCCGATCGGGGCCGCCGCGGAGCGCGCGATGCAAGTGCTGCACACCACGCATGCGCGGTTACAGCGGCCTGTCGACCGGCGCCTGTTCACCATCGCCAACCAGAAGGGTGGAGTCGGAAAGACCACGACGGCGGTCAACCTCGCAGCGGCCCTGGCGGTCCAAGGTCTCAAAACGCTTGTCATCGACCTCGACCCGCAAGGCAACGCCAGCACCGCGCTGGGTATCGCCGAGCGTCATTCCGGCACCCCGTCGTCCTACGAGGTGCTGCTCGGTGAAATCCCGTTGCGAGACGCACTGCGCCGCAGCCCGCACAGCGACAGGCTGTACTGCGTACCCGCCACCATCGACTTGGCCGGCGCCGAGATCGAGTTGGTCAGCATGGTGGCCCGGGAGAACAGACTGCGGACCGCGCTGAGCGAATTGGATAACACCGACTTCGATTACGTCTTCATCGATTGCCCGCCGTCGCTTGGGCTGCTGACCATCAATGCACTCGTCGCTGCTCCCGAGGTGTTGATTCCGATCCAGTGCGAGTACTACGCGCTGGAAGGCGTGTCGCAGCTGATGAACAACATCGAGATGGTGAAGGCGCATCTGAACCCTCGCCTCGAGGTGACCACCGTCGTCCTCACCATGTACGACGGTCGAACCAAGCTCGCCGATCAGGTCGCCGACGAAGTACGACGCTACTTCGGCAGCAAGGTCTTGCGCACAGTGATCCCGCGGAGCGTCAAGGTGTCCGAAGCGCCCGGCTACAGCATGACCATCATCGATTACGATCCCGGTTCGCGGGGGGCGATGAGCTATCTCGACGCCAGCCGCGAGCTTGCCGAGCGCGACCGACCACGATCCGCGAAGGGACAACCATGACCCGCCGGCGACGATGCACAGCGAAGCGATGAGGAGGAGCGGCGCATGAGCCAGCCGTCACGGAGGAAAGGCGGCCTGGGCCGCGGCCTGGCCTCGCTGATCCCGACCGGACCATCGGAAGGCGAGACCGGGACGACCGACCTGGGACCGCGGATGGGTGCGGCGGCTGCCGATGTGGTGCTCGGCGGCCCGACCGGGTCAGCGGCGGCCGGCATCGGGGCGGTGTACCGCGAGATCGACCCGGCGCTCATCGAACCGAATCCACGGCAACCGCGGCAGGTTTTCGACGACGAGGCGCTCGCTGAACTGGTGCACTCAATCCGCGAATTCGGTCTCATGCAGCCGATCGTGGTCCGGGCGCTGGACGGGGCGCCGGATGGCCGGCGGTATCAGCTGGTGATGGGGGAGCGGCGTTGGCGCGCCGCCCAGGAGGCCGGAATGACGGCCATCCCGGCGATCGTGCGGGAGACCGGTGACGACAATCTGTTGCGCGACGCTCTGTTGGAGAACATCCACCGCGTCCAGTTGAACCCGCTGGAAGAGGCGGCGGCCTACCAGCAGCTGCTCGACGAGTTCGGTGTCACCCACGACGAACTTGCCGCCCGCATCGGACGATCCCGCCCGCTGATCACCAACATGATCCGGCTGCTGCGGTTGCCGATCGCCGTCCAGCGACGCGTCGCAGCCGGCGTGTTGTCGGCCGGCCACGCCAGGGCGTTGCTGTCACTGGAGGGCGGATCGGAAGCTCAAGAAGAACTGGCCGCACGGATCGTCGCCGAAGGCCTCTCGGTGCGAGCCACGGAGGAAGCGGTTACCCTGGCCAATCGCGGCGACGTCGGCAAGCCGGCACCGCCGCGGCGCAAGCCGATTCAGATGCCGGGACTCCAGGATGTTGCTGAGCGGCTGTCGAGTGCCTTCGACACCCGGGTCACCGTCAGCCTCGGCAAACGCAAGGGCAAGATCGTCGTCGAGTTCGGGTCGGTCGACGATCTGCAGCGGATTGTGGACCTGATGAACTCGTCGAACCCGTGAACCACCACCCGCAGTAGTTACGTCACTGTGACATTCCCGTGACCCGGGTGACCGGTCGGGGTGGTCAACCAGTCAATCATGGTGCGTGCCAGCGCTTTTCATTTCCATGCCGGCGGATACGGCGCGCCTGGCCCGATAGCGGCCCGAAGGCGGCCAATTCTCTTATTCTGGGTAAGTCAATTGCGTCTGTCAGGCCGCAACGATGCGGGCCTGCTCGGGGTACTCTCGCCTGCGAGGGGGCGGGGTACTACCCGATCGCGAGGAAGCCCGATCACCATGGCGGCGCCGCACCAAGGTCCAGGAGTCTAGTGTCAGCTCGAATCACGCCGCTGCAGCTCGAGGCGTTCGAGCAGCTTCCCAAGCATGCGCGCCGGTGCGTCTTCTGGGAGGTGGACCCGGCGACCCTCGGCAAAGAGGAGCATCTCGCCGACCCGGAATTCGAGAAGGAAGCCTGGTTGTCGATGGTGATGCTGGAATGGGGTTCGTGCGGCCAGGTCGCCATGGCGATTCCGTCGGAGTGTGGCCCGAGCGAACCGCCGTGCATGGGCTACGTGCTCTATGCACCGCCGCGGGCGGTGCCCAGGGCCCGCCGGTTTCCCACGGCGCCGGTATCGGCTGACGCGGTGCTACTCACATCGATGGGTGTCGAGCCGGGGCGCAACGCCAATGACTTGCCGTACAGCCTCATCGCGCAGGTGGTCGACGAATTGGTGCGCCGCGGAGTCCGGGCGCTGGAGGCTTTCGGCCGCACACCCGAAGTCGCCGAGCTGCTCAACCCGCAGGCCGCCGACCCCGATCTACGCCCGGTACTGGAGGCGCTCGGCGACTGTTCGGTCGACCACTGCGTGATAGGCGCCGACTTCCTGCGCGATGCGGGATTTGCCGTGGTGGCGCCGCACCGCTACTTTCCGCGGCTGCGCCTCGAGCTGGACAAGGGCCTGGGCTGGAAGGCCGAGGTCGAAGCGGCCCTCGAACGACTACTCGAAAATGCCCAGCTGCAGCAACCGGTGGCGGCCGGCTCGCCGGCTACGAGCCGCTGAGCCTGCTGGCCTGTTCCACCGACAACTCGTGAGCCAGTAGCTCAGCGAAAGTGAAAGTGCCGGTGGGCCGGTCGTTTTTGCCTAGCAGATACAACCGCTTGACTGCGGCGAGAACCCCTTCGGCGATTGCGTCGCGAGTCTGCGTCGTAACCAGCATGCCGCGGTCATGCGGGTTGGTGATGTAGCCAACGTCGACCTGAACCGTCGGCATCCTGGTCAGCCGCAGCAGATCCCATGTGCGCCCGTGGGTGCGGCAGTCGCGTAAACCGGTACGCGCCACCACTTCTCGTTGAATGAAGTCGGCGAGGTTGCGGCCGATCGTGGATACCGAACCGTGCGAATTACCGAAGTGAAACGAGGCCACGCCGTTGGCCGACGGGCTGGCCTGGGTGGCGCAGCGCAGGCTGATCATCAGGTCGGCGCCCACGGCATTGGCAGTCGCGGCGCGTTCGGCGTCTGACGGGCTGCCATTGGTCGGCCGCGACAAAAATGTCTCCATGCCGATGGCCGTCATCCGGCCTTCAAGCCGACTTGCCAAGTCCCACAAGATATCCGCTTCGCTGATCGGGCCGGCGGCGTCATGCGTGAGCAACCCATGGTCGGCACCGCCGCCCCCAGGATCGATGATGATCCGCTTACCGGACAGCTTCGGGCCGGAATTGCGCACCAACTCCTCCTCGCGGATGGCGTGGGGAGACCCGCCGCTAACCCGGGCGGACAGAAAGTACAAGGAGCGCAATGTTTCTGGACCGCAAATGCCATCGGCATACAGCCCGTACTCGCGCTGGTATGACATCAACGCGTTGTGTGTCTGCAGCCCGAAGTAGCCGTCGACCAAGCCGGTGTAGAAGCCAAGGTCCTGCAACCGGGATTGCAGGGTGGCGACGTCGTCACCGTACATCGGTGCGCCGAATTGATGATGCAGCGTGCGGGCGCCCAGCCGATAGGACGCTTCTTTCAGCGCGCGGTAGGTAGCTTCGCCGACGACGCCGTCCACCAGCAGGCCGCGGTGCTGCTGAAACGCCCGAACTGCCTGATCAAGCTCCTCGTCAAACAGGTCGAGTGCGACGTGTCTTCCGGTGGTGATGTCCTCGTCAGGACTGTGTAGATGCCCCAGCGCCGCTAGCGCTGCCCGGATCTCGGTGACCGCTGCACTGCGGTCACCACAGCGCAGCGCTTCGCCGGCACCGCGGTGCGGAGTCGACATTCCAGGGGGCCTCCGGTAAGCCAGTGTGATTAGCCCTGCCAGTGCTAGACAGGCTTGGCGGTATTGTCGCAGACGCTCGGCGAATTCGGGAAAACACCAGGCAAACCGTTATGAGGCGTGGCGAGCAGGACTTTCGTTACTGGGAGTCAGGCACCACGTCGGAAAGCTCGCGTAATAGCGCCGCTTTGCCCTTGGCGCCGACGATCCTTTTGACCGGCTGGCCGCCCTGGAACAAGATCAGCGTCGGGATCGACACCACCTGGAAATCGCGCGCGGTTTCCGGGTTGGCGTCCACGTCAAGTTTGGCGACGGTGAGCTGCCCCGCCTTTTCCGCTGCGATCTCCGCGAGCACCGGCGCAACCATCTTGCACGGGCCGCACCAGGTAGCCCAAAAGTCAACCAGCACAGGGTTATCGCTGGATAACACGGCCGTGGCGAACGTCGCGTCCGATACCTCCACGGGGGTGCCGGTGTTCGGGGTCATCGGGGCGCTCCAATCATCTCACTGCTGCCGGCGGCTCCGGTGGCCGTGGTCTGTGCAGGCTGGTCAGGGTCATCGTGGTCGGCCAGCCAACGTTCGGCGTCGATCGCTGCGGAACAGCCGGTGCCGGCGGCGGTGACGGCCTGGCGGTAGGTGCGGTCCACCAGATCGCCGGCCGCGAACACGCCGTCGAGCGAGGTGTGGGTGGAGTTGCCCCGCACCAGCACGTAGCCATCGGTGTCGAGGTCGACGGCGCCGCGCACCAACTCGGAGCGCGGGTCGTGGCCGATCGCGACAAAAGCCCCGGTGACGGCCAGTTCGGATTCCGTGCCGGTAGCGGTGTCGCGCAGCCGTAGCCCGGTCACCGTGCCGTCTCCCTCGACGGCGACCACCACGCTGTTGGTCAGGAAGCGGATCTTGTCGTTACCCCGGGCCCGGTTGAGCATGATCTTGGAGGCACGGAACTCGTCGCGGCGGTGCACGATCGTGACGCTGCGCGCGAAGCGGGTCAAGAAGGTGGCTTCTTCCATCGCCGAGTCGCCGCCGCCGATGACCGCGATGTCTTGGTCCCGGAAGAAGAACCCGTCGCAGGTTGCACACGAGCTCACACCCCGGCCCAGCAACTCTTGCTCGCCGGGCACATGCAGGTAGCGGGCGGCCGCGCCCATTGCCAGGATGACGGCGCGCGCCTGATGGGTCTCCCCGTCGGCGGTGACGACGGATTTGACCGGACCGTCCAGCGACACCGATTCGACGTCTTCCATCCGCAGGTCAGCGCCGAACCGCAACGCCTGCTCGCGCATCTGGTCCATCAGCTCCGGGCCGGTGATCCCGTCACGAAAGCCTGGATAGTTCTCTACCTCGGTCGTCGTCATCAACGCGCCGCCGAACGAGGTGCCTTCAAATACCAGTGGCGCCAGCTGTGCGCGTGCGGTGTACAGAGCGGCGGTGTATCCGGCCGGCCCCGAACCGATGATGATCACGTCGTGAAGAGGAGTGGTCTCAGTCATGGGAGCCTTTCGAGTACGTCAAGCCGGGTTCAGACACTCGAACGCCAGGGTAGGCGGTGGTGTTCCCCGGGCATCACCTACGTGGGACAACCCGGTCAGCCAGCAACCCGGTGTTGGCTGAGTTGCAGCTCGGAGCCACCGCCAGCGCCAGCACCGTGTCGGGCGTGTCGCCCGCTAGCACCAGTAGCACACCGGGATGCCCGGTTATCTGGACAGGCTGAGCACCTAACACCCTGGCGGATGTCGGGTAGCCCAGACCGCTCAGGCAGGTGGCCCGGCGCCCGGGATCGGCTAATGGGCCGTAGTCCGGCGTGGCGTCCAGCAGGGCGACGATTTGGGCGTCCGACAAGGGAATCACTGCAGGGGGCCGTGACACGGTGATGTGTTGGGCAGTGGTCGGGCTACTCGGGGCGGGTGGCGGCGCGGCGATCAGAGCGGCGGTGCCGAGCCCGATCGCGGCGGCCGCGGCTGCCAGGCCGGCGACGGCCGCGGCCACTCGCGCCGGACGAGCGCCTGGCCTGGCGGCGTGGGCAGGGCGGTCGGCGAGGTCCGCGCGGCGCAGCGCGTCGCCGATGCCGGCCACCACGGCCGGCGGAACTTCGTCGGCGGCGGACGAGTCAGCACCCAGCATCACGATGTCGCGACGCGCCCGGTTCAGCGCGTCCAACGTCTGCCGGGCGGCCGGATCCGCCCGGAGGCGGCCACGCACCCGCGCGGCGGTGTCGTCATCAAGCAAGCCTGCCTGCAGTTCGGCGAGTAACTCCGCCGTCAGCGGCAGTTCGGTAGCAGCATCGTCGTCGCCCATCGGCCCTAGTGTCCGCCATGTGCCCGCCAACTGGCCACGGGCCGTGGCTAGCCGGCCGAGTGCTCGGGAGCTGGATCCAGATAGCCGAGGGCTGCGGCGAGGCGGGCCCGGGCACGGGCGCACCGGCTTTTGACGGTGCCGGTGGCGACCCCCAGCAGTTGGGCGGTGTCGGCGACGGAGTAGCCGTGCATGTCGACGGCGACCACCGCTGCCCGCTGCTCGACCGGCAGTCTCATCAACGCGCGCTGCACCGCGATAGCTGTCTCCACCTGCGTGGTCCGATCAGCGACCGGGTAGATGTCCTCCAAGGGGGTAGTGAGATGAGACTTGTTGCGGCGCAATCGGTCCAGGCATGCATTGACGACGATGCGGTGCAGCCAGCTACTTACCGCGGCGTCGTGCCGGAAAGCTGCGGCGCCGCGGTGAGCGGAAAGCATCGCGTCCTGTAACGCATCGGCGGCGTCCTCGGGATTGCGACTGGTGAAGCGGGCAACCTGATACAGCTGCCGGTGATGGCGATAGAAGAGCTCTTCGAAGGCGTGGCGGTCGCCGGCGACGTGATCGGCCAGCAGCTCGGCGTCACTGCGTTCGCGCCGCACCCGGTAGCCGAAACCCACGGCCGGACAGTAACTTATCGGCCGGTGCGCGGCACTTCACCCGACCGCACGGTCAGGAGGCCGCCTGCACGGTGATCTCGGAGATCACCGCTTCGCTCTTGCCGTCAGTGGTTCCCAGGGTGGAGATCCACACCAATAGGTTCGACGTCGGCGCCGACGCATTGACCTTGATGGAGTTGTGGCCCGGATGTAGCGAGGTCGGTTCAGTCAGCGCGGTGGTGTCCTCCAGCTTGGCCGGAGTCGACGTCGATGACGATCGGATCTGCATCTTGGTACCCGTGGAGGTGATGTCGACGGTCACCATGCCCACGGTGGTGGGTTTGGGTAGCTGCAGCAGCAACCCGACACCGTTTTTGAAGCTGGGGAATGGCACAGCGTCGGTGTAGATGTCGGTTGCCCAGGACGTGGACGGGTTCCCGTCGATGGCCTGCCCCGCCTGGCTCGGGTTATCGGCTTCGCCTCCAGGAGAGAAGACGGTGGCGCGCGAGGGTTTGACCATGCTGCCGGACGCCGCAGAACCGCCCGAGGAGGCGGGGGACGACGACGGTGCGTTGAGGCCGAGTTGGTCTTTGTCCAGGCCACCGCCGAGATCACCGAAGATCCGGCCCAGCACCGACGCCAGCACCAGCAGCGCCACCACGATAATGGCGACACCGGCACCGACACCGATCATCACGTTGCGGCGGCGACGGAGCTGCGCCTCTTGGTCTTCCGGCTCGCGCGGCCGCCCGCGACCCGGCCGCGCAGTTCCGGGCACCGGTTCGTCGATCGGTGTCAGCAAGTCGGTACGGTCGGCCACCGCCGTCGCCTGTTGCAGCAAGTTCAAAAGCGTTGCCGCGCTGCGTATTCCGCCGTCACCTTGGAGCGAGTGGGTGGCTGCCGCTGAGATCTGGAATGGGATGTCGCGGTTGATCAAACGCGGTTCGATCGGCTGGCCCGACCGGTCCCGTTCGGCCGGAGGCAGCCCGCTGCGCATTCCGGATTCCGACAGCGGCCACCGGTTGACCAGCAGGGCATATAGTGCCGCGCCGATTCCGCGGATGTCGGCCTCCAGGGTGGCCTTGGGCATGGTCGCCGGAAACGCCAGCACCACATCGCCTTCGATGCTGACCCGCACTCGGCTGGGGTGGTCGACTGACAATGCGACGCCGGCATGGTGGGCGGCCTCAGCGGCGCCGGCCAGCGTCTGCATCGCGCGCGCAGCACCAACCGGAGACGGTGATGTGTTGGCCACCTCCTGCAACGAACCGCCCCGGATCCACTCGGCGACGACTAGGCCGCCGCTGCCGGAATCGACGACGTCGAGCACCCGCGCGACACCGGGGTTGTCGATCCGGCTGAGCCGCAGCGTGCGGGACAGGATTTCGCGTAGTTCGTCGTCGGGCAGTACGCCGTCGGGGTCGACGAACGTCAGAGCCACCTGTCGATCCAACGCGGTGTCGAGTGCTTGCCAAAACTGCAGGCCGGGTGCGCCGCCGTGGAATACCAGTAGGCGGTAGCGGCCGCCGCTGATGCTGGCGCCCGGCACCAGGTGGGCTTCGTCTTGCGCTGCCGGTCGTTCGGTCGCTCGCTCCCGGGGCGCGTCGAACTCGATCGGTTCATCGTCGGCGGCGTAGGCCGCGGGCTCGCGGGCCGAATCTGACGAGAAGTCGCCGTTGGATCCCTTCGGCGGGACTGGTGCCGAAACGACATCGACGTGAAGATCGGGCGGAATGTCTGGCTGGAAATCGTCGGCAGACGGCGACGATCCGGACTGCCGCGGCCGGTCCGGCTCTGAGCCGGCGTTGGTTGCCGTGCTATCCGATGGGCCGTCGGTCACCTCCGGTCCTTTCCGCATGCCCGTCTCGGTTACCCGCTCCGGAGGCCCGCGCCGGATGGGTTCCCGAACCGGATGCCCCCCCGCCCTGAACGAATTCCTCTGCTCAGAGTACGTGACCGTGCCCTGACCGGACAGCTCATCGTGACGCGTAGGTGGAACCGCTTTGCCGCCGGCGCCGAGCCACCCGCGGACCCTGGCCAACGCAGCCTGTGCCTCGGGGACCTGCGCGCGCAGCATGACGACGGCGATGATCGGGGCCATGATCACCGCGAGCACGAATAGCCGGAGCAGCGATCCGGCGCCGCCACCGTAGGCCGTCAGGGTTTCCAGCCCAAGTAGTCGATCGGCCGCATGAGCCAGTAACCCGGACAGCAACGACGCCGCGATCGTCACCAGAATGGTCCGCGCTTCGGCGGCACCGATCAGATGCCCGCCGGACGGCCGCAGGGTGTTCCGCAGCAGGAAATACCCGACGATCGCGCCGGCCAGAAACCCTAGACCGTTGGCCAGCCCCAGGTAGCCCGCAACGAGTTCACGGTTGTCGGTGAGGTGCGGCGCGAGCAGCGAGGCGACGATCTTGACGGTCGTGATGACGACAATGACCACGATCGGTGTCCAAGGCTGCTCACGGGCGTAGAAGACCCGTAGCTGTAATAGCACCAGCGCATAGGGGATCAGCGTGAACGCCGACAACGCGATCGCCGCGCCCAAATAGCCGGCGTCGACGTCACCGAAACGCCCGTAGGCGAACAGTGCGCTACCGATCGCCGGCCCACCGACCGTCATGAATGCCACCGCCGGAATCAGGGTGATCATGGTCAGCCGGGTGGCCAGCGACAGGTCGGCGAGTACCGCCCCGGTGTTGTCGGCGGCTGCGTTGCGGCTGAGCCGCGGCATTACCACGGTCAGCACCGTCACCCCGATCATGCCGAACGGCAGCATCAGCACCAGCCAGGTGTAGTTGTAGATCGCCGGACCGGAAGCGGCGGCGGTGCTGGCGATCTGGTTGCCGACCACCAGACCGAGCTGACTGATCAGCACGTAGAACACCATCGCGGCGGCCATCGCGCCAAAGCGTTTGAGCCGCTCGTCGATTCCCCACAACGGGCGCAGGCTGATGCGTTCTCGCCGGATCGCAACCAGCAGCACCGCGGTCTGCGCGAACACGCCCAACGTCGTGCCGATGCCCAGAACAAGCAACTTGGCGTTGCCCATCCGTACCGGGTCAACCGACAACTGGCCGGGCACCGCCAGATAGACGCCCAGGGTGACGATCGCGACGAGGTTGTTGACGACGGGCGCCCACGCGGGTGGCCCGAACACGTTGCGAGTGTTCAGGATCGCCATGAACACCGACGAAAGTCCGTAGAAGATCACCTGCGGTAACAGCAGGTAGGCGAACGCGGTAGTGAGCGGTTCGTTGACCTGGGGGTCGTGGCCCAGCATCAACCGCACCAGCACCGGCGCGGCTGCCACCGACAGCAGCGTGGCCACCAACAGCAGGGTCGTGGCCAGTGTGACCAAGCGGCGGACGAAAGCCCGGCCGTCGTCGGCGTCGTCCTGTTCGGCGCGCGCGAGCACCGGCACGAAGATCGCGGTGAAAGTGGCCTCCAACACCAGCGCTGCGACCAGGTTGGGCAGCTGATTGGCCACTGAAAATGCGCTCGACAGGGCCGCGCCCAAGATCGCGGCCAACAGCACAATCCGGGCAAATCCAGTGACGCGGCTGATCAGCGTCGCAAGGGCCATGCCCCAGGACCGCGACACCAGCGCGGCGTCGGAGAGCTCAGCCCGCTGCTGTCGCGGTGGCTGCGCCGACGGCGGCAGCCCCGGTGGGGGAGGAGCGGATTCGCGCGTTGGTGGCTGTGCCGGTGGCGGCACCCGCCGGCCGACGGACCTCATACCCGGCGCTCTTCGTCGACGAGGTCTTGGTCCGGAGCGTCCGCCCGAGCCGGCCATGCGTCCGCAGGTTCGGGACGGTCCAAGTCGGCGCGGTCGGGCTGGCCGCGGAAGCGGTGCCAAAGCCGTCGTCCCGCCAGCGCCACCAGCACCGCCGCGGCGGTCAAGGTGATCGCGAACAGGACTTTGCCGTAGGCGTTGGAGTGCACCGAAAGCCGCACCGGTTCGCCCAGTGACACCCCTTGGGGAGTATGCAGCGACACGTCGATCGCCACGCGCTGGGTGAATTTCACTTCGATGGGCACCCGCAGCGGCAGGTATCCCGGCGGAAGTTCGATCTCGCCCAGGTCCGTCACTGTCATTCCCGGTGGCGTGTCCACCTGAAGCCGCACCCGGATCGGCACGGCCAGACCGTTGTGCAGCGCCAGTGGCAACGGGCTGTGCTCGGTGGCCAGTGTGTAGGACCCGCCCGGGTTGACAATGGTGACGGCGCCGAACAGGTCATCGATCGAGTTGCCGACGGTCTCCAACCGGTGGTGGGCCAATCCGTTGCGGCTGTCGGGCCGCTCCGACTGGCTGACCGCGCGCAGCATGTCTTCGCGCAGGGGTGCGGTGTAGCCGATTCCGCTCATCCCGGTCCGGGCGTCGGTGGTCAACGCCGAGGTCAGATCCCGCAGCCGGCTCAATTCGTGAGACATCTGGGCGATCACCTGGTCGTCGAACCGGCCACGTCGGGCGGCGTCGGCAGTCGGTGGGCGTGGTGCGGCGGTGTCGGTCGCCGCCTCGGCGATCAGCGCCGGCAGCGGCCGGGGAGCGGCCAGCCCAGAGCGCACCGCCGTGGCCAATGTGGTCAGGATGGCGCCCGCGTCATCGGATTGCAGAGTCCAGGTGGCCGGCGGCAACAGAATCTCGGTGCGCTGGCCGACGTCAGGTTGCAACCCCCGCCACAGCATCGACCCCAGCGCATCCTGACGGCGGGCAGTGGCCGAATCGTGCCGCAGCCGTACCGCCAGCGCGGGGTCGAGGTAGGTCGGTGCAATCGGATCGGTGCCGGCGGCGGCCAGCGCTGCGCCGACGGCCGGATCGAACGGGGCGGTGACCACTTGCGGCGAGACCCGGCGGACGGCGGTGTCTGCGGTCGCGGGCGCGCCGGTGGCTGAGTCCGCTGCAGCGAAGTCGGCGGCGGCAACCGCCACGGTGTCGGCTTCGGCGCCCAACAGGTCCACGGTGCGGCGGGTCAGGGAGCCGTCCCCGATCAGCGTGGCCCCGCGAACCGACATGATTCCCAAGATCTGGTCGGCGATGTCACTGCTGGTGGTGGTAGCGATGGCCCGCAGGTCGGCATCCCCGACGCGTTGCAGGGCATCGAGATCGGCCTGGGCGTAGGGGATCGCTGTTACACACGTGCGGCGAGCCAACGCCCGCAACCGGTCCAACCAGCCCGCCGCTGCGGCTTGGCCGGTGCCCGGATGCGCCGGAGCGCGCGGGCCAGCGTTGCCCGGGGCATCGGAGACCACATAGCCGCTGGTCATCGCATTGACGGTAACCAGCAGATCCGGGTCGACCGCCAAGCACAGCGAACGACCGACTGCGCCGTCGGGATCGACGTCGCGACTGGTGGCGAATTCGGCGGCGGACAGCAGAATCTCCAGTCGGCCATTAGGGGCCAGCGCGGTGGCCAGTTCGTCGTCCATCAACCGCACCGGAACCGTGCCGCCAGGTACGCCGGGCGACAACCGCGGCCGGTCAGCCAGTGGCCACAGCATGGTGATCTGTACCGGTTTGGAGGTGTCGGGCGCGACGACGGAGCTCAACGCGTCCGCGGAGTTGTCGGTCGGTTCGGCCGGCACTCCCACTACCGCCAGCAGAAACCGGGCGTTGTCGAGTCGGGCGGGTTCACCGTAGTCGGGTGTGCCGTTGACGTTGACCAACAGCGGGTAGACGCCGGGCTTGTCGATCGCCAACGACGTTGCACTCAGCGAGCGCAGTGGGGCGGACAGCGTGAACCCGGCGTCCTGCCCGCGTTGCAGTTCGCCGGCCACCGTCAGGAAGTCGGCCACCGGCTGGTACTGGTCGGTGCTTCCGTCGAGATTGGTGCGCAGGCCGGCCGACGAACTCACCGCATCCGCGCGCTCCAGGCGGACCATCAAGTCACGCACCGGCCGATCGCCGACATTGGTCACGATTCCGCTGACGGTAACGACGGGTTCACTGGTGGTGGTGACCACGTCGGGGGTCACCTGATCGACTCGGACCTGGACGAATGGTGTCGCGCCGGGCTCGCCCGCGATGGCGGCCGGTAGCGTGGGCACGACTCCGAGACCAGCCAGGATGCCGGCCACTACGGCGAGGCGCAGTAGGGCGGCCCGCCCGTGGCGATCGCAAGCGCGACAAAGGGCGCTGCACGTCGCCACTTGGAACAGCCGCGGGCCGGTCACGGCCCTCGACCGCGACCGTTCTTCCGGGCGGGCGCGGGTTGCCGGTGGTGGGCACGGGAGTGTGTCTGTGGCCGGCGACGCGGCGAGGTGGGCGGCAGTGGCGGCAGCGCGGTCGGCCCGTCGGTTTGCAGCTTGTCGATCAGTTCATCGGCGACCTCGGCCAGCCGCCGCTCGTCGGCGTAGGCCAGGCGGGCAGGCAACTCGGGGATCGGCACCCACGCCACCTCGGCCACCTCGAGATCCTCGTCGGACAACTCTCCGCCGGAGCAACGCATCAGATAGTGATGCACCGTCTTGTGTACTCGTCGTCCGTCGGTGACAAACCAGTAGTCGATGCTGCCCAGCGCGGCCAACACGCTGCCGCGAATCCCGGTCTCCTCGGCGACTTCCCGGATTGCGGTCTGCTCAGCGGTCTCGCCAAGTTCGATGTGGCCCTTGGGGAGAGACCACAACATCCGACCGCGCCGGTCGACCCGACCGATGAGCGCGGCCAGCTGATCCTCGCGCGGCCCGTCGATGCCGTCGATGACCAGTCCGCCGGCGGAGGTCTCATGTACGGTGCGCAACCGCTCGGGTCCACGGTCGGCAGATCGCGACCGCCCGGAATTTGCCGGTCTGGCAGTGGAGGCCGCGCCGGCACTGCCGCCCTGACCGTTGTCGGTGCGGCTTTCGGCCGGACCCGCAGCGCGCCGTCCGCGGCGCCTACCCCGGCGCCGACGTGGTTTGGCATGTTCGCCGTCCGACACCCAAGCGATAGTAGCTGGCACGCCTGGGCCTCCCCGCTGCACTCGCCGGTAGTGCGGTGATGTGCTGCCGATTTGGAACTTTCGGCCCGGCAGAGGATGCGGGCCGGGGCGGTCTGAAACCAACCCGGACTACGCTCTCCACGTGCCAGAAACCGTCGAGGACGCTGATCTGCTGACCGCAGCCGCCGTCGCGTTGAACAGGTATACCGAGTTGTTTCGCGAACTCGGCTCGTTGTTCGCTGCGGCAGGACACGAGCTGTATCTGGTCGGCGGATCGGTGCGCGATGCGCTGCTGCGACGGTTGAGCCCTGATCTGGATTTCACCACCGACGCGCACCCGGAGCAGGTTCAGAAAATCATGCGGCCATGGGCCGATGCGCTGTGGGACACCGGAATCGAATTCGGCACCGTGGGCGTCGGCAAGGGTGACCAGCGTCTGGAGATCACCACGTTCCGCACCGACCGCTACGACCAGGTGTCGCGCAATCCGGAGGTGCGTTTCGGCGACCGTATCGACGACGACCTGGTACGCCGCGATTTCACCGTGAACGCGATGGCGGTACGTATCACGGCGCACGGGGCGGGCGAATTCGTGGATCCCTTAGGCGGTTTGGCCGCGCTTCGTGCCGCGGTGCTGGATACCCCGGCAGCGCCGTCACAGTCGTTCGGCGACGATCCGTTGCGAATGTTGCGCGCTGCGCGGTTCGTCTCGCAGCTGGGTTTCACCGTCGCGCCGCGGGTGCGCGCAGCGATCGAGGAGATGGCACCCCAACTGGGCCGTATCACCGCGGAGCGGGTGGCCGCCGAATTGGACAAGTTGCTGTTGGGTGACGATCCGGCCGCCGGGATCGACTTGATGGTGCAGACCGGGATGGGGGAGGTGGTGCTGCCCGAAATCGGCGGCATGCAGATGGCCATCGACGAGCACCACCAGCACAAGGACGTCTACCAGCATTCGCTGACCGTGCTGCGCCAGGCCATCGAGCTCGAGGACGACGAGCCCGATCTGGTGTTGCGGTGGGCGGCGCTGCTGCACGACATCGGCAAACCCGCCACCCGTCGCCACGAGCCCGACGGCGGCGTGAGCTTTCACCATCACGAGGTGGTCGGCGCCAAGATGGCCCGCAAACGGTTGCGGACGCTGAAGTACTCCAAGCAGATGGTCGACGACATCTCGCAGCTGGTGTATCTGCATTTGCGGTTCCACGGCTATGGCGGGGGGCGGTGGACCGATTCGGCGGTGCGCCGCTACGTCACTGATGCCGGCCCGCTGTTGCCGCGGTTGCACAAGCTGGTGCGTGCCGACTGCACCACCCGCAACAAGCGTCGCGCGGCGAAGCTGCAGGCCAACTACGACAATTTGGAGACGCGGATCGCCGAGTTGGCCGCCGCCGAAGACCTGCAGCGGGTTCGCCCAGACCTCGACGGCAACGAGATCATGGAGTTGCTGGCCATTCCGCCCGGACCGCAGGTCGGTGAGGCGTGGCGGCACCTGAAGGAGCTGCGGCTGGATCGCGGGCCGCTGTCTCGCGACGAGGCGAAGGCCGAGCTGCTGGCGTGGTGGCAGGCACGGGGGAACCGGTAGCACTCGAAGCGCGTCGTTCTAGGTATGGAGTACTGCTTGGGCGCGGCCGATGGCACGGCGTCGATGTGGGACGGCCAACCCGACCTCGACGTCGACGGTGACGGTCAGCTGGATGCGGTCGGCTTGGACTTCGACGGCGACGGGCTGCGCGATGACGCGCTGGCGGATCTCGACGGCGACGGGATCGCCGACCATGCGGTGCTGGATCTCGACAACGACGGCACCGCGGAAAGCTACTTCACCGATGATGGGTCTGGCACCTGGGCGGTCGCCGTCGACCGGGGTGGGCCGCTGCGGTGGTTCGGGCTCGACGGTGTCGAACACACCGGCGGGCCGCTGGTCGACTTCGACGGTGACGGCCAGCCGAACGATCGGCTGCTCGACAGCGACGATGATGGGCTGGCCGACCGCGCGATGTGCGCCGGCGACCACGGCATGACCGGATACCTCGACACCGACGGCGACGGCCGGTGGGATCTACGACTTACCGACAGCGACGGAGACGGCGCCGCCGACGGTGCAACGACGCTCTAGTCGATGCCGAACGTCGAGAAGTTGTGCAAAATTCGCCGAAAACGCACCACAACTCGACGTTCGGCGAAGTTCTATCGCCCAGGGCCCGGCGGGCCGGCAAAGGCTTGTGCGATGTCCAGCCAGCGCTGCGCATCGTCGCCGTCGGCGTCGATATCCAGCGCGCTACGCGGGCGTCGTTGTGTGACCAGGAAACAGAAGTCCTCGGCAGATCCGCTGACCCGCTGGGCGGCGTCGGCTGGGCCCCACGACCAGATGCCCCCGTCGGGTGCCCGCAGCTCGACCAGAAACGGCTCGGTCGGCGGTGTCAGACCGTTGACCACGAAGGCGTAGTCGCGGGTCCGCACGCCGATGTGCGCGATGGATCGCAGTCGCGCGGTGGGCTGTCGCTGGACGCCGAGCGTATCGGCGACGTCAAGGCCGTGTGCCCAGGTCTCCATCAACCGGGCGGTGGCCATCGACGCTGCGCTCATCGGTGGACCGAACCACGGAAGTTTTCGGCCGTCGGAAACGGTCGACAGCTTGTCGTGCAACCGCATCCGAGTGCCGCGCCAGTCGGCAAGCAGTTCGGCGGGCGGCGTCGTTGCCAGATCGTCGGCTCCCGCGTCGACGAATCCGGTCGGGTCGGCGGCCGCAGCCTCGAGCACGGCGGCGAAGGCGGACTCGTCGGTGACCGACGTCAGCGCAACCCGGTCGGTCCAAAGCAGGTGGGCGATCTGGTGTGCGATCGTCCAGCCCGGCGCGGCGGTGGGCTCGGCCCAGCGGTCACCGCCGAGCGGCGTTACCAGCGCGTCGAGCTCGTCGCTTTCGGCGCGCAAATCCGCCACGATCGAATCAAGGCCGGCCATCCGAATACCTTAGCGAGGGCGCATCCTCCTCCGCCGGGGTTGGTGGGCGGCGGCTCTCGTCGCGCGAGGCGCGCATCGCCCGCCGACCGACGACGGCGTGAACGGCAAGTCCGACAAGGTAGATCGCCGTCCCGGTCAGCACCAGCGCGGGTGCGCGCCCGTCGTCGGGGATGACGAACGCCACCGCGGTGATCGCCGCGATGAACGAGACCCAGAACAGCGCATCCTGCACCGCGAACACATGGCCGCGCAGGGCATCGTCGACGTCGACCTGCATCGCGGTATCGGCACACAGCTTGACGACCTGGCCGGCTGTGCCGAGGAAGAACCCGCAGGTCACCATCACCGGCAGTTGCAAACCGGCGCCGATGACCTGGATGGTGGCCGCGATCGCCAATGCGCCGTTGGCGGTGGCGTAGCGGCCCCATCGGCGCACTGCAGGCGGGGTCAAGACGTTGGCCAGAAACGACCCGGTCCCCGTCGCTGCGACGAACAGCACCGCAGTGCCCAGACCAACGACGGACGTGTCTCCGGCGTGGCGCATCAACAACAACACCAGCAAGGTGTTGATGCCGAAAGCCATCCGATGTGCGGCCAGCCCGGCGAGGGTGGCGGCCACCGTCGGGCGGGCCAGTACCGTCCGGGCGCCGTGCAGCCAACCGGTCACCACTAAGTAGGCCACCGGTCCATGGAGCGCACGCTTGGTGTCGTCCGGGCCCAGCGCGTGCGGCCTGAACCGCAACGACAGCAGCAGAGCGATCAGCACCGGGACCACGACGAGGAAGATGATCGAGGCCGAGCCGTTGTCGCCGGCTCCGAATAGCCAGCGGGGCGCCAGCATGAAGTTGGCGCCGAGGAAGGCCGCGACCGCACCGGTCGCAGCGGACACCGAGTTCATCGTGACCACCTGGTCGCGCGGCACGACATGAGGCAGCGCGGCCGATAGACCTGAGGAGACGAACCGGCCGAAGCCGTTGACGATCAGCGCGCCGCATAACACCGCCTGATCGCCGCTCCCGACGGCCAGCAGGGTGCCCACCGCGATCACCGACAGCAGTCGCCCCAGGTTGGCGCCGACCAAGACGAGCCGCCGGTCCCAGTGATCCATCAGCGCACCGGCAAACGGGCCCAGGACCGAATACGGCAGGAACAGCACACTGAAGGCGGCCGCGATCGCCAGCGGATGGGCGGCCCGCTCGGGGTTGAACAGCAGCGCACCGGCCAGTCCCGCCTGAAACAGACCATCGCCGAATTGGCTGACGGCGCGCAGTTCCAGCAGCCGCCAAAAGTCGGGCAGGCTGCGCACGGAGCGCCAGACAGCGGCGGGTGCGCGCATGTGGATCACAGAACCTACTTCCGCGGGCGGCCCGGCAAGCTAGGCCTCGACTAGAGGCCCAAACCAGCCTACAAATGTTGGGCAGCGCGCCGCTTGTTCACCGCAGGGATCCGCGCGTGGATGCCATGATGGTGAGGTGGCTCAGCCCGAAGATCCCGAGGACTTTGTCGCTCCCACCGCGCATCGAGTGCGGGCGGGAACTCTGCTCCTTGCCAACACCGACCTGTTGGAGCCGACGTTTCGTCGCAGCGTGATCTACATCGTCGAACACAACGACGGCGGCACGCTGGGGGTGGTACTCAACCGGCCCAGCGAGACCGCCGTTTACAACGTGTTGCCGCAGTGGGCGAAGTTGGCCGCCAAACCCAAGACGATGTTCATCGGCGGTCCGGTGAAACGCGACGCGGCGCTGTGCTTGTCGGTGCTGCGGGTGGGCGCCGATCCCGACGGTGTGCCGGGGCTGCGCCATGTGTCGGGACGGTTGGTAATGGTCGACCTCGACGCCGACCCCGACTCCATCGCGCCGCTGGTGGAGGGGGTGCGGATCTTCGCGGGCTACTCCGGCTGGACGATTGGACAGCTAGAGGGTGAGATCGAACGCGACGACTGGATTGTGTTGTCGGCGTTGCCATCTGACGTTTTAGTACAGCCCCGAGTAGATCTGTGGAGCAGAGTGCTGCGCCGGCAGCCGCTGCCACTTGCGCTGTTGGCCAGCCACCCCATCGACATCAGCCGCAACTAAGCAGGCCGGCCGCCGGATCAATGGCAGGGCCGTGCGTCAGTACTTAGGGCGCAGGCTGCGCAAACACCGCTGCAACCGGCCGGGACGGCTTCACGGCGCAGCGCATAGCGCGCGCTTTGCCAGGACCCGGCAGCGACGGTGGCGAGCGCGCCGAGGACACAAATACCGACCACCGTCAGCACCGCGGCGTGCCGCGGGACGGCCAACGCCGCCGACCCGCCGGCGGCCAGCATGACCGCGGCGGCCAGTTGTGCTGGCGCCACTGAACGCGCCAATTGCCCGGAGGCGCCGGACGCCGCCGGCCGCCACAACGACCGCAGTCCGAGTGCGGCGCAGACGGTCGCTGCGCACACGCAGAGCACCCCGGCGATCAGCATGGGGCCACAATACGAGTCCGCCGACAAGACTCAGCGTGTCGGGGCGGGCGACAATCCGGGCAGCGTCGGGAGGGTGGGCAACGCCGGCAATGCGGCCGGCACCGGTGGCGCGGGCGGAGCGGCAGGCGCAGTGCCGGCGGGTGCGCTGACCCGGAAGCCGTTGACGACGGCATCAGTCGCCGGCGCCTCGGTGACAGCCTGGGCGGCATCCGTGGTCACCGCCAGGGACACCAGGTAGCGGTCCGCTCCGGAGGTCGCGATGACGTGACGACGCGAGGTGTTCAGCGTCATATCGTTCTGGCGATAGGTGCCCTCGATGATCGCCGACGGGAAGGCGCCGAAATTACCCAGCGAGGCGTTGGTGGTTTGCCAGGTGGGCAGCTGCTGACTGTCGACGTAACCGTGAGTGATGGCCTCTTGAGGATCGAAGTCGCCGACCAGCTTGTAGACCACCACCTGGGCATTCGACGTGTAAAGACTGTTGCTGGAGCGGTTGGCGATCACCGCAAAGGGATCGGGCACGTTGGGATCGGGCACCTGGGTCCAGCCTGGCGGCATTGGCAAGGTGATGTCGAGAGCCTTGAAGCCGCGGGGCTGCTGCGGTTCGAGCTGAACCCCCTTGCCGTGGAAATAGTCGCGCAGCGTCCCGGAACTGGCCGGCAGCAGCGACGGCTGCGGCGGTGCCGCGGCAGCCAGCGGCGGAGCGACCTGAGTCGGCGCGACGGGGAGCTGCGCCGGTTGCGCCGGCACGGCGGCGGGCAGCGGCGACGAGACCGGAGGCGGCGCCAGCGCCGGGGCGGTGCCCGGCATGCTGTTGCCGACCGAGCCGAGAGTGCCGAGGCTGTTCTGGGTGGCTACCGGCGGAGCGGGGGCCGGCGCAGGATTGGGCCGCGGTGGAAACACCGGGTCGGCCGACGCGGTCGCGCCCCCCAAGCCCATCACACCCACGGATCCGACAGCCAGACCCGCTATCAATAACCGCCAGCCACGGGCGATCTGCATCATGAGCGTCGGTCCTTCCCGGTCACGCAGGGTTAGAGGCCGAATGTAACCAGCGCCACGCGCCTATCGCCAGGCTCGCAATACACCTGGGATGAAGCCCTGATCGCTCCGCAACGTAACCGAGACCGACCCGTGGCCGACGTGCCGGTCGGGGCGGGCCTTATACCCTGTTGGCGTGACCGAACCCCCGATCGTGGCCAGCGCCGGTGCGGGCGACGCGGACTCCGACGTGCCGCGGTATCGCTACACCGCGCAGCTGGCCGATCGCATCGAACGGACCTGGCAGGACAATTGGGCCCGGTGGGGAACCTTCAACGTGGCCAATCCGGTCGGCTCACTAGCACCCGCGGATGGTGGCCCGGTGCCCGAGGACAAACTGTTCGTGCAGGACATGTTTCCGTACCCATCGGGGCAGGGACTGCATGTCGGCCACCCACTGGGATTCATCGCCACCGACGTCTACGCGCGCTACTTCCGGATGAATGGCCGCAATGTCTTGCACGCCTTAGGGTTCGATTCATTTGGCCTGCCTGCCGAGCAGTATGCGGTGGAGACAGGCACACATCCGCGTACGCGTACCGAGGCCAATCTCGTCAATTTTCGGCGTCAATTGGGCCGATTGGGTTTCGGACACGACACCCGTCGCAGCTTCTCCACCACCGACGTCGATTACTACAAGTGGACACAGTGGATCTTCTTGCAGATCTACAATGCTTGGTTCGACACCGCCGCCAACAAGGCGCGGCCTGTCACGGAGCTGATCGCCGAATTCGATTCGGGCGAGCGTGCTTTGGCCGACGGCAGAGACTGGGCGGCCCTGTCGGCCAGCGAGCGATCTGACATCGTCGACGGCTACCGGCTGGTCTACCGGTCGGATTCGATGGTGAACTGGTGTCCGGGGCTGGGCACCGTGCTGGCCAATGAAGAGGTGACCGCCGACGGCCGCAGCGAACGGGGAAACTTCCCGGTGTTCCGGAAACGGCTGCGGCAGTGGATGATGCGTATCACTGCGTACTCCGACCGGTTGCTCGAGGATCTCGATCTGCTGGACTGGCCGGAGAAGGTCAAGACGATGCAGCGCAACTGGATCGGGCGCTCGGCCGGCGCGGCGGCGATGTTCGGCACCGACGCCGGTGATATCGAGGTTTTTACGACCCGCCCTGACACGCTGTTCGGCGCTACCTATCTGGTGTTGGCGCCCGAGCACGACCGCGTCGACCGCTTGGTCGCCGCCGAGTGGCCAGACGGCGTGGACCCGCGCTGGACATTCGGTGCCGCTACGCCGGCAGCGGCTGTCGCGTCGTACCGAAAGGAGATCGCCGCCGAGTCGGACCTGGAGCGCCAAGAGAACAAAGCCAAAACCGGTGTGTTTCTTGGTAGTTACGCAACCAATCCGGCTAGCGGCCAGCGGGTGCCGATCTTCATCGCCGACTACGTGCTGGCCGGCTACGGCACCGGTGCGATCATGGCCGTCCCCGGCCACGACCAGCGCGACTGGGAATTCGCCCGCGAGTTCGGCCTGCCGGTCGTCGAAGTTATTACCGGCGGTGACATTTCCCAGGCCGCCTACAACGGTGACGGGACGTTAGTCAACTCCGGCCATCTCGACGGCATGGACGTGTCGACGGCCAAGCAGGTCATCACCGATCGGCTGGAATCCGACGGCCGCGGCCGCGCCCGTATCGAGTACAAACTGCGGGACTGGCTGTTCGCGAGGCAACGTTATTGGGGCGAACCGTTTCCGATCGTCTACGACAACGACGGGCGTCCGCATGCGCTCGATGAGGCCGCACTGCCCGTCGAGTTGCCCGATGTCCCGGACTACTCGCCGGTGTTGTTCGACCCCGACGACGCCGACAGTGTGCCCTCGCCACCGCTGGCCAAGGCCAGCGACTGGGTGCACGTCGAACTGGACCTCGGCGACGGGCTGAAGTCCTATACCCGCGACACCAACGTGATGCCGAATTGGGCCGGCAGCTCGTGGTACGAGCTGCGCTACACCGACCCGCAGAACTCGGAGCGGTTCTGCGCCAAAGAGAACGAGGCCTACTGGATGGGACCTCGGCCGGCCGAGCACGGCGCCGAGGACCCCGGTGGCGTGGACCTGTATGTCGGCGGTGTCGAACACGCGGTGCTGCATCTGCTGTATGCCCGGTTCTGGCACAAGGTGCTCTACGACCTGGGTGAGGTCAGCTCCTGCGAGCCGTACCGTCGGCTGGTCAACCAGGGCTACATTCAGGCGTTCGCCTACACCGATGTCCGCGGGTCCTACGTACCGGCGACCGACGTGGTCGAACGCGACGGCAGCTTCTACTATCCCGGCCCGGAGGGCGAGATCGAGGTCTTCCAGGAGTTCGGCAAAATCGGTAAGAGCCTGAAGAATTCGGTGTCGCCCGACGAGATCTGCGAGGAATACGGCGCCGACACACTGCGGCTCTACGAAATGTCGATGGGCCCGCTGGAGGCATCACGTCCATGGGCCACCAAGGACGTCGTCGGTGCGCACCGGTTTTTGCAGCGGGTGTGGCGGCTGGTGGTCGACGAGCAGACCGGCGAAACGCGGGTGGCCAACCACGCGGCCATCGCGGAGGACACCCTGCGGCTGCTGCACCGCACCATTGCCGGCGTGTCGGAAGACTATGCGGCGCTGCGTAATAATACCGCGGCCGCCAAGCTGATCGAGTACACCAACCACCTCACTAAAACTCACCAGGGTGAGGTGCCGCGCGCAGCGGTCGAGCCGCTGGTGCTGATGCTCGCGCCGCTGGCGCCGCATGTCAGTGAGGAACTGTGGCAACGGTTGGGCAACGCTACGTCGTTGGCGCACGGACCGTTTCCCGTCGCCGATCCCGCGTACTTGGTCGAAGACACCGTCGAATATCCAGTGCAGGTCAACGGCAAAGTGCGCGGCAAGGTGGTGGTCGCCGCCGACGCCGACGCCGACACCCTGGAAGCGGCCGCACTGGCCGACGAGAAGGTCCAGGCGTTTCTGAACGGCGCCACCCCGAAGAAGGTGATCGTGGTGGCCGGTCGACTGGTGAACTTGGTCGTCTGATGTTTCAGCGTTGGCGGACCACTACTTCGTGCACATGACCGTCGGGCGGGGTGGCCACCACATTGGCGACCACCTCGGCGACGGTTTGTGGCCGCAAAAAGCGGCCGGCGTCATATTCGCCGCCCTCGAACGCGACCAGGTCTCGTTGCATGTCGGTGTCGACGCGGCCGGGGTAGACGGTGGTGACGCGCAGCGCGGGCTCATCGGCGCGCAGTGAATCGGCGAATGCGCGGAGCGCGAACTTGCTTGCCGAGTAGGAGGGCATCCCCGGTGACACGGTGCGGCCCGACCCGGAGTTCACGAACACCACCTGGCCGTGGGTGCGCCGCAGGGCGGGCAGCAGCGCCAACGTAACAGCCACCGCCCCAACGACATTGACCGCGAACGTGGTGCGCCACTGGTCGACGGTGGTATCGCCGACATGGCCGGGCATCGACACCCCCGCGTTGTGCACCAGCACATCGAGTTCGGTGATCGACCCGGCGTCGGCGGCGATCGCGTCGGTGTCGGTCAGGTCCAGCGGGAACGTGGTAGCGGCGAGGCGATCGGCAACGGCGTCGAGGCGCGCCGACGGGCGCGCAGCCAGCAGCAGGTTATGCGTCGGAGCCAGGGCCTCGGCGATTGCAGCACCGATACCACGGCTGGCGCCGGTGATGAGTGCGGTCGGCATATCAGCGAAAGTGTTGTGGTTCTGCGGCTTTCAGGCCTGCTCGTGGGCGGGTGAGGCGTCGGCGGGCCCGTCGGCCACGTCGCCGCCGGCAAGGCGTTCCAGCGGCCGCAGCGCCTTGGTCAGCGTGTCCAGGTCGGATTCGCTGAGTTGACTGAGCATTCCGGCCAAGGCGGCGATCCGGTTGGACAGCGACTCGCGGTGGACTGCCAGGCCGCGAGGCGTGATGTCCACCAGCACCGCGCGCAGGTCAGAGGGGTCGCGGGACCGCTTGACCAGGCCGACCTTCTCCAATCGGCGAATCGCCACCGTGGTGGTCGGGGTGCGGACCCGTTCGTGTGCAGCCAGGTCGGTCATGCGGATCGGGCCCTGGTCGAGCAGCGTCACCAGGATCGACAACTGCGCCAGGGTGAGTTCGCCGGCCGTCGCGGCGCCCGCGGAGGGGTCACCGCGGCGCAGGATCGTGAAAAGTTTGGACAGTGTGCGGTGTAGACCTTCAGCCAGCTGTGTCACTTCGGGCACGGTGGCTTCACGTTCCGCCATAATTCGCCAGTCTAACCTGATGGGCCTCAGGCAGGCCGAAAATCAGTTGTACTGTCAAAGTACTTGGGAGAGGAACCGTTGCAGCCGCTCGGTTGTAGCCGCCTCGAAGATCTGCTCGGGCGCCCCGGTTTCCACCACTGCGCCGTTATCCATGAAAACCACGGAATCCGAGGTTGACCTGGCGAAACCCATTTCATGGGTCACGACCACCATCGTCATGCCCTCGTCGCCGAGGTCAGCGATCAGCGCCAGGATGCCTTTGACCAGCTCGGGGTCCAGCGCCGAGGTGGCTTCATCGAACAACATCACCTGCGGCGCCATCGCCAACGCGCGGGCGATCGCGACCCGTTGCTGCTGCCCGCCCGACAGCGCGCCGGGACGGCTGTCGGCTTTGTGTTTCATGCCGACTCGGTCCAGTTGGGCCAGCGCCAGCTCGCGGGCGGCGTCGGCCGGTAGCCGTTTCAGCTTGCGCGGCGCCAACGTGACGTTATCCAGCACGCTGCGATGCGGGAACAGGTTGAAGTGCTGAAACACCATGCCGATGCGCTGGCGCAGCCGGTTGGGGTCCTCGGCCAGCACCGAGCGACCATCGAGCAGGACGTCGCCACGGTCGGGCTCGTGTAGCCGATTCAGGGTCCGCAGCAACGTCGACTTGCCGGAGCCCGACGGGCCGATCACCGCCACCGTGCTGCCCGCGGGCACGTCGATGTCCACGCCGCGGAGCACCGTGTTCGGGCCGAATGCCAAATGAATGTCCTTGCCCGCCAACGATACCGGCTGCGGGCGCTCGATGCTTTCTGTCACGTCATCTCCTGCCCGGTTGTCGAGGCAATCCGGTCGAGGGGATCTTCTGGCTCTGCTGAGGCACGGCCCTGGCGAAGCCGATTGTCGACGAAGTTCACCAGGTGGGTCAGCGGAACGGTCAGGATCAAGTAGAAGATCCCGGCCGCCACCAAGGGCGAGAGGCTGCCAGTCTGCGCGTTGAAATCCCGGCCGACCTGAAACAGCTCCCGTTGCCCGGCGATCAGCCCGAGGAAGTAGACCAACGCCGAGCCCTTCAAGAGCGCGATGAACTGGTTGACCAGCGCCGGCAGCACCCGCCGTATCCCCTGCGGAACCACCACCAGCCGCATCGACGACCGATAGCTGAGCCCCAGCGCACGGGAGGCTTCCAGCTGCCCGGCCTCGACGCTTTGGATGCCCGAGCGGAAGATCTCGCCGACATACGCCGCGGCGGTCAACCCCAGCGCGGCAATACCCAGCGGGTAAGGGTTGTTGTTGGTCAGCCCACCGACAATCGGCCCCACACCCAGGCCGATCAGCAAAATGATTACCACTTCGGGCAGGCCGCGGAAGATGTCGGTATACATCCGTGCCGGCCACCGCAGCCACCGGGTCCGGGAGATCCCGGCGACGGCCAGCACAATCCCCACCCCCAACCCGATGACGCTGGCGCTGATCGTCAATATCAACGTGTTGGGCAACCCCGTCTTGAGCAGCACCGGGATCGTCTGTTTGTAAAGGTTCCAGTCGAGGAAGGATTCCCGCAACTGGGCCAGCGTGGACGTCGGTGCGGGTGGTCCGGCCTTGGGTCGGTGATGGCGCTCGGCGATCTTGGCGAAGTCCGGCAGGTGCGGTGTCAGCGCTTCCTTCGATCCCGGTTTCCAGTCTGGCGGTAGTGGGCGCGGCGCCCATTCCGAATACAGACCCGACCAGGTGGCGTCGGCGATGACAGCGTCCAGTCCCGAGTTCAGCGCATCGAGCAGCGGCCGGTTGTCTTTCGCCACGGCGTAGGCCACGAAGTCGCCCTCGTTGAATGAGTTGGCGACGATCGCGGCGGGGTCGCCCGGGCGCACCGCGTTCATCGCCTCCAGCCCACCCGCAACCCAGGCGTCGATCTGATGAGTCTTGAGGCTGCTGTAGGCAGTGATGATGTCGGGGAACTTCACCGGCTGCAGACCCAACGTCTCGGTGACGTAGGCGTCCTGCACGGTGCCCTGGACGACACCGATCCGCTGCCCGGCGGCGAGGTCGTCGAATCCGGTGATCGGCGAGCCCGGCTGGACGACCAGCGAGGCATAACCGAAGTCATAGCCGTTGGTAAAGCTGACGATGCGTCGCCGCGCTTCGCTGGCCATGATGGACGCCGAGCCGACGTCGAAGCGCCGCGACGCCACCTGGGCGAGCAGTCCGGCGAAGTCGGTACCGACGAAGCGGACCTGCAAACCCAATTTCGCGGCGATGGCCCGCAGCACCTCGTTGTCGAAACCGGTGAACTGCCCCGCGGCGTTGATGCAGGCGTTCGGCGGTGACTCCGACATGGTGCCGACCGTCAACGTGCCCGGCGTGATGAGACCCAGCGTCGAGACGTCCACCGAAGACAGCGGCTCGACGCTGGCGGTCGTGTACTTGTCCTCGTGCGTGCGTTTCGCCGTGGCCAGTTTGGGAGGTAACTCGGTCGCGCTCTCCAGCCCGGGTGGGGTACACCTGTCGGGATTCGCCCCTGCCGGTGCGGCCGTTCCAAGGCTGCAGACCAGCAGTGTCGTGGCGATCAGCGCGAACAGCTTTGCTGCGCAGCCGGGGTTGAAATCCATAACCCGCAAGGTATCGGCCGACGGTCAGTTCGGCCACGTTCAGCTGGTTGGCTCAGAACGCGACGGCGGGCTTCTGCGGCGGAGCGAGCACCCCACGACGCACGAGTTCGGTCACCATGATCTTGGCCATCAACGCGGCGCAGCCACTGCAGGCGGCCCGTGCGGCGTCGGGGTCGCGGCGGTGGATCGCGGCGGTCTCCGCCTCGTAGAACGGCAACATCTCGGCGACGACGTTGGGGTAGCTGAGCAAGAACGGCCGCGGAATCAGGCTCGCCGAGGCTCGGATCGCGGCGTGGAGTCGCGGACCGGCGTATTCGTCATTGACTGCGCGCCGGTATTCACGCGCGGTCTGCTGAAAGGCGCGAGCTTCCTTCGCGCCGCGCATGGTGCGGATCAGCGTGTCGAGCTGACCCAGGATCCGTGGAGTGGGGTTCGCGGCGGCCCGCGCCGAGGCGATGCCGATCAGCACACCGTGCAACTCGTGATGCTCGAGAATGGTGTCCTCGTCGAACCGCTCGACGAACGCGCCGCGGTGATACTGGGTGGACAGCACCCCGTCGTGTTCCAGCTGCACGACGGCTTCCTGAATCGGGACGCGGCTCATCCCCAGTTCCCTAGCGACTTCGTTGCGGTCGACGCGGTCGCCGGTGCGCAGCTTGCCGGTCAGGATTTGGTTGAGGATGTAGCCAACAACCTGATCCTTTTCCTTCGCCCCGTATTTCTTGGGCATCGCTCACCCGCGATCCCGCCACCGGCACAACGTTTCTGCGGCGGTTAGGTCGTAGTCCGGGCCGTTACAGCCGACGGTCAGCAGGGTGACACCGAGGCCGATCAGCGCCTCCGCCTCGGCGATCAGCTCATCCGGCCCGCCGCGGCCGGTCTCGCCGCCCACTGCCGTCGAGCGTTCGATCTCGTCTGCTGCGCGACCGACAGTGCTGCAGTGGTCGGCCAATACCGCCGACTTGGCCGGGTAGCTCTCGGCATTGGCGAAGCTGTGCCAGATGTCGGCATGCTCGGCGACCAGGCGCAGCGTCTTCTTCTCACCCTCGCCGCCGATCAGTATCGGGATCTGGCGGGTGGGGGCCGGATTGAGCTTGGCCAGCCGCGCTTTGATGCGGGGCAGCGCGAGGGCCAGGTCGTCGAGTCGGCTGCCGGCAGTGCCGAATTCGTAGCCGTACTCGTCGTAGTCTCTGCGCTTCCAGCCGGAGCCGATGCCCAGAATCAGCCGGCCGTCGGAAATGTGGTCGACGGTGCGAGCCATGTCGGCCAGCAGTTCCGGATTGCGGTAGGAGTTGCAGCTGACCAGCGCACCGAGTTGGATGCGCGACGTCTGCTCGGCCCAGGCAGCCAACATCGTCCAGCATTCGAAGTGGGCGCCGTCGCGGTCGCCGTAGAGCGGAAAGAAATGGTCCCAGTTGAATGCGATGTCGACACCGATGTCTTCGCAGCGGCGGACCGCGTCACGGAGGTAGCTGTATTTCGGGGCGTGTTGGGGTTGCAGTTGCACGGCGATACGGACGGGGCGTGTCATGCCACCACCGTAGGACTCGAGCTCATCCGGTCGGCAGGCCGCTCGCGGTTTGGCGGACCGTACAGTGTGTTCCGCTATAGACGGTGGGCATGCATTTCATGCAGTGGATGCACAGCCCTTCGCGGGTGCTGCCTTCGCGGAAGCGATTGACCAGGTTCGGGTCTCGAAGCAGCGCGCGGGCCATGGCCACCAACTCAAACCCGTCGTCAAGCGCCGTTTCGACCGTGTCGAGCCGGTTGATCCCGCCGAGCAACATCAGCGGCATCGACAATGCCGCCCGAAATTGACGTGCGAGCGGTAAGAAGAACGCTTCCTCAAATGGGTAGGCGCGGAACATTCGTCGACCGATGACCCGTAGGCCCAAGCCGACCAGCCGAGGCTGAGAGGCGATGAACTCGTCGAGAGGGACATCGCCACGGAAGTAGTACATCGGATTGAGTAGCGAACTGCCTCCGGTCAGTTGCAGCGCATCGAGGTGTCCGTCGGATTCCAGGAGGCGCGCCGTGGGCAGGCTGTCGCTCAGCCAGAAGCCGCCGCGTACCCCGTCGTCCATGTTGAACTTGGCTGTGACGGCCACAGATTGCCCGACGGTGAGCCGAACGCGCTCGGCTACGCGACGGGCCAGCTCGGCGCGCCGCGCGGTGTCGCCGCCGTAGCGGTCGGCGCGCTTGTTCACATTCGGGCTGAAGAACGAGCTGAGCAGATAACCGTGGCCCATGTGGATTTCGATCGCGTCGAAGCCGGCTTCCACGGCATTGGCGGCGGCTGCGGCGAAGGCGTCGATGACGTCGTCGAGTTGTTCGGTGGTAGCGGCCCGCACCAGCCCCATGGCCGGTGCGCTGAGCCGGGTCGACGGGGCCAGGGTCGGTGTCCGATTCGACCGTGTGTTGGCGACCAGCCCCGCATGGCCGATCTGCGCGCAGACCAGGGCGCCCTCGGAATGCACTGCGTCGGTGAGCCGGCGCAACTGCGATATGCGGTCGCGGTCCAGCACGAGGGTGTCGCGATGCACCCGGCCACCGGGCGAAGTGGCGCAGTAGGCGACGGTCGTCATGGCCGCTCCGCCGCGGGCGACCTCGGTGTGGAAATCGATCAGCGCATCGCTGACCTGGCCGCGTGGCATCACGCCCTCAAACGTCGCCGCTTTGACGAACCTGTTCTTCAGGGTCAGCGGGCCCAGCCGCGTTGACGTGAAGGCTAGTTTCGATACCATTGGCATCGAAATATAGTACGGCGGAAGGTTCCGTCACGGCGAGGAGGCTGATTGGTGCGCATCGCGGTCACTGGCGGAACCGGCTATTTAGGGGCGCACACCGTGCGGGCGCTGCTGCAGGCCGGCCACCAGGTGAGTCTGTTGGTGGCACCGGATGACCCGGCCGCCGTCGTCGAGCGGTTCCGCACGCTCGGCTCCGTGACGGTCGTCGTCGGTGACGTTCGGGCGGCGTCGACGATCGAGGAACTGCTGATCGGCGCTGATGCCGTGTTGCATGCCGCCGGCATTGTCGGCACCGATGAACGCCGGGCCCAGGCGATGTGGGACATCAACGCCTATGCGACGGAAATGATTCTCACCCGCGCCGTCGAGCTTGGCCTCGATCCGGTGGTGTCGGTGAGCAGCTACAGCGCGCTGTTCCCGCCGCCGAACGGCATCATCTCACCGGACTCGCCGACGGCAGCTGGCCGCAGCGCCTATGCCAAGACCAAGGGCTACGCCGACCGGGTCGCCCGGCGACTGCAGGAGGCCGGCGCACCGGTCGTGGTCACCTATCCCTCGAGTGTGGTGGGCCCCGCGTTCGGCACCGCCCCCGGGGTGGCCGAGCGAGGCTGGGCGCCGATCGTGCGCTGGGCGGTCGCGCCGAGCGTGCGGGGCGGCATGCAGATGGTCGACGTGCGTGACGTCGCCGACGTGCATTCGCGGATGATGGAAGCCGGCCGGGGCCCCCGCCGCTACGTCTGTGGCGGGCAGCTGCTCAGCTTCGACGAGATGGTCGACGCGCTCGAAGAGGGTTTGGGGCGGCGAGTGCGACGTGTCCCGGTGTCGCCGAGCGTGTTTCGTGGCATAGGCCGTCTCGCCGACGTGGCCGGCCGGTATGTGCCACTTGCCGACGGGCTGAGCTACGAGGCGGCGATGCTGTTGACCGCCGCCACCCCCACCGACGACAGCAAGACATTGCGCGAGCTCGGGATCACCTGGCGCTGCCCGAAAGCCGCGATCATCGAGTCATTGCGTGCGGGACGCGGTGATAGCCGTAGTCAACAATTGCGCGATCCGGTTTCGTAGCGCCGGGGAGTCGTCTTCTACCGCAATCGTCGTCACGAATAGCGCGGCACCCGCTGCCATCGCCAGCGACGCCCGGGCGTCGAGATCGGCGCGCCGTCGTTCGCGACGCGTCGTCGCGTTCACGTCTTCGGCGAACAGCCGGACTGCGGGGCCGCTGAACTCCGCCCACAACGTCTTGCGGAGGTCGTCGCTTTCACTGAGCGCCAGCAGCAAGCCCGGCACCGCCGCCCGCACGTCGGCTCTGCTGAAAAGTTCGTGACTGCCGCGCACAACCCACTGAATCCAGCCGGTTGCGTCGGTACCGGAAAATGGTGACAGATCCGGGGTTTCGCCCAATATGGCGCGCAGCACCAACTCTGCTTTAGAAGCCCAGCGACGGTTCACGCTGGATCGGCCCACCCCGGCCCGCGCCGCCACCAAGCGCATACTCAGGTCGTCCCAGCCGACTTCCGCCAGCAGTTCCCGCGTCACCGCCAGCACCCGCTCGTCGATCGACGCGTCACGCGGCCGACCGACAGAGGTGCCGGGAGGATCATCGTTGGTCATCTGGCTCAGCGCGCGTCGAGCACTGACCGCAGGATGTCGACCAGTGCGCGAGGCTGGTCGCTTTGCACCGAGTGCCCAGAATTCTCGACGATGTGCGCGCCCCGGAAACGCTGTGCGCGACGGCGCAATTCAGCGACGTCATCGTCGCTGACGAAGCCGGAGGCGCCGCCGCGAATCAGGGTGACGGGCGCGGGCAGGGCATCGACGTCGGCCCACAGGCTTGCGAAGTCGGGAAAGGTGCGGATGGCATCGTAGCGCCACGTCCAGCGGCCATCGTCGAGCCGCCGAGAGTTGTGGAACACGCCGCGGCGCAACGCCTTCGGGTCCCGATGTGGCGCGGCGGCGGTGGTCAACTCCAGCATGGCTTCGAAGCTGGGGAACTCGCGCTCGCCGTGCATCAACGCCACGGTGCCCTGCTGCTCCTTGGTCATTTCGGCGTGCCGCTGCAACGCCGAGGGGGTGACGTCGATGAGCACGAGTTCATTGACGAGGTCTGGTGCCATCGCCGCCAACCGGATCGCGGTGAGCCCGCCGAGCGACATGCCGACAACAAGTTCGGCATTCGGCGCCAGCGTGCGCAGCACCGGCGCCAGGGCGTCGGCGTTGAGCTGCGGCGAGTAGTCGCCGTCGTCGCGCCACATCGAGTGGCCGTGGCCAGGCAGATCCACCGCCAACGCCGGCTCGCCCACCCCGGCGATCACGGTGTCCCAGGTGTGCGCGTTCTGCCCGCCGCCGTGCAGGAAGATCACTCGCGGCGGGCGCTCGTCCCAGCGCAGCGCGCTGATGCCGCCGGTGTCGATCCGGTGCACGTGCGGTAGCCGGCGTGTCACTCCGGCCTGTTCGGCGTTTTCATGCAGTAGCGCGAACTCGGAGAGTCCGGCCAGTTCGTCGTCGGTCATCTTTCGCACTGACTCTGCGTCTACCAGACAAAAGTGCGAGTAGCTTGTCTGGTCAGCGCAGAGTCAACATCGCGCTAACCGATGATGAACTGTTCGAGTTGGGCGCGCGCGACGTCGTCGGGCAGCTGCTTCGGCGGGCTCTTCATCAGGTAGGCCGACGCCGGCACAATCGGGCCGCCGATCCCGCGGTCCTTAGCGATCTTGGCCGCCCGCACCGCGTCGATGATGACGCCCGCCGAGTTGGGCGAGTCCCACACCTCGAGCTTGTACTCCAGGTTCAGCGGTACATCGCCGAAGGCGCGGCCTTCCAGCCGCACGTAGGCCCACTTGCGGTCGTCGAGCCAGCCGACGTGGTCGGACGGGCCGATGTGCACGTCCTTGGTCTTGAACTCGCGCTGCAGGTTCGACGTCACGGCCCGCGTCTTCGAGATCTTCTTCGACTCCAGCCGCTCACGCTCGAGCATGTTGAGGAAGTCCATGTTGCCGCCCACGTTGAGCTGCATCGTGCGGTCAAGCTGCACACCGCGGTCCTCGAACAGCTTGGCCATCACCCGGTGGGTGATCGTCGCGCCGACCTGACTCTTGATGTCGTCGCCGACGATCGGCACTCCCGCATCGACGAACTTCTTGGCCCACGCCGGGTCGGAGGCGATGAACACCGGCAACGCGTTGACGAACGCGACTCCCGCGTCGATGGCGCACTGGGCGTAGAACTTGTCGGCTTCTTCCGAGCCCACTGGCAGGTAGGAGACCAGCACGTCGACCTTGGCGTCGCGCAGCGCCTTCACGACGTCGACGGCGTCGACGTCGGACACCTCGATGGTGTCGGCGTAGTACTTGCCGATGCCGTCCAGCGTCGGGCCCCGCTGCACCACCACGTCGGTGGGCGGCACGTCGGCGATCTTGATGGTGTTGTTCTCCGACGCGAAGATCGCCTCGGACAAATCGAAGCCGACCTTCTTGGCGTCCACATCAAACGCGGCGACGAACTTGACGTCGCGCACGTGGTACGGCCCGAAGCGCACGTGCATCAGGCCCGGCACCGAGGCCGCCTCGTCAGCGTTCTGGTAGTACTGGACGCCCTGTACCAGCGAGGACGCGCAGTTGCCGACGCCGACGATGGCGACCCGGATTTCTGTCGACGCCTCTGCCGCGGTTTGCTCAGTCATTAGGGCGTTCTCCTTACTTCTCCCTGTGTCGTGGGTATTTCGGTGTTGCTGGATTGTGCTAGGACTGCTCCGCGCGGTGTTGCGCCACGCGTTCGGCTGCGATCAGCTCGTTGAGCCAGTTGACTTCCCGTTCGCTCGACTCCAGCCCGAGCTGGTGCAGCTGGCGGGTGTAGCGGTCGAACGAGTTGCTGGCCCGCGCCACTGCTTCACGCAGGCCCTCACGGCGTTCCTCGACCTGGCGGCGCCGGCCCTCCAGGATGCGCATCCGAGCTTCGGCCGGGGTGCGGTTGAAGAACGCCAGGTGCACCCCGAAGCCGTCGTCGGTGTAGTTGTGCGGCCCGGTGTCGGCCACCAGCTCAGAAAACCGTTGGCGGCCGGCGTCGGTCAGCTGATACACCCGACGGGCCCGTCGCACCGGCGTCCCGGCGGGGGCGGCGTCCTCGGCGATCAGCCCGTCGGCCTGCATGCGGCGCAGCGCCGGGTAGAGCGACCCGTAGGAAAACGCCCGAAACGCGCCGAGCAGACCGGTCAGCCGTTTGCGCAGCTCGTAGCCGTGCATGGGCGACTCGAGCAGAAGGCCGAGGATGGCAAGCTCCAGCATCGAGTCACCTCCTTTGCTCGGCCGTTACGACGGTTGGATGTGTCGGGGTATAGCTTCGCGCAATAGTATCGCCCCGATATATTCGCCACCACACCAGCTGGTGTTCGCACTGCGTTCAACTGGTCAGGACGGGTAGTTCACCCGTTTGACGGAGCCATCACCGGCGAACTCGATGTATCCGCCGCCGTAGTCGCTGGAGACATACACCGACAGTGACAGTGCCTGCGGCGTGGTCGGGTCGCGAGAGGGTTGCACGATCAGATATGTGGACTTGACGTCGTCCGGCTTGATTCCCAGCGTTTCCGGTGCGCCCCGCAGAATGCCGACCGTCGCCTTCGGGTCGAACTGCCCCAAGTCGACGAGCGCGGCGTCACTGCTTTTGGCTGAGCTGGTCGGATCGCCCCACCCGCCGCGATAGGTGTAGCTCAGTTGCCGGCGCTGCTCCTTGGGGTCCGCGCGCTCCATCGACGCGTAGTCGGGGTAAATCACCAGGCGATAGCCCATGGTGTCGCCGAACTTCTTGCGCGCCTGCTCCATCAGCCCGGTCAAGCCGCCCAGCGACTGCAGCTGACGCGGCGGCGTCAGTACCACCGGCGCGATACCGTCGGGCTTTTCGCCGGGATCCGACGTGAAGCTCAGCGGCGAGCTGGTATTGCCGTAGAGACCCCAACCGATTCCGATGCCGAGCAACACCGCGACGACCAGCGCGGCCGCGGCGATACCGCGGCTGCCGAGTGTCGGAGATTTGGCGAGTGCCGGCAGTTGCACCGGGGCGCTGGCCGTCTGCAGATCACCCACCAGCGTGTGCAGATCACCGAGTGTCACCGCACTGGTGGCCGCGCTGATCCGTTCCCGGTGCTCCTCCATCGACAGCTGGCCCTCGTTGAGCGCGCCGTCGAGAATCTTGCACGTGTCGTCCCGGTCGCTGTCTTTGGCCCGGGTCGCCGTCGTTTGCCGCGTCGCCACGGCGATGATCGTAGAGCCCGCAGTGCGCCGCAACGCAGAAACGCGCAGCTCGAGCTCGTTCGCCGGGTCCGTCGCACATCGGTACTCGGTCACTCGTCGTACTCTGGTGGGCGTGCGATTGCAGCGACAGGTAGTGGACTATGCGCTTCGGCGTCGCTCACTGTTGGCCGAGGTCTATTCGGGGCGAACCGGGGTGTCCGAAGTGTGTGACGCCAACCCGTATCTGCTGCGCGCCGCGAAGTTCCACGGCAAGCCCAGCCCGGTGATGTGCCCGATCTGCCGCAAGGAGCAGCTCACGCTGGTGTCGTGGGTGTTCGGCGACCATCTGGGCGCGGTTTCCGGTTCGGCGCGCACCGCCGAGGAGCTGGTGGTGCTGGCGTCCCGCTACGAGGAGTTCTCGGTACACGTCGTGGAGGTATGCCGGACCTGCAGCTGGAATCACCTGGTCAAGTCGTATGTGCTCGGCACCGCACGCCCCGCCAGCCCGCCCGGGGGATCGCGCAGCACGCGGACGGCGCGCAACGGCGCACGCACGGCCAGTGAATAACGAAGGGCGCCAAGACCGGTCAGCCACTGACGGCCCCAGCGGGTCAGCGGCCGACGGTGAGTCCGAGCGCCGAGCGGAAAGTGCCAAAGACCGCGGTGGTCATCGAACAACCGGCCCGCGGCAGCGTCGTCCCGTCCCGCCCGACGACCGATTGACGACGATTCTTCCACCGGTCACCGACGACCGGTCACAGCGACTGCGCGACCCGATCGAGGCGGTCAAGGCCGCGCTGGACGCCAGCTCGCCGCCGAGAAGCGCACGGGACGATCTCCTCGGCGAACGGGCGGCATCCCTCGGGGAACGGCGTGGCGGCGGAAAACCGCCCGGTGGCAGCCCGCCCGGTCCGCCACCCCGCGGCCCGGCGCAACCGAACTGGGAGTGGTTCCACGAGCTGGACTGGTCCTGGCTGCGGCGGATCAACTGGATGTGGGTCCGGCGCGGGCTCTACGTGACCGCGGCGGTGGTGTTGCTGTTGCCGATCGTCACGTTCGCGATGGCCTACCTCATCGTCGACGTGCCCAATCCCGGCGACATCCGGACCAACCAGGTGTCGACGATCCTGGCCAGTGACGGCTCGGAACTCGCCAAAATTGTTCCGCCCGAAGGCAACCGGGTCGACGTCAACATCAACCAAGTGCCGGTGCACGTGCGGCAGGCGGTGCTGGCCGCCGAAGACCGCAATTTCTATTCCAATCCGGGGTTCTCGCTCTCGGGTTTCGCTCGGGCGGTCAAGAACAACGTCTTCGGCGGTGATACCCAGGGCGGCTCGACGATCACCCAGCAATACGTCAAGAACGCACTGGTGGGCTCGCAGCGCGCCGGGGTGAGCGGATTGATCCGCAAGGCCAAAGAACTCGTCATCGCCACCAAGATGTCGGGGGAGTGGTCCAAAGACGATGTGCTGCAGGCCTACCTCAACATCATCTACTTCGGCCGCGGCGCGTACGGGATTTCAGCAGCAGCCAAGGCCTACTTCGACAAACCCGTCGAGCAACTCGACGTCGCCGAAGGTGCGCTGCTGGCCGCGCTGATCCAGCGCCCGTCGACACTGGATCCCGCCGTCGACCCCGGCGGCGCCAGGATCCGGTGGAACTGGGTGCTCGACGGCATGGTCGAAACCGAGGCGTTGACGCCGAAGGACCGCGCTACCCAAGAGTTTCCGGCGACGGTGCCGCCGGACCAGGCCAGTGCGCAGAACCAAACCACCGGGCCTAACGGTCTGATCGAGCGGCAGGTGACCAAGGAGCTGCTCGACCTGTTCAACATCGACGAGCAGACGCTTAACACGCAGGGACTGCAGATCACCACCAGCATCGATCTGCAGGCCCAGAAGGCTGCCGAGAAGGCGGTGTCGAAGTACCTCGAGGGGCAAGATCCCGACATGCGGGCCGCGGTGGTCTCGATCGATCCGCATGACGGCGCGGTGAAGGCCTATTACGGCGGGACGGATGCCTACGGCTTCGACTTCGCCCAGGCCGGTCTGCAGACCGGGTCGTCGTTCAAGGTGTTCGCCCTGATCGCCGCGTTGCAACAAGGCATCGGTCTGGGATATCAGGTCGACAGCTCCCCGCTCACGGTCGACGGCATCAAGATCAGCAATGTCGAGGGCGAAAGCTGTGGAACCTGCAACATCGCCGAGGCGCTCAAACGGTCGTTGAACACCTCCTATTACCGGCTGATGCTCAAACTCAAAAACGGTCCCGAGGACGTCGCCGAGGCCGCACACCAAGCGGGCATTGCCACCAGCTTCCCGGGGGTGTCGCACACGCTGTCCGAAGACGGTGAGGGCGGACCGCCGAACAACGGGATCGTGTTGGGCCAGTATCAGACCCGGGTGATCGACATGGCCTCCGCGTACGCCACGCTGGCCGACTCCGGCGTCTACCACCCGCCGCATTTCGTGCAAAAGGTGGTCAACTCCGACGGCAAAGTGCTTTTCGACGCCAGCACGTCGGATAACTCCGGCGAACAGCGCATCGACAAGGCCGTCGCCGACAACGTCACGTCGGCCATGCAACCGATCGCCGGGTACTCACGCGGGCACAACCTCGCCGGGGGCCGGCCGTCGGCGGCCAAGACCGGGACCACCCAATTGGGCGACACCGACGCCAACAAGGACGCCTGGATGGTCGGCTACACCCCGTCATTGTCGACGGCGGTGTGGGTGGGCACCACCCAGGACAATGAGCCACTGGTCAACAAATGGGGCGCGCCTGTCTACGGTTCGGGGCTGCCGTCCGACATCTGGAAGGCGACGATGGATGGTGCGCTGAAGGGCACCAATAGCGAAACCTTCCCCAAGCCAACCGAAATCGGCGGGTACGCCGGTGTCCCAGCTGCGCCACCACCGCCGCCACCCAAGCCGGAGGAGCCGCCACCCGGGACGGTTATCCAGCCCAGCATCGAAGTGGCCCCCGGCATCACCATCCCGATCGGACCACCCACCACCATCCCCGCCGCTCCCGCCGTCCCCGTCGGGCCGGCGCCCGGAGCACCCGAGGCGCCTGTTCCGCCGCCGCCGTGACGGACGCCTCGCCAGGCCCTTCCGCCACGGTTTCACCGGGGCTCTTGGCTGCTGACTTACGTACTGTCGACGAGCGCGATTGTCCAAGCCGCACCGACTTTTTGGGCTCGGCACTGGCGGGCGTCATCGGTGGTCCGGTGGGCCGGCATGCGTTGATCGGCCGGACCAGGTTGTGGACGCCGTTGCGGGTGATGTTCGTGTTTGCGCTGGTGTTCATGGCGCTGGGATGGTCGACCAAGGCGCCGTGTCTGGTGTCCACCGGGTCTGGGCCCGGGGACCATCGGGTGGCCAATTGGCAAAATCAGCGGGCCTATTACGAGCTGTGCTACTCCGACACGGTCCCACTTTACGGCGCAGAGTTGTTGAGCCAGGGCAAGTTTCCCTACAAGTCGAGCTGGGTCGAGACCGACGGCAGCGGCAAACCACAGGTTCGTTACGACGGTCAACCCGCGGTCCGCTATATGGAATATCCGGTGTTGACTGGCGTCTACCAGTACGTGTCGATGGCGTTGGCCAAGACCTATACCGCGTTGAGCAAGCTGATCCCGCTGCCGGTGATCGCCGAAGTGGTGGTGTTCTTCGACGTCGCTGCGCTGGGCCTGGCGCTGGCGTGGCTGGCTACCGTGTGGGCCACTGCGCGATTATCGGGCCGGCGGGTGTGGGATGCGGCGCTGGTCGCCGCGTCGCCGGTGATCATCTTTCAGATGTTCACCAATTTCGATGCGCTGGCAACGGCTTTCGCGATGGGCGGCCTGCTGGCGTGGTCGCGCCGACGGCCGGGGTGGGCCGGTGTGCTGATCGGCCTTGGTGTTGCCGCCAAGCTCTACCCATTGTTGTTGTTGGGCCCGTTGCTGGTGCTGGGTATCAGGACCGGTCGCCTCGGTGAGCTGGCCCGCACCGCGGCCACGACGGTGGCGACATGGTTATTGGTGAATTTGCCGGTGATGGTGCTGTTTCCGCGCGGCTGGTCGGAGTTTTTCCGGCTCAACACCCGCCGCGGCGACGACATGGATTCGCTGTACAACGTCGTCAAATCGTTCACCGGTTGGCAAGGTTTCGATCCCTCCCTGGGTTTCTGGCAGCCGCCGACCGTGCTGAACACCGTCGTGGCGGTGTTGTTCGTGTTGTGTTGCTTGGCAATCGGTTACGTCGCATTGACCGCCCCGCAGCGGCCCCGGGTTGCGCAGTTGGCATTTTTGGTGGTCGCGGCCTTCCTGTTGACCAACAAGGTGTGGAGCCCGCAGTTCTCGCTGTGGCTGGTGCCGCTTGCGGTGTTGGCATTGCCGCACCGCCGGGTGCTGTTGGCGTGGATGACGCTGGATGCGTTGGTGTGGGTACCGCGGATGTATTACCTCTACGGCGTGCCCAACCGTGGGCTGCCCGAGCAGTGGTTCACCGCGGCGGTGCTGGTGCGCGATGTCGCGGTGGTGGTGCTGTGCGCGATCGTGGTGCGCCAGATTTATCGCCCCGACGAAGACTTGGTCCGTTGGCGCGGGCGTATCGACGACCCGGCGGGCGGAGTATTCGACTGGGCCGACGATGCACCACCGCGCTGGCTGCCGGGTTGGCTACGCCGGCGCCCCGGCGTCGCCGAGCCTGCGTCCAGGGCGCGAAAATCGCCCGAGTCGCGACCTGACCGCAGTCGCGACGCCGTCACCGCAGTCTCGACGCCAGCTGTCGGATTTCGCAGCCCAGGCACGGTCCGGTAGCCTGAGTCGGTTGCCGACGCAGGCGACCCTCCTGCCACGGAAAAGACCGTGGCCGCAGACGACCATAGGAGGTGATGAGGTTCCCATGCGTCCATACGAAATCATGGTCATCCTTGACCCCACTCTCGACGAGCGCACCGTAGCTCCGTCGTTGGAGGCCTTTCTCAATGTCATCCGCAAGGACGGCGGCACGGTAGACAAGGTCGACATCTGGGGCAAGCGCCGGCTGGCGTACGAGATCGCGAAGCACCCTGAGGGTATTTACGCCGTGATCGACGTCAAAGCCGAGCCGGCGACGGTGTCCGAGCTTGACCGTCAGCTCAGCCTCAACGAGTCGGTGCTGCGCACCAAGGTGATGCGCACCGACAAGCACTAGGCCTGTGGGCGAATGGTCGCGGGGCGTCGTAGCCCTTGCGTAGGCTCAGCGAAATGACAATCCACCCGCCGATGCCAGGAGGTCGTTGTGGCTGGTGACACCACCATCACCGTTGTCGGAAACCTGACCGCTGACCCCGAACTGCGGTTCACCCCGTCCGGTGCTGCGGTGGCGAACTTCACCGTGGCCTCCACCCCGCGGATCTATGACCGCCAAGCCGGCGAATGGAAAGACGGCGAGGCGCTGTTCTTGCGGTGCAACATCTGGCGGGAAGCGGCGGAGAACGTCGCGGAAAGCCTGACCCGGGGTTCTCGGGTGATCGTGCAGGGCCGGCTCAAGCAGCGTTCATTCGAAACCCGTGAAGGCGAGAAGCGCACGGTGTTCGAGGTCGAGGTCGACGAGATCGGCCCCTCGCTTCGCTACGCCACCGCCAAGGTCAACAAGGTCAGCCGCAGTGGCGGCGGCGGTGGCGGCTTCGGCGGTGGTGGCGGCGGCGGCTCCCGTCCGGCCCCCGCGCAAGCCCCCGCGGCCGGCGGCGGCGACGACCCGTGGGGCAGCGCCCCCGCCTCCGGCTCGTTCGGCGGCGGTGATGACGAGCCTCCCTTCTGATACCTGAACGACAGAACGAAAGAGACAAACAATGGCCAAGTCCAATAAGCGGCGCCCGGCTCCGGAAAAGCCGGTCAAGACGCGCAAGTGCGTGTTCTGCGCCAAGAAGGACCAAGTGATCGACTACAAGGACACCACGTTGCTGCGCACCTACATCAGCGAGCGCGGCAAGATCCGCGCTCGCCGGGTGACCGGCAACTGCGTCCAGCATCAGCGCGACATCGCGCTCGCGGTCAAGAACGCCCGCGAGGTAGCGCTGCTGCCCTTCACCTCCTCGGCGCGGTAAATCCGCACCGCAGAACGAAAGCACGAAACGATGAAGCTGATTTTGACTGCCGAGGTCGACCACTTGGGTTCCGTCGGCGACACCGTCGAGGTTAAAGACGGATATGGACGCAACTTCTTGCTGCCGCGGGGGCTGGCGATCGTCGCGTCTCGAGGCGCGCAGAAGCAGGTCGACGACATCCGTCGTGCCCGCGAAACCAAGCAGGTGCGCGACCTGGACCACGCCAACGAACTCAAGGCGGCAATCGAGGGGCTGGATGGGGTGTCGCTGCCGGTCAAGACGTCCGGGGACAGCGGCAAGCTGTTCGGATCGGTGACCGCTGGCGACGTCGTGGCCGCGATCAAGAAGGCCGGCGGCCCCAACCTGGACAAGCGCATCATCCGGCTGCCCAAGGCGCACATCAAGGCCCTCGGCGCGCACCCGATCACGGTGCATCTGCATCCCGACGTCAATGTCGAGATCGCGCTGGACGTCGTCGCCGAAAGCTGACCCGTTCCACCGTCACCCCGGCGGGAGCCCAAACCGGCTCCGCCGGGGTTGTCGGCGTTGGACTGGCGAACTTTTCCGCGCGCACGCCCGTTAGCGAACGTAACCGTCTGTTAACGGGCGGCATAGGCTGCCGCAACGCAACACGCCCGAGTCGGCAACCTGACACGACACGCCGAAGAGATTCCCATCCACACAATTTGCGTGCCGTTGTGGTGCGCTTATCTGCAGTAATGCGGTCCGGCTCGACAGTGCTCCACAGGTTCTCCACACCCCCCTAACACGGCCGCTGACAGATATGCACAGTCGATCCACAGCTTCATAAACAACGCCACTTGGAGTCCTTGCCAGCAACCTTTACCGTCAACCCGGCGCTCGGCAGTGTCGGTGCATTGACCTAGCGTTCATAGCATCCGGATCGAATGGACGTTCGACCGGTGTGCCGGAGGAGGTGGGGACTCATGGCGGTCGTTGACGATCTCGGAAACCCCGGCACGGACGCCCCCAGCGAGGACTTCGGCCGCCAGCCGCCGCAGGATCTCGCGGCCGAGCAATCGGTGCTCGGTGGGATGCTGCTGAGCAAGGACGCCATCGCCGACGTGCTGGAGCGGTTGCGGCCAGGCGACTTTTACCGGCCGGCGAACCAGAACGTCTATGACGCCATCCTCGATCTGTACGGGCGCGGGGAGCCGGCCGACGCGGTGACTGTTGCCGCCGAACTGGACCGCCGTGGTCTGCTGCGGCGGATCGGCGGCGCGCCGTATCTGCACGACCTGATCTCGACGGTGCCGACCGCAGCCAACGCCGGGTACTACGCGAGCATCGTGGCCGAGAAGGCACTGCTGCGCCGGCTGGTCGAAGCCGGTACCCGGGTGGTGCAGTACGGGTATGCCGGTGCGGAGGGCGCAGACGTCGCCGAGGTGGTCGACCGGGCCCAGGCCGAGATCTATGACGTGGCCGATCGGCGGCTCTCCGAGGACTTCGTCCCGCTGGAAGACCTGCTGCAGCCGACGATGGACGAGATCGATGCCATCGCCTCCAACGGCGGGGTCGCGCGTGGTGTGCCGACGGGGTTCGCCGAACTCGACGAGGTGACCAACGGTCTGCATCCCGGGCAGATGATCATCATCGCGGCGCGACCCGGTGTCGGCAAGGCACTGGCGCTGGATACCCCACTGCCGACGCCGACCGGCTGGACCACGATGGGCGATGTCGCCGTCGGCGACCTGCTGCTCAGCGCCGACGGGCAGCCGACGCGAGTGGTAGCCGCGACCGAGGTGATGCTGGGCCGGCCCTGCTATGAGGTCGAGTTCTCCGACGGGACAGTGATTGTCGCCGATGCTGAGCATCTCTGGCCGACGGGATATGGCGTTCGCACGACAGCCACGTTGCGCTGCGGGCTGGACACGATCGCGGGTGCTGGCTCGATTGGGCGGTATGGCGGGGGCGGCGCGGCGCTGATGGCGCCGGTGTTGCAACTGGACGCGGTGCGACGGGTGCGCAGTGTTCCGGTGCGCTGCGTGCAGGTCGACAATGGCGCACATCTGTATCTAGCCGGCCGCGGCATGGTGCCGACGCACAACTCCACCCTCGGGCTGGATTTCATGCGGTCCTGCTCGATCAAGAACCGGATGGCCAGCGTCATCTTCTCCCTCGAGATGAGCAAGTCTGAGATCGTGATGCGGCTGTTGTCAGCCGAGGCGAAAATCAAGCTGGCCGATATGCGCTCGGGTCGGATGAGCGACGACGACTGGACCCGCTTGGCGCGGCGGATGAGCGAAATTAGTGAAGCGCCACTGTTTATCGACGATTCGCCGAATCTGACGATGATGGAGATCCGGGCCAAGGCGCGGCGCCTGCGGCAGAAATCAGACCTACGGCTGATCGTGATCGACTACCTGCAGCTGATGTCCTCGGGCAAGAAGTTCGAGTCGCGACAGGTGGAGGTCTCCGAATTCTCGCGGCACTTAAAGCTTTTGGCGAAGGAACTGGAAGTTCCGGTTATCGCGATCAGCCAGCTCAACCGTGGCCCGGAGCAACGCACCGACAAGAAGCCGATGTTATCGGACCTTCGTGAATCGGGCTGTCTGACCGCGTCGACGCGAATCCTGCGGGCTGACAACGGCGCCGAAGTCACCTTTGGTGAGCTGATGCGCACCGGCGAGCGGCCGCTGGTGTGGTCGCTCGACGAGCAACTGCGGATGGTGGCTCGTCCCATGACCAATGTGTTCCCGAGTGGGCGCAAGGAGGTGTTCCGCCTGCGGCTGGCGTCCGGACGTGAAGTTGAAGCCACCGGTAACCATCCGTTCATGACGCTAGACGGCTGGACTCCGTTGGATCAGCTCACGGTTGGCGACCGGCTTGCCGTGCCGCGACGGGTTCCGGAGCCGGTTGGCACGCAGCGGATGGCTGACTCCGAGGTGGTACTGCTCGGACACATGATCGGCGACGGCTCCTGCGTCAAGAACCAGCCGATCCGGTATGCATCTGTGGACGAAGCCAACCTCGCTGCGGTGACGATTTCGGCCGCGTACTTCGGGGTGACCGCCGTTCGCGACGACTACCCGGCAGCGCGAGTCACGACCCTGCGGCTCCCAGCGCCGTATCACTTGACACATGGGCGACGTAACCCGATTGCCGCATGGCTGGACGAGCTCGGGTTGTTCGGGCTGCGCAGCTACGAGAAGTTCGTCCCGCAGCGAGTTTTCGCATTGCCGACCGATCAAGTGGCGTTATTCCTGCGCCATCTGTGGGCGACTGACGGCTCGGTGCGCTGGGACGACAAGAATGGCGCGGCGCAGATTTACTATGCATCGACGAGTCGGCGCCTGGTCGATGACGTTGCTGCCCTGCTCCTTCGCGTCGGGGTATTCGCTCGGATCAAACGGGTATTGAAGGCCGGATATCGCGACTGCTGGCACCTGTACATCTACGGTGCGGAAAACCAAACGAGGTTCCTCCACCGAGTCGGCGCACACGGTATGAAAGCCGTTGCCGCACAAAAGGTGCTCACTCAACTCGAGCGTGTCGTCCGTAACACCAACCTCGATACCGTACCCAAAGAGGTTTGGACGCAGGTCAAGACATCGTTGGTAAGCCGGGAGATGACACACCGGCAGTTCGCTGCTGCCATGGCTACGCAGTTCTGCGGATCCACGATGTGGAAGCACGCACCTAGCCGCGGACGCTTGCACCGTGCTGCGGCGTTACTTGAAGACCGCGAGATTCATGCGCTGGCGACAAGCGATGTGTTCTGGGATCAGATCGTGGAGATCAGTAGCATCGGTGAGCAAGATGTTTACGATGGAACCGTCACGGACACGCATAACTTTGTGGCCCAGGGGATCTCAGTACATAATTCTCTGGAACAAGATGCGGACATGGTGGTTCTGCTGCACCGTCCAGACGCATTCGAGCGCGACGACCCGCGCGGCGGCGAGGCGGATCTGATTCTCGCGAAACACCGCAACGGCCCAACCAAGACGGTGACCGTCGCTCATCAGCTACATCTGTCGCGGTTCGCCAACATGGCGCGGTGAGAGCCGGGCGGTTTGTAGGGTCTCACCCTGCGTGTCGTTTTCTCAGCGGTGGTGCCATGTCATCGTTATGTGTCTCACGAACGCGTCCTGCGGGGGCTGCGTATTTCAGAGCGTTGACTGACCGGGTGAGTGAGTCGAGCATCCGGGGCGGTCATGCGCCGGAGCGTATGACTCGGGTCCCCGCCCAGTGCCGACCAGCACGGGGGTCAGATCGACGATCACTGTGACGAACACCCGGGCGGGCAAAGCTCGGACAGGTTCCCGGCAATCCATTCGTCAGGACTTACTTACCCAGGGCTGCAAGCCATTCGGAAGAGCCTGTTACTGAGCTGCGGGCAAGGTTCCAGTCACGCTCGAAAGATATTGACCGTTTCGGGAAGACCCAGCATGCGCGGGTCGCGGCGCCCGGTAGCAGCGAGAAGGAATTCGTGGGCGTCGATTCCGCTGTCCTTTGTGAATGCCGCGGCCGGTATCGCAAGCAGGCGGCCTACGTGCGAGTCGGCTGCAGCGATCGGGTCGCGACTGAGTGCGTCAAGGACGAAATCAAGGCTGTCATAACGTCCCTCGCCGGGATCCGATGGATGGTTGATGGCGTCGCGGATGTCGTCGGCGTGCACGTACGCGTCCATCAACAGAGCATGTATCGCCCGGCCGACGGTCAATCCCGGTGCTGGGCTGGGCTGGGCCCAGATGTCGTCGCCGAAGGCGGCCACCAGCGCTGCCGTCGACTCTCCGATCTCCCACATCTGGGCGGCGAGGCCGTGGGGCGGCTGGGCGCGCAGCGATGCCGCCTGTTCATCGGCGCTTCGCGTACCGCTTGCGCCCGTGACGGTGTCGATCGCCTGTCCCACAACATGGGCGGCGACGTCGCGCACCTGCCAACCGGCGCAGCGGGTGGCTCGGGTCCACATCGACATATCGAGCGTGGCCAACAAATCCGCGAAGCTCTGGTACTCGCGGAGCAAGCCGACCGTCGTGCGCTCACGGGTAAGCATGGGACGACTTCTCCAAGCGTTCCTTCACATCTCGCAGTCGTTCGAGCTGCACCTGGAATGCATCCTGCGTGAGCACCCCGATACGGCAGACCAAGTGGCGCACTCCGGCATCGATGTAGTTCGCTAGCTTGGCCGCAACCGCTTCAGCGGACCCGGCGGCGAAAGCCTGCAGACTCTCGACGACCGCGAGCGGAAACCCATACGTTGCGTTGGTGAATCGGTCAAGTTCGGATCGACCGCCGTCGGGCGAGTCCGTCACCAGGACCGTCACAAAAAGCGCTGGAGTGACGGCGTCAGTTGGCCGCCCAGCCAGCTCGGCCGCGGCGCGAACGTCACCTAGACCCGCCGCGAAACCCGCCGGCGTGGGCGGGTAGGGCAGCCAACCGTCATATGCCGACCCGGCGCGAGCGCGGGCGCGCGGCGTGTCGCCAGCAAGCCAGACGGGCGGCCCGGCGGGATTGAACGACGTTATGCCAGAGGGGATGTCACTGAGGGCCATCGTATCGCCGTGAAACGCGCTCGGACCCGCTCCGGCCCAGAGCTGCCGCCAGAGCGCAACAGTCTCGTCGAGCCGCCTGGAGCGCCGTCGCCATGACACTTCCGACACCGCATATTCGGTCTCCGATATCCCCGGAAAGCCGGCACCGACAGCGACGACGAGTCGACCCTGTGCCAATCGATCGATGGAGGCTAGCGCTTGCGCGGCTTGCACAGGTCTGCGCAACGCGGGAAGAAGCGCAGCGGTGCCAAGTGTCACCCGCTTCGCCACCGAAGCGGCAGCCGCAAGAAAGGTCAGTGCTTCGATTCGCGGGCCAATCAACGAGTCGTTGGCCCATAGCGAGTCGAAGCCGAGATCCTCGACGGTCCGCACCATACGGACAAGTTGGTCAGGTTCGGCGCCCGGCCATTGGTCGGCGGCAAGCAGCGCCACGATCCCGACACGCAATGCACGAGAAGTCATGTTCGTTCACACCACGGTGAGAATGATCTTGCCGCTGGTGCGGCCCTGGCTGCTGATGGTCAGGGCACGCGCCGCGTCGGATAGCGGGAGTTGCTCGGCGATATGCACCCGCAATTGTCCGCTTTCGACCAGCTGCGCGAGGCCCTGAAGGCCAGCTGCGTCGGGCTCGACCAGGTAGTCGTAGGCATGAACGCCGAGCTCTTTCGCACGCTCGTACAGCCCTGGCGTCCAGGCGGCTTGAGCGCTGACCAGAATCCCGCCGGGACGAAGACATTCCAACGCCTCGGTACCAGCATCACCGCCGAACATCTGGATCACCACGTCCACACCACGGACTACCTCGTGGACCGCCGTTGCGGTGTAATCCACCGCCTGGTCAACACCCAGCTCGGCAAGGAAGCGGTGTTTGGCGGCGCGGGCGGTGCCGATGACGTAAGCGCCGTGCGCTTTGGCGATCTGGACCGCCAAATGCCCAACGCCCCCAGCGGCACCGGATATCAGCACGCGCTGGCCGGGCGCAACGTGGGCGACGTCGACAAGCATCTGCCATGCGGTGAGCCCCGCGAGCGGCAGGGCGGCCGCTTCGGTGAAGTCCAACTCAGCGGGCATAGCCGCGAAATGCCGCGACGGCCCGGTGACGAACTCGGCGTATCCGCCCGCTTGCCGCGGGAACCACGGCATTCCGAAAACCCGATCGCCGACCTGGAATCGGTTGACGCCGTAGCCAGTCTCCTCGACTACCCCCGCCACGTCCCAACCATGAATGAACGGCAGATCGAGCACCCGGTTATAGGCCTGACCGCCACTTGTGTAGTAGTCCACCGGGTTGACACCTGCGGCGTGAACCCGGACTTTCACCTCGGTCGGAGCCGGCCGCGGTTCAGGGGCCTGCGCTAACCGTACGGACGCGGGACCGTTCCACTCATGTTGGATGATTGCGCGCACGAAAGCTACCTCCTCAGTTACGGTTTGGGCGGCATTGGGTGCTGATTGCGGCCGGGCGTTAGGATCCGCGTATCGAATACGACCGTCGTCTCGGCGCTTTGACCGTCTCGAAGCCGGAGCCGGTCGACACCGCTCCAGCGCCGTAGCGCTCCACCGACCGTCCCGCGGCCTTCCCACGCGATCAGCAGAACGTTGCCCCGGTGCGCGTAGTCGGCGACCGATAACGTCAGGTCCGGAATGTGCTTGAGCGCGGCGGCCAGTTGGGCGACATAGGCATCGCGTCCGCGCAATGGTTCGGCAATGCCCGGCCAGTGCAGCGCAACATCGTCGGTGACGAGGCCGCGAACCAGGGTGGTGTCCGTGGGCGCAGCCCAGAAGCGGGCCCAACCCGCGACGAAGGATGCGACCGTCGACGCCGACGGCACCCCTGCGAGGCCGACTTGGCGATGAAGGATCCTGGTGTCGAAGTAGCCGCAGTCGCTGGTGAGCTGCCCGCCGCGGAAGGTGCATACGAACGTGACAGGCACATCGATGCGGCTGCCGGGATTGGTGGTCAGGCCGAGGAGATTGTTCCCCACCGTCCCGGTCATGCGCCCCCAGACCACGGCCGTGTCGTCGCCGAATGCCGTTCCCTCGAAGTGGCCCCGGTAATCGGGCACCGATCCGAAGAAGGCCGCGTAGAACTTGCGCAAGTCCGCGTGGCCGGTGACCGGCTGAGGAACACCAGAGTCTTGGTAGCTGCCGTCGGGTGCGTATGCGGCCACGATCGCTTCGACGTCGTGTCGGTTCTTAGCCTCGGCGTAGTTGCGCAATGCTTCGCGCAGCACAGTCTCAGCGGTCATCGAAGTTCTCCCCCGTGGCCTCGAAAGGTGGTGCAGCAGTGATCTGTACCGGGATGCCATTGAGCACCGCGGTGCCGGATAGCGGATCGAGCTCTATGCCGTCAGCCAAGACGTTGCTGTTGACTCCCGGCTGTTGTGCCGCGATAGCGGCAGCTGTTCCGGGTTCGTCATGCCCCCAACCATGCGGTAGGGAGACCACGCCGGGACCGACTGCGTCGGTCACCTCCACCGGAGCGTCGATGACACCGGCGCGCGACCTAATCCGGGCGTGCTTGCCGAGCTGCAGACGTGCGACGTCGGTGGGGTGAATTTGCAACGTGCACCGGTCTGGTCCTTTGGCCAGCGTGGGCAGGTTGTGCATCCAGGAGTTGTTCGACCGCAGGTGACGCCGCCCGACCAACACCATGCTGTGTTTGCGGGGCCGGAGCATGCTGGTGCGCAGCTGGGCAACATCATCCACCAGCGGTGGCGGGGCGAGCTCGATCTGCCCCGATGGTGTGTTGAGTATCCCGGGCAGTTGTGGGCTCAGTGGGCCGAAATCCATCCCGTCGGGATACTCACGCACCCGGGCGAGGGTCAGCGGTTGGCCGCCGTCGCTGTACGGCCCGGCACGCAACAGCAAGTCCAGCAGACGTTCGGGGCCGTCCAGCTCGCCGGGCTCGACCGTCGAAGTGCCGCCGGCTTGCTCGTCGCTGCTGACGGCACGGTTCAGCGATTCGGCAACCATATCGTCGATGGCCTTCAGGTCGGCGGTGGCGCCTTGCCGTGCCAGGATTCCGATCAAGCGCAGCAAGATTTGCCAGTCCGCTTTGTCGCCGGGCTGGGCGGGCAGCACCGGCGGTGAGTAGGTGGCGGTGTTGCGGATCGCGAAATGGCCGAAGAACAAGTCGTAGTGGGGCTTGGTCAGCGGCGAGGGCGCCGGCAACAGTACATGCGCGTGCCGTGTCGTTTCATTGCGGTACAGATCCAGGCTGACCATGAGATCGAGCTGCTCGAACGCCGCCGCGAGGCGAGAGCTGTTCGGAGCTGAGCGCGCCGGATTGCCGGCGACGGTGATCAGCGCCTTCACCTGCCCTGCTCCAGGCGTGTCGATCTCCTCGGCAAGGCAAGCCAGCGGCAGCTCTCCGGGCGTTTCGGGGGCGCCACGCACGCGGCTGCGCCACCGCCCGATCGCGGTGCCCGTTCGTTGGGCGGTCACCAGTCGCAGATCGGCTGCCGGTCGGGCGAACATGGCGCCGCCGGGCCGATCGAGGTTGCCGGTCAGCACATTGAGGACGTCAATCAGCCAGCTCGACACGGTACCGAATCGCTGAGTGCATGTGCCGGTGCGGCCGTACACGGCGGCCGCCGGCGCGGCGGCGAGATCACGCGCGAGCTGGCGGATCTCGTCGGCCGGGATTGCGCAGTGCGGGGCAACCTTTTCCGGGGAGAAGTCGCGTGTGGCTTCCTCAACGGTTTCGACGCCGCGAACGTGCGGGCCCAGCCGGCCAAGATCGATCCGCCCCTCACTGAACAGCACCTGCACCAACGACGCCAGTAGCAGCGCATCGGTGCCCGGCCGGATCGGATAGTGCTCGTCGGCCTCTTGGGCGGTTCGACTTCGGTTGGGGTCGACCACGATTAACCGTCCCCCGCGGCGCTGCAGTGCGCGTAGCCGTGCCCGCATACCTGGTGCGGTGAGCAGACTCCCGTTGGACACCATCGGGTTGGCGCCCAAGATCAGTAGATATGAGCAGCGGTCGACGTCGGGCAGTGGCACCGTGTACATCCCGCCGAACATAAGTTGGCAGGCCACGAACTTCGGCATCGCGTCGACGGTGTTCGCGGTGTAGATGTTGCGTGAGCCGAGGGCCCGCATCGCGGCACTGCCATACAGCGTCGTGGCGAAGTCGTGTGCCACTGGATTGCCGAGGTACAAGGCAACCGCATCCGCGCCGTGCCGGTCGATGACGGCGGTGAGCCGTTGATCGACGACCGCGAACGCCTCCTCCCAGGACGTGGGCTGAAGTCGACCGTCGGCGCCGCGGAGATGCGGTGTGCGTATGCGGTCGGGATCGACATGAAGCTCTTTGAGCCCGAAGGCTTTCGGGCACACATGCCCGCGACTCAAAACGTGGTCGGGGTTGCCGCGAATGGAGACGACCGCACCCGCATCCACGCTGCTCTCCAAACCGCAACCGGCCTCGCAGAGCGAACAGACGTGCCGTCGCATTTGCATACCGGCAGTATAAACATACTGACGGTATGTACCGCAAGTATGTACCGAGAGTACGTTATGCTGACTATCGTGCCCCGCCCCCGTACTCAAGCAGAACGCACGCGCCTCACCATCGAGCAGATCGTGTCGGTGGCGCGCCGTTCATTCGCCGCTGACGGCTTCGACGCCACTTCCGTCGATGTCGTCGTCGAACGTGCCGGCATGACGAAGGGCGCCCTCTACCACCACTTCGCGGGCAAGCGCGCGCTTTTTGCCGCGGTTTACGAAGCCGAGCAGCGCGCAATCGGCCACACCGTGATGCGCGCTGCCCGAGGCGGCAGCAACAGCTGGCAGAACTTCTTGCGTGGCTGCCGGGCGTTCTTCGACGCGGTACTGGATCCGGGCGCGCAGCGCATTACGCTGATCGATGCGCCGGCGGTCCTCGGCTGGGAGATGATGCGCGAGCTCGAGGATAAACATGTCACGTCCCTGCTGCGGCAGGGACTTTCGCAGGCTATCGGTGACGGTCACCTCAAGCGTCAGCGCGTGGAGCCGCTGGCGCACCTCATTCATGGCGCGATGTGTGAAGCCGCGATGACGGTTGCCCGCTCATCGGACCCGGTGCGCGAGAGCCGAGATTCGCTCGCAGCGCTTGAGAAACTGCTCAACGGTATCGTTGTGCGTAGCAAGACCTAGCGCGCGTGATGAGGTCGACCGCGCCCGCTCACCGTTATCGCAATGAGAACATCGAGAACTGACTCCGCAATCCAATACGCTAAAGCTGTTGCATGACAGAGGTTTTCGGATTACCAGGACACTCCGATTGCGCGCGATTTTCCCGCCTTCCCGCGCTTCTCTCCAGCATCTCCGGGTTCCCAAAATTCGCGGTAGATAGACCGGCCGCGACCCGTCCGCGTCGCGAGCGCGGTCGACCGAACCTCCGAACAGGCCGGGGGGCACTCGGTGCCCCGAAGCTCCTGCTCGTCATGCAGGCCGTTGACGGGATTGCAGTGGCGGCTGAGTTAATGCCAGGTCGAGCGTCCAAACCACCTGCTTGAAAGTAGGAGAGCCGGTCCGCTGCTGTCGTTTCGCATGTTGGCGAGGTCTTGATGCAGTACGCCGAGATTTCTTCTACGGACCACGTATTAGGTTAGGGTAGCTAAGCTGACGTACAAGCTAAGTAGTTGAGGGTCTCTCGTCACAGGTTAGGAAAGCGCCCATGGCGACAACTGAGCCAAGGACCGAGCCGTTGACGAGCCCGGGCTCTGCTGGCAGCGAGAGCAAAACGGCGGCCCGCCAACCGGCCAAACGCAAAGGTCTGGCAGGTCTGTTCGCCCGATTCTGGCTCATCCTCACACTTACGGCAGTTATCGCGTTGTCGGGATTCGTCGTCTACCGGCTTCACGGCGTCTTCGGTGTTCACAAAGGTTCGTTCGGTGGTGGCACCTCGGGCGAGGTCCTCGACGAATTCAACGCCAAGACGATCACGCTCCAGGTCTGGGGTCCACCGGGCAGCACGGCAACCATCAACTACCTCGACGAAAACTCCCACCCGCAGCAGGCCCTCAACGTGCCCTTGCCCTGGAGCAAAGAATTGAGTTCAACGAAGCCCGGCATCCCGGCAAATCTGGTGGCGCAAGGAGACGGCAGTTGGATCGCCTGCCAATTCGTGGTGAACAAGCACGACGGGAGCGGTGACGTCATCAAGACTCCGAATCGCTCAGATCCCAACGAAACTGTGAACGCCTTCGTCTATTGTCTGGACAAGTCCGCATGAGCGAGACCACCGAGGCTGCGCCGCGCGTCGACCAGCCGCTGATCCCGCCGTTCCTGCCGCGGATGATCCACCGGCTTGCGTTGCCGATCGTCCTGGTGTGGTTGGGCATCGTCTTCGTCACCAACACCATTTCCCCGCAGCTCGAGGTCGTCTCCAAGACCCACTCGGTGTCGCAGAGCCCCAAAGACGCGGTGTCTTTCCAGTCGATGATGCGCGTCGGATCGACGTTCAAGGAGTTCAATTCCGACAGCTCGGCGATGGTCCTCCTGGAGGGCGACAAGCCGCTGGGGGCAGAGGCGCACCGCTACTACGACGAGATCGTCAAGCGACTCGAGCAAGACAAGAAACACGTCCAGCACATCCAGGATTTCTGGAGTGATCCGTTGACCGCCGCCGGCTCCCAGAGCCACGACCAAAAGGCCGCGTATGTCCAGGTCTATCTGTCCGGCAACATGGGCGGCGGCCTGTCCACCGAGTCCAGCGAGGCCGTCCGCAAGATCGTTGACTCGGTGCCTGCGCCGCCGGGAATCAAGGCCTACGTCACCGGCGCGGGTCCGCTGATTGCCGATCAGTCCCACGCGGGTGAGAAGGGCATCGCGAAGGTCACTCTTGTGACCATCATGGTCATCGTCGTAATGCTGCTGTTTGTCTATCGTTCGGTCAGCACCGTTCTCATCATGCTGACCATGGTCTTCATCGAATTAGCCGCGGCCCGCGGTGTCGTCGCGACGCTGGGCAATTACGGCATCATGGGGCTTTCGACCTTCGCCAACAACATGCTGGTGCTGCTCGCGATCGCCGCCGGAACGGACTACGCCATCTTTGTGGTCGGCCGCTACCACGAGGCCCGCGGCTCGGGCGAGACCCGCGAAGAGGCGTTCTACACGATGTTCCACAGCACGGCGCATGTCGTGCTGGGGTCGGGGCTGACCATCGCCGGCGCGATGTACTGCTTGAGCTTTTGCCGGTTGCCCTACTTCGAGTCGCTGGGCGTGCCTTGTGCCGTCGGCATGCTGGTGGCGGTTCTCGGGGCGCTGACGCTGGGCCCGGCGGTGCTGACGGTGGCGTCGTTCTTCAAGCTGATGGACCCGAAGCGAAAGCTGCAAACGCGGAGCTGGCGTCGCATCGGCACCGCCATCGTCCGCTGGCCCGCACCGGTTCTCGCGGTGACCATCGCGGTCGCATTGGTCGGTCTACTCGCACTGCCCGGCTACCAGACCGACTACGACACCCGCCACTTCCTGCCGCCCGACACCCCGGCGAACGTCGGTTATGCCGCCGCCGACCGGCATTTCGATCAAGCCCGGTTGAATCCTGAGCTGTTGATGATCGAGACCGATCACGACCTGCGTAACCCGGCCGACTTCCTGGTCCTGGACAAGGTCGCCAAGGCGGTCTTCCACATCCCCGGTATCGGTCGGGTGCAGACCATCACCCGGCCGCTGGGCACGCCGCTCGACCACAGCACCCTCGGGTTCCAGATGGGCGCGCAGGCCGCGGGGCGGATCCAGACTCAGCACTACCAAGAGGAGCAGGCGAACAACTTGCTCAAACAGGCGGACGAGCTGCGCAAGACGATGGCAACGCTGCATGAGCAGATGCAGGTCACTCAGGACCTCAGCAACACGACGCACGAAACCACCTTGCTCACCAAAGAAACCGTGAAGATCACCGAATCGTTGCGCGATCAGATCGCCAACTTCGACGATTTCTTCCGGCCGATCCGCAGCTACTTCTATTGGGAGAAGCATTGCTACGACATCCCGGTGTGCTACACGATCAGGTCCCTCTTCGACGCGCTCGACGGCATCGACGAAATCACCGACAACATTGAGGCGCTCAGCGCAAATCTCGACAAGCTGGACCAGATTCAGCCCAAACTGGTGGCGCTGATACCGCCGCAGATCGAGAGCCAGCAACGAAACCTCGACACCATCATGTCGAACTACGCGATCACGCAGGGTCTTAACGAACAGGCGAAGGCGCAGGCCGACAACGCCACCGCCCAGGGCGATGCTTTCGATAAAGCGAAGAACGACGACACGTTCTACCTGCCGCCGGAGGCGTTCAAGAGCCCGGATTTCGCGCGGGGCCTCAAACAGTTCATCTCGCCCGACGGGCACGCGGTCCGGTTGATCATCTCCCATGAAGGCGACCCGGCGACTCCTGAAGGCATCAACCACATCGCACCGATCAAGCAGGCCGTGCACGAGGCGATCAAGGGCACGCCCTGGGAGGGCGCCAAGGTCTACCTCGGCGGTACCGCCGCGACATACAAGGACATGCACGACGGCTCCAACATCGACCTGATGATCGCCGGAATTGCCGCAGCCACACTGATTTTCGTCATCATGCTGGTGATCACCCGAAGCGTCGTGGCGGCCTTCGTGATCGTCGGTACGGTGTTGTTGTCGCTGGGTGCCTCGTTCGGACTCTCCGTGCTGCTTTGGCAGTACATCCTGGGCATCAAGCTGCACTGGATGGTGCTGGCGATGGCGGTCATCCTGCTGCTGGCGGTCGGCTCGGACTACAACCTGCTGTTGATATCGCGGTTCAAGGAGGAGATTCACGCCGGGCTCAAGACGGGGACGATCCGCGCGATGGCAGGTTCGGGCTCGGTGGTGACCGCCGCCGGTCTGGTGTTCGCGGCCACCATGGCCACGTTCATGTTCAGCCCGCTGCGGGTGATGGCCCAGGTGGGTACGACGATCGCGCTGGGTCTGTTGTTCGACACCTTGATCGTGCGGTCGTTCATGACGCCGTCGCTGGCGACCTTGCTCGGGCGCTGGTTCTGGTGGCCGCAGCACGTGCGTCCCCGGCCGGCCAGCACCATGCTGCGACCGTACGGACCGCGTCGCGCCGTGCGCGAACTGATCCTCGACGACGTTGACGAACACCCACCGGGCGGAGTGGTCAAACGGCGCTAACGCCACGGATAGACAAGGCCAGGGCTTCACCGTGTGGCTGACCGCGACGCCAGCCTTGCTGCCCCGGCCAACCCACCGCTGGTGGCTGGCTGCCAACGTCCTAGGCGCGCTGGCGATCAACCACTTCATCCTGACGAACTGGTAGGGGGCTCCGCGGACCCAAAGGACTGCTGGCACTGCGCGGTTCGGATGTCCGAGAGGAGAGCAAGCCTAGAATCCCTGGCGTGGAGACGGAGAAGACGAAACTGCGCCCGTGGTGGTGGCGGCGACAGGAGGCGGAGCGCGGATTTCTCCTCAGCGTAGCCGCCATCGTCGTGGCCAGTCTCTTGGTGGCGTGTTCGCCGGGCTCTGCGCCCACTTCCCGAAGGGTCGACGTGCCGTTGCAGGCGGGCAAGCAGACCACGCTTCCGCTCGATGCGATGGGCTTTACGGCGATGGGGGTCGACGCGAAGAACGTCCTCTACCTGGGTGGTGGCCTCGGGATCTCGACGCTGGCGCCAGGGGCAATCCAACCGACCCCGTTGAAGCTGAACGGTTATCCAACGGTGTCGACTTTGGCGGTTGCACCGGACGGCAAACTGTACTTCGTCACTCTCGATGGTGTTGTCGAGACCATCAGACCCGGCTCCACCACCACGGAACCGCTGCCCTTCGACAAGCTCCAATACTTCAGCGAGATCGCAGTGGCGCAAGACGGCACGGTCTACCTCGGCGACGTCCAACACAACAAGCTGTTGAAGCTCGCCCCCGGTGCGGCCGCCCCAACGGAGCTTCCCGTCGCGGGTGTCAACGGGCCGGGACACATGGTGATCGACGCCGACGACAACCTTTTCGTATCCATGATGGGCAAGATCGTGAAGATCGCGAAGAACGCAACGACTGCCGAGCCGATCGTTGGTGTAACCGCCCACGTCGGCGGCTTAGCAGTCGACGCCGCTGGCAATCTGTATGCCACCGACGTGAAGGCGAACACCGTGTCCCGGCTGCCTGCTGACGGAGGCGACTGGACCCAGTTACCGTTCAGCGGACTTGTGAGCCCGACCAAAATCACTGTCGACGGCGACGCCAACGTCTACGTCATCAACCAAGGACGCCAGGTCGTCAAGCTCGCTGCCAAGTAGCAGTGCCGCAAAGACGCGCGAAGCCTAATGGCCGGCGTTGCGGGCGAGATCGATCGCGTACTGGCTGACGAAGGTGCCTGCCTGCGGTTCGCCGCGGCCGCATGATCCGTCGGATTCGCCCGGGCGTTTGACCCATAAATACGCGTCAGCGTGCGCGCCCGCCGTAGCCGTGGTCGGCGGGGTCCCCAGGGCACGGCCAGTCGGGTTACACCACGAGAGATCGCCGTCGGCTGGTCCGGCGCCGTTGCGCGACGTGTCGATCACATAGTTCGACCCGTTCGTCATTCCAGAAATCGCCTCGCCGTAACCGATCTCCTCGTCGGTGGTGAAGAAGTTCGCGGTGTTGAGGCTGAAACCGCGCGCCTTAGTCACGCCGACCTGGTTGAGCCTGGCAGCCATCTCCTCGGCGTTCACCCAGCGCGAGTGGCCGGCGTCGACGTAGACGGCCGTGGCTGGGTTGCTGGTCAGGGTGTCGACGGCGTAGCGGATCAGATCGAAGCGTTCCTGGCGCTGATCGGACGACAAGCAGTCGGCCATGGCCAGCGCATCGGGCTCGAGGATGATCGCGGCCGGTCCGGCGCCGATGGCGGAGGCGACGCCGTCGATCCACCCACGGTAGGCCGCCGCCGACCCGAAGCCACCCGCTGCGAAGCTTCCGCAGTCGCGGTGCGGGATCCCATACAGCGCCAGGATCGGCACAGCGCCGGCACCCTGCGCCGTGGCGATGTACTTCGCGTCCACCGCGGGAGTAGACGCCTGGTCCATCCAGTAGGCGTGCGGCGTGTTCGCGATCGCGGTCAGCTCTGCATTGGGCGGATTGGCGCCTTTGGCGGCGCGCATCGACTTCGACGCGGGATCGACATAGAAGGGCTTGCCGTCCAGCGGGTTCGCGCCATTGGCCAGGCGCATCGGCGGGGCCTGCGCCGGGTCGGCAATGAGACCTAGGCCGGCAACGGCCGCAACCATCAGGAATGGGGTGATCCACCGCGCGACCGCGCTAGCAGCTGAAGACATCACCCCAGGAAATTAGCCCTCCACAGAATTGGGCGCCAAACCGGCCCGACGAATGGTCATCGACGAACTAACTCCGCAACGCGCGGATACGCTTCCACCTGTGACGAGACCCGCATCCCGGCGCGACGTCCTTAGGTATGCAGCGCTGCTCGCACCGACGCTGGTCGTTCCCGGCGCCCTCGGCGCGACGCTCGGCACACCGAAAGCCGCCGCCGAGGGTCTGCAACTCGTCGACTTCACAGAACGGTTGGTCCAGCCCGAGCAGATCAGGGCGGCGGGCCTCGACGGGGCCTTGGTCTACGTATCCGAGTCGCGGCCGGGCGCCGACTTCGATTTCAAACCGGTCACCCGCGACTATGCAGACCGGCTCCGGGCAGCCGGCCTGCAGATCGTCAGCTGCTACCAGTTCGGCAAGCCGGGTTGGCCGACGCCGTCGGACTTCACCCATGGCTACGACGGAGGCGTCGCCGACGCCCAGACCGCGTTGAAACTGCACACCGCCGCCGGGGGCCCACAGTCGGCGCCGATCTTCTTCAGCGTCGATGAAGACGTCGATTCCGAGACGTGGAAAAGCCTGGCAGTCGAATGGTTTCGGGGAATCAACTCGGTACTGGGCGTAGCTCGAACAGGAATCTATGGCGGTGTTCGCCAGTGTGCCTGGGCGATCGCCGACGGGGTCATCGGAGCTTCGACCACTCCGGGGCATCGGTGGGCGTGGCAGACGAAGGGGTGGTCGGGGGGCAAACGCGAGCCCGCGGCCGTACTGTTCCAGCGCGAAGTCGTCACCGCATCCGACCCGGGTCTTACGATCGACGGCATGCACGTCGACGTGAACGACGTCCTCGCAACCGATTTCGGCCAGTGGGACCTCGCCCGGTGATCCACGACGAAAACACTCGAACTTAGGAGGAGCCAAGGCTATGAGCGACACCGACATGTTGGATGCTGCCGCGACGACAGGATCGGCGATGGAGCAGGCCGTCGCTGTTTTCATGCTGCATCCCGAGACGTTGGGTGAGAGCGTCGCCGCCGGCTACCAGAACCCTTTGGCGGGCTACGTCGCCGGACGCGGGGGAGTGCTGGGTGAGGTCACCGGCGACACTGTCAGTGCGGTGTTTGCGGTGTTCGAACCGAACGCGTTGAGTGCGATGTGGGAGGAAGGCGTCGCGGTGCGCGGCGCTGCCGCTGCAGCGCAACTGTATTCGGACCAAGCCGCAGGGTTTGCACGCAAGTACCTGTCCGGCGCGCAGGGGTTGGATCGCATCGCCGCGTTGGGGGAGAAGGTCATCGCAACGACGCCGATTGCGGGGCTGCCGTTGTTCGCCGGCTGGCGCGCGATGCCGTTGGCCGACGATGCCGTCGCCCGGGCGCTGCAGGTGATGTTCGTGCTGCGGGAACTGCGCGCAGGGGTGCACTTCAACGCGCTCACCCTCTCCGGCATCACCCCGGTCGAGGCGCACATGCTCAACAAGGGGCCTCAGTACACCATGATGTTCGGCTGGGCCGAACCGTTTGCGGACGGCGCAGAGAAGAAGGACCGCTACGCAGAGATCGAGCAGGTGACCAACCGGCGGATGGCGGAGATCTTCGCGGCCGCTCTCGACCCGGCCGAGGCCGAGGAGTTAGCCCGGCTGAGCACCGATGCGCTGGCGTCGTTGCAGGCTAACGTCCCGAGCTGACCAGGTCAGCGGAAGCGGACATGCAACGTCGCCAGGCCGAAGATCTTCCGGCCAGCAGACTTCGCGGCGACGATGACGACGCCGGTGCGCGTCGCCGGATCCAGCGACTTGATCCGGCCGCTGAATTCGATGTCTGCGCCCTCGGCGGCTGACACGATCGCGGGCGCCGACAGCCGCACCGCGTAGCGGGTAACCGCACCGGGGTCGCCCGACCATGCGGAGGCGAATCCGGCACCCAGACCCATGGTGAGCATTCCGTGGGCGATCACATCGGGCAGCCCGGCCAGCTTGGCGATGTCCTCGTCCCAGTGAATCGGGTTGGCGTCGCCGGCCACACCGGCATAGTTCACCAAGTCGCCTCGGGACAGTCGCGTATGGCGCACCGGTAGCTCGTCGCCAACCGACAGGTCGTCGAACGACGGCGTTCCCGGCGTGCGGGTCATGCCGCCGTCGGCGATGCGAATTTCCCCCTCAGGACGCACCGTCTTCTGGTACGCGTCATCGGATTCACCGACGGCGAAAATGTCCACATCGTGCATCATCGCGTTGTGTACGGCTGTCTTGATCGCCGGATCGACATCTTCCGCGGTGACACCGACGACGGTGGTGTGCAAGGTGTGCACCTGCTCGCCGGCGGTATCGGTGAAGGTGTTGGTCACGGTGATCAGGTCTCTGCCGGCGATTCTGCGTACCGAGGTCAGTTCAACGTCGACGTGCAGTTCGTCGCCGGCCACGATCGGGCGATGCTGTTCGAAGACTTCTTCGGTCTGCATGTAGGTGTCGTAACCGACGACCACCGATTCGAACATGTGGCGATTGCAGGTCATGCCGGGTGCCGAGGTGAACGTCAGTGGCGCTACCAGGTCCGAATATCCCAGTTCGGCGGCGGCGGCGGTATCCCAGTGTGCGGGGTGGTAGTCCTGCACGGCGCGGGCGTATTCGCGTAGCTTTTCGCGGCCGACCAGGTAGGTGCCATCCATCTGGTAGTAGTGGCCGACCCTGGATTCGATTACCGACACCTCTGCTGCTGCGGTCATGAATTCGCCCAACTTTTCTGCCGGCTGGTTCGCGGAGGCCGACCACAGCACACTAACGCCCGAACACTGTAGCGGTACACGCCGCCGCGCGGCGTGACGTTTAGCGAACAGCCGTTCACGGGTAGCCCGCGGTAACTACTCGGATGGCCCTCACGCCATCCGCCCGAGGGGGGAGCGGTTGCCGATGAGCGACAACTTCACTGCAGCTCAGAAGGCACCTGTCGTGCACCACGAGAAGCTTCGCCGCGACACCCCGTTGCGGGTGCCCGACGAAGATCCGTTCTATCAACCGCCGCCGGGCTATCAGGATGCAAACCCCGGAGATCTGCTGCGATCCCGCGACGTAGAGCTGGGGTTCCTCGGTCTCATCGCCCAACGGGTGCGTGCCACGCAGCTGCTTTATCGCAGCACCGACTTGCACGGCGAGCCCGAAGTCGCGGTGACTACCGTTCTGCTGCCCGAACAACGCGATCCGGGGCGCGTCTGCCCGGTGTTGTCGTATCAATGCGCAATCGATGCGGTGAACTCACGATGCTTTCCGTCATATGCCCTGCGCCGCGGCGCGAAGCCGATCGGAGCATTCGTGCAGTCCGAATACCTACTTGTCGCCGCCGCGCTGGCGGAAGGGTGGGCGGTGTCGGTGCCCGACCACGAAGGATGCCATGGGATGTGGGGCGCACCCCATGAGCCGGGCTTCCGGATCCTCGACGGCCTCCGCGCGGCGTTGCACTGTGAGCGGCTGGGCTTGTCACCGGCAGCTCCAATCGCACTGTGGGGTTATTCCGGTGGCGGACTCGCCTCGGCCTGGGCCGCCGAACACAACGCGGACTACGCTCCTGAACTCAACGTGGTCGGCGCGGTACTCGGCTCACCGGTCGGTGACTGCGGCAGCGTTGCACGCCACCTCAACGGCACCTTCTTCGCGGGCCTGGCCGCGCTAATGATTGCGGCACTGACGCACGTCTTTCCCGGCGCACAACGCGTCGTCGACGAACACGCCAGTGACGACGGCAAGCAGTTGCTCGACGAGTTGCACTCGATGACAACGGCGCAGGCCGTCTGGCGTCTGCGCGGCACTGACATCGGGTCGTACGTCGATATGTCTGCCGACGAGCTTTGGGATGTGCCCGACGTGCGAGACGTCTTTGATGCGACCAAGTTGGGCCAGGCCATTCCTCGCCCCCCGGTGCTGGTCGTGCAGGCAGTGCATGACCGCATCATCAGCGTCGATGCGATCGACAAGCTCGTCGCGTTCTATCAGGAAGCGGGAGCCGCGATCACCTATCACAGGGACCGATTCTGCGGTCACCTGCTGCTGCATCCGCTGTCTGCTCCCATGGCGTTGCGATGGCTGCGCGACCGATTCGACGAGCAAGACGTGAGCAGAGATCGCGCGCGCACCGGGTGGCCGACGCTGCTCAACCCCTCAACCTGGTTCGGCATGCTCAAGCTGGGCGTCATCACGGCGAAGGTCATCGCGGGGCGGTGACCACTCGGCTGGCCTCACCGCCGCGGCAGCGGGCGGGAACGCACCAGTGTCGGCCACCAGAACCACGGTCCTAGGATTCTGACGATGCATGGCACGACAAACGACCGCACGATCAACGTGTCGAGCAGCAGGCCGATGCATACCGTCGAACCCACCTGGCCGATCGTTCTGAGATCGCTTGTGAGCATTGCCAACATCGTGAACGCGAACACCAGCCCTGCAGATGTCACCACACCACCGGTGCTTCCGAGCGCACGGATCAAACCGGTATTCAATCCGGCGTGAAGCTCCTCTTTGATACGGACGATCAACAGCAGGTTGTAGTCCGAACCCACCGCCACCAGGATGATGAATGTCAGCGGCAGTATCAACCAGTGCAGGGGCAGACCGATGAGGTGCTGCCACACAAGGATGGAGAGCCCGAACGCGCCGGCGTAGGAGAAAGCCACGGTGCCGGGAATGACCAAGGCGGCCATCAGACTTCGCGTAAGGAACAACATGATCAAGAAGATCAGCACGAAGGCCGCGATCGCCACAATCAGCAGATCCGACGCGGCGTACTCCTTGATGTCCTTGTCGTTGGATCCAGAGCCGCCGATATAAACTCTTGCGCCGGCCAACGAAGTCTCTTTCAGCGCCGTGGTTATCGCTGTGGGGAACTGTCCGACATGCTGCACGCCTTCAGGACCCATCGCGTTGCCCTCGTGGGTGACGATGAAGCGGGCCGCCTCGCCGTCCGGCGACATCAGAAGCGCCATACCAGTTTTGACATCTTCATTGTCGAAACCTTCTCGGGGGATGTAGAAGAAGTCATCGCTGCGGGAACGATCGAAATCGAGCCCCACATTGACCAAGTCGTCGAATGTCTGGTCGGTCTGCGTGGACTGTAGAGACGACTGACCGTAGCTGCTGACCAAAAGAGCGGCCAACGCCTCCGAGTCGTCGGCAGTGAGTTTCAGCTGCGTGATGACTTGGGGCAAGAGCCTATCCAGGGCCTCGAGGGAGGTTCTGGCGTCCTTGATATCAGCAGCCAGGTGGTCGATGTTGTCAAGCCCCTCGAACAGCGATCTGAACGCCCAGCAGATGGGAATGTCGAAACAGTGCTTCTCCCAGAACAAATAGCTCTTGATCGGCCGGAAGAAATCGTCGAGATTTGAGATTTCCGAATTCATCTCGTCGGTGATCTGTTGCAGATCCTCGACGGTGAGCACCGTCTTGTGCAGCTCATCCGACATCCTTTGGAAGAACACGATCTCTTTGCGCAAGACTTCAACAGAGTGGGTCGTGATCGCGGCCTGCTGGTTGGTATTGGCGTTTTGCTGCTTGTTGAACGGGAGTTGTTGGCCGTTCCCGCTACCTTGCGTGGTGAACAAGTAGGGCAGCGTGGCATGTTCCAGTGGCCGGCCCAGCGGCCTGGTGATGCTTTGCACCATCGCAACGCCGGGAAGGCGGATGAGACTCTTGGCCGCCCGGTCTAACGAGATGAAGTCAGCTGAGTTTCGCATGTCGTGATCTGTCTCGATCATCAGCATCTCGGAGAACAACTTGCTCTTCGGAAAGTGCCGATCGGCCGCCGCGAAACCCTGATTGGCGGGGGCATTGTGCGGTTGGTACTGACGGTCGTCGTAGTTCTGTCGGTACGTCGGCACAAAGACCGCCCCGAACACGACGGCAGCGGAGCTGGCTACGAGGATCGGCACCGGCCACCGCACCACGCTCGTGCCGATCCGCCGATACAGCTGCGCCTTAGCCTTGCCTTTCGGGTCGAAGAGCCCGAAGAGGCTGCCCACGGTCAATAGGGCCGGGCCGAGCGTCAGTGCCGCCGCGATGTTGAACAGCATGGCGATGGCGACAGCCGGCCCCATGGTGTGGAAGTAGTTGAGGCGCGCGAAAATCAAGCAGAAGCACGCCCCCGCGATCGTCAGCCCCGAGCCAAGGATGATGGGCGTGACACTCTTATAGGCGGTGTAGAACGCGTCCTCCCTGCCTTCGCCGGCCTGTCGCGCCTCGTGATAGCGACCCATCAAAAAGATGCCGTAGTCCGTGCCTGCGCCCAGGGTCAGCGCGACGACGATATTCACGGCGAATGAGGAGAGTTCGATGTATCCCAAATGCCCGAGGGTTGCCACAACTCCCTTCGCGACCAGCATCTCGATCAGGACCCCGAGCAGGGGCACCAGCAGGTTGCTGATGGAGCGGTACACCAGCAGCAGCATCCCGAGGATGAGAAAGATCGTCACAATCGTGATGTTGTTCAAGCTCGAATTGGCGATAGCCACCGTGTCCGAGGCGAGCGGAGCAGCGCCGCTGACGTAGACCCTGAGCCCGGGTGGCGGCGTATCGTTCGCGACGATATGTCGAACGGCGTTGACGGACTCGTTCGCTCGCATTTGGCCGATATCGCCCGCGAGACGTAACAGCACGTACGCGGCCTTGCCGTCGACGCTCTGCGCCCCCGCCGCGGTGATCGGCTTTCCCCACAGATCCATGACGTACTGCACGTGTGTGGGGTCACGCTTGAGTCGACGCACCAAATCGTCGTAGTACCGGTGGTCCGCATCGGCCAGCGGCCGGTTGGCTTCCAGCACGACCATGGTCAAGTTGGTCGAATCGGACTCGTGAAACTTTTCGCCGATGCTCAGCAGCGCCCGCTGCGAGGGCGCGTAATGCGGGACCATCGGCCCCGCGAGTTCTTCCGCGACCCGTTCTACCTGCGGCATAAAGGTGTTCGTCGACACGGCGAGGAGAGCCCAGAACGCGATGATCGGTATTGCGAAGGCGCGGACCATTCTGGGGATGAAGGGCCGTTTCGTGCGGTGCTCGCTCACGCGGATTTCACCCTGCACATGACGTGCGCGTCCGCGTGGCTATCGGACTGTTCATCGCGGACAACGCCATTCACCAGCATCCGGCACCCGAGTTGACCTCCGTGAACCTGCGCCGAGATGCTGCCCGACACCACGGTGAGGGTGGTCGTCTCCGTGTGGGACCACGGCAATGTCGTGAGGTTAATCTGGTGTGGATGCCCGTCGATGTCTAAGTAGACGAGCATCCCGCCCTCCCCGGCGGAGCCAAACAACTCATACGTGAGCTGTTTGGGGGTGGACTGCTCAGGTGCTGCCGGGCCATTGACGGTGATGACGGGTGGGGGAGCGGAGAATTGGTGCACCTTCCACATGCACACCGCACCCACAGCGACCGCAACGACGGCAACCAAAGGCATCCAGAACCGCGCCAAGGCAGTCCTGCCGACTGAACGAGGGCTCACTCCATCACCTTTCGGAATCCGGCCCCGGACCTCGTGGTCTCGCATCGTCCCGCACCCAGACACCATTGCCACATGCCGCCGGCCTATATATCAACTAGGTTGATATATAGGCCCGATATGACCCTACCGCCTCGGCCCGAAGTCGAGCAAGCGGTGTGCGACATTATCACCTGGCGCTGCTATCGGCAGCGCGTACGAACCAACGTCCAACTCACCGGAAATCAAGGAAACGAAAGCACCACATGCGTTGTGTTGCTTCAAGGCATTTTCTGCAGACGCCTTTTCAATCTTGCGCTGCGGAGAATCTGAGTCGTGAAGTTCATGGACGCCAACATCGGGAACACTCCGAGAAACGTCCGCTCGGAGGGCGTCGCTCCATGCAGGTGGTAGAGGCTGCCGAACACATAGAAGCATCCCACCATGAACAAAGCGCCGGGGATGCACAACGCCATCAGGGAGCCACGATCAGCAGCGACTTGCTTCGCAAAATTCACTTCATCGGCCGACATTACTTCGCCGCTGCGCACTTTGCGCAGAACGGCTTTGGCGCTACCTATTTCGTCGCTTATCGCAGTAGGCGCTCGGGTCCCCAGGCGTCTCACGTATACAGCAGCAAAGGCGGCGAGCACCAACGCCAGCGCAAGGGTGACTACGGTCAGAAAACCATACAGCGCCGAACCCACGATTTCGCTCCCTCGCTTCGCCGTCGAATTTAGCACCACGCATCGGAGGCGTCGGCCGGTCGACTACGCCTAGTCGCTAGCCACATGCGGCGGGTCGTAGATGACAAGAAACACGAGGTCGTCCTCGCCCACGTTCATCAAGCTGTGCTCTTCGTTCGCGGGGACCTTGACTAGAGTGCCCGGCTTGGTTTGCCAGCTCTGATCACCGATCTGCATGCGCCCGGTGCCGGTCAAGAAGTGGAAAGCGTGGTTGTAATCGTGGTGATGCGGTGCGGAGCCGCCGCCCGGCCCGAACTTGGTCAACTGGGCACTGAACAACGGGGAGTAATCGGCGCCGACCAACTCGTCGCTGATCCAGAAGTTCTCTCCCAGGTTGGTCTTGTGCCAGACGATGTCTTCCGGTGCGTATACCTTCGGCAATATGGTGCGGCTCATAGGGATTCCCCTTCCTGGTGTCCGGGTCGTCACGCGGCGATGCTTCCACCGCCGTCGGCTCGAATGATCTGACCGGTGATGTAGCCGGCGTCCTCATCGAGCAGGGTGCAGATCGCATGTGCGATCTCGGGCGGTGTCCCGAGGCGGCGCAGCGGAATGGTTTGCAGTAGATGCGCTTCGCGCTCGGATCCGATCGGGCTGCGCTCGCGGTACATCTCGGTTTCGATGGGCCCGGGCGCCACTGCGTTGACCGTGATTCCGTGCTGCGCCAGTTCGCCGGCCCAGATCCGGGTGCACGCTTCCAGCGCAGCTTTCGTCGCGGCATAGGGTGTTCGTTCTGCGGTGCCCAGAGTGGTGAGGCTAGTGACGTTGACGATTCGGCCCCAGCCGGCCTCCAACATTCCGGGCAGTACCGCTTGAACTACTTGCACGGCGGTGCGCACATTCAGGTCGTATGTGACGAACAGGTCGTCCAGGTCGATCGAGCCGATTCGGCCGAATCGTGCGAGGCCGACATTGTTGACCACCGCGTCGATGCGCCCGCTTGCCACGACCCGGTCGAGTGCTTGTGCGGTGGCTGCCCGGTCGGCGAGATCCACCTCGTAGAACTCGCCCGGGAAGTCCGGCGGCGTGCTGCGGGCGAGACCTACCGGGATGTCGCCGGACGCCGCGAGTCGATCAGCGACCGCGCGCCCGATTCCCTTTGATCCGCCAGTGATCAGTACTCGCCGTGCTGGCATGGTGCCCTCCTTCAGACGTGTTCGTATGATTACGTAAACGTTCTGAACGAGCAATAATTCATAACAATATTGATATGCACCGTGGCATTGGTGATATGGAGGCTTGATGACGACGTTGCTGCAGCTCAAGACGTTTGTGACAGTGGCCGATCAGGGCGGCTTCACGGCGGCCGGCCGACGGCTGGGGTTCTCCCAGCCGGCCGTCAGTCGCGCGATCGCCACGCTCGAAAAGGAGTTGGGGTTGCCGTTGTTCGTTCGCCATCGAGAGGGCCTCTCGTTGACTGAAGCCGGTTCGATTGCGCTGACGCACGCGCGGGAGGCGGTGCGCCAGCTGACGTTGATGCGTACCGAAGTCGCCGGCTTGGCTGGTGACATCACTGGGACGCTGAGCCTGGCGAGCCTGCCGACCGCTACTGCCACGCTCGTCGCTCCGCAGTTGCAGACTTTCGCAGAACGGCATCCGGCCGCGACGATCCGGTTGCTTGAGGGCAGCGAGGAAGAGATACGGGACTGGCTCGACCAAGGGGTCGCTGAGGCCGGTGTGGTCAGTCTGCCAATTAAAGGCCTCGACGTTGCAGTACTCGGTGAACAAGACATGGTCGCGGTGGTACCTGCGGACAATTGGTTGGCATCGAAGGCCTCGGTGAGTTACGAGGAGTTGTCGCTGCAGCCCTTTGTCCGCGGTACGGGCGGCTGCGCGGACGTGTTCATGCCGATTGCGCGACAGATTGGGGTCGAGTTCGACCTGGCCTTTGAAGCGCGCGAAGTTGCGGCGACACTGGAAATCGTGCGGGCAGGTCTGGGGGTGAGCATCCTGCCTCGCGCCGGCCTGCCCGAGTTGCCCGGGGTCGTCGTGCGGCCGCTGGTGCCCCCGACTGTGCGGCGCCTCGGCATCGCCGTCTCCGCCAGCGCATCCGGAGCCGCGCGTGTGTTCTTCGATCAGATTGCCGCGCTTGGTCTTCGCTAGATTATGAACCCGCTCGTTTACGTCAGTGAGGCGGTGTAAATCTCCTCGATATTCGAGCCGAGCTTCTCGTCGAATTCCGCGTCGCTCTGGTCGACCGTCAATCCTTCGGTCAGTGCTCGGGAGAAGCTCGCGATGAGGTGATGACATTCGGCCAGGATCGTGCAACTTTCCGCGAGGCTGTAGCCGCCGGACAACGCGACCACCCGCAGAACTCGGGGATGCTCGATCAACGGCGTATAGAGGTTGTTTTCGTCCGGCAAGGTCAGCTTGAGCATTACCTGCCCGTCGCCCGCCAGCTCGTCGAGCTTCGCGTGCAGCGCTTCCACCAGCAGGCTGTCTGCTTTGGCCTTGTCGGGGCATTTGATGCTCACCTCGGGCTCGAGGATCGGCATCAGCCCACGCTCGGCGATCTTGTGCCCATACTCGAACTGCTGCTCGACGATGGCCTTGATGCCCTGCTCGTTCGGCTCTTGGACGAACGAACGCATCTTGGTACCGAAGATGCCCTTGTCAACGGCCCTATCCAGTAGCGAGTCGAGTTTGGTCATCGGCTTCATCAGCTGCACACCGTTTTCGGCATCGCTGAGCCCTTGGTCGACCTTCACGAACGGGACGACGTGCTTCTGCTTCCACAGGAACGCCGCGGTGTCTTCGCCGTTGATGCTGCGGTCCATGGTCTGCTCGAACAGGATGGTTGCCAGAACTTTGTCGCCGGAGAAGCTCGGACTTGCGATCAGCCGCTCACGCATCTCGTGGATGAGATCGAACATCTGCTCTTCGTTGTCGTACGCGTCGTCCGCAACGCCGTACAGCTTCAGAGCCTTGGGGGTGCTGCCACCGCTCTGGTCCAGCGCAGCGATGAAGCCCTGCCCTGACTCCATCCTGGTGCGTTGCTCTTCGTTCACAGCAGTCCTTCCTTTGTTTGTGCGGCCCCGCCTTCTAGCATGGCCTGCCGCCGCATTTGCGGCTACCACTTGCGAGAGCCGCGCAAACCGCCTTCCCGCTGCGCGGGTCGCGACACCGATACCGTTGGTGTTAGCAGAAAGGAAACCGATGGGACAGTCCGCCGACGACTCCACCGCAGGCCTGCTGCAAGAACTGCTGTGGACCTATGGGCCGTGCGGCCAAGAAGAGGCGGTGCGCGCCGTGTGCGCCCGCGAGCTGCAATCCCTCGTCGACGACATGTGGACCGATGACGCAGGGAACCTGGTCGGCCACATCGGCGCCGCTCAAAGCTCGGGCGACGACGCTGCGGCACACCAGCACCGTCACCGGTTGGCTTCGACCGCTGGACCCACCCCCGCGACGCGGGTCATGGCCCATATGGACGAACTGGCCATGCTCGTCAAGCGGGTGGAATCCGACGGATCGCTGCACCTGACGCAGTTGGGGACGATGTATCCGGGCAACTTCGGGCTCGGGCCGGTGGCTGTGCTCGGCGCTCAGGAGACCCTTACCGCGGTGCTCACGCTCGGCTCCGAACACACCACCAAGGAGAGCCCGCGGATCTGGGAAACCAAACCCGACCAGGGCGACAAGGCGCTGGATTGGCAGCATGTCTACGTCTTCACCGGCCGCAGCACCGATGAGCTGGCCGCCGCTGGGGTCCGCGCCGGCACCCGGGTGTGCGTCGACCGGAGCAAGAGAACGCTAGTCGAGTTCGGCGACTACGTCGGCGCGTACTTCCTCGACGACCGCGCCGCGGTGACCGCCCTGCTGCGCGCCGCTCGCCTACTGCGCGAGTCGGGACAACGACCCGTCGACGACGTCTATCTCGTGTTCACCACCAACGAGGAGATCGGCGGGGTGGGCGGCACCTACGCCAGCGCCGCACTGCCGGGCAATCTCACCCTCGCATTGGAGGTCGGGCCTACCGAGCAGGAGTACGCGACCAGCGTCACCGGCGGCCCCATCGTCGGCTACAGCGACGCGTTATGTGTCTACGACAAGGACGTCGCCGACCGGCTGATGACGATTGCCGCCGACCGTGGGCTGCAGCCCCAGGCAGCGGTGTTAGGCGCGTTCGAAACTGACGCCTCCCACGCCAAGGCGGCCGGGCTGACACCACGGGCGGGGTTGTTGTGTCTGCCTACGCTGAGCACCCACGGTTATGAAGTCATCGCCCGCAGCGCAATTGACGACATGGCGGGCATCATCGTGGACTTTGTGCTGAAGCCTGCTGGAGACGGCCACTAGCGCGCGTCGTCGAGCACGATTACTGCGACGGTGCAGGGCTCATCGATCCGATCGAATAGGTTTCCCGCCCGGTCGGGTATCCGCCGCCGTTGGTGGCGATATGAACGTGGTCGTAATGGTTGAGGGTTTCCGAGCCGTAGTCTGCCGTCCAGCTCGGCGCGCCGATGCCTGGGTAAAACTTCTGCCTCCAGATCACGTGGAGCACGCCCCACCGTCTGGCATTCGCCAACGCATACCCGGCGATCTGGTTGCCGAGCTCGATACCTTCGGGTGTGTGATGGTTCGGGATCATCACGTCGATCGCCAACCCGTTGGGATGCCATTGCAAGGGATCCTGCCGATACCCGCCGATCGTGGTGATCTGTGGAAACAACACGCTGATGGCACGAGCCGCCCAGATGGTCTTGACCTGCAGGCCTTGTTCCGGCGCGATGCCGGCGGGTAAGTCGAATTCGAATTGCTGGGCAGCGGCGGGCGCGTTGGCCGCCAGCGAACTGACCTCAGCGGCAGTGGCGATATGCGGCTCTGAGTGGCTGGCGGCGGGCGGGGCGCCTTGTACAGGTTTGGCGTCTGTCTGTGCGATCGCCGACGACTTAGCGCAGCACGGAGCCTCTGTCCCTTGGGCGTACAGCATTCCGCCGAACACGACGAGCGAGCCCGCCAGGGCCAGCCATCGGCCCCGCTGGTTAGCTAACAGCCGTACGCCCACGCAAGCACTGTAGTGCGCCATATGAGGCGCCGTGGCAATCTTCGCGCGATGACAAATTGTCAATAAGACCGCGGGGACGGTTGCGACCGACGAACAGTACTGTCAGACCATGACGCGAGCGATCCAGACCAAGGTGTGCGTGGCCGGCGGCGGTCCGGCCGGCCTGGTGCACGCCCTGTTACTTGCCCGAGCTGGAATTTCGGTTGTCGTGCTGGAGAAGCACAATGATTTCCTGCGCGACTTCCGCGGCGACACTGTGCATCCGAGCACCCTGCGTATCATGGACGAGCTTGGCATCGTCGATGAGCTCCTGCGGTTACCGCACACCAAGGTCAACCGTGTCGCCTTCGACACCGACGGCTCGATACGCACCTTCGGCACTTTTGGTGTGCTCAAACGGCTGGGCTTCAAGCACCCTTACATCGCTTTGATGCCCCAATGGGACTTTCTCGACTTCCTCGCTGAAAAGGCTTCTGCCTACCCGGAATTTACGTTGATCCGCAATGCGGAGGTCAAAGATCTGATCTTCGATGGCGATCGGGTGATCGGGGTGTGCACGCCTGACCTCGAGGTGCGTGCCGACTTGGTGGTCGGCGCGGACGGGCGCAAGTCGGCGGTGCGGGCCGCGGCCGGTCTGGAGATCGCCGCGGCGCACTCTCCGATGGACGTGCTCTGGTTTCGGCTGAAATGGCGCCCCGGCGACCCGCAGGAGCTATACGGGGTCGCCCGCAAGGGCTTCACCATGGCGCTGATCTACCGCGGCGACTATTGGCAGATCGCGCATCTGATGCCGAAGGGTTCGAATCCTCGCGACGAGTCGCTCGAGGCTTTCAAGCAACGCATCGTGTCGGTGCGACCGCAGTTGCGCGAGCATGTCGACGACCTTGAATCCTGGGACGAGACCAGTCAACTCGACGTGCGGGTGGACCGGCTCAAGGCGTGGTGGCGCACCGGCCTACTGTGCATTGGCGATGCGGCCCATGCCATGTCACCGATCGGTGGGGTGGGCATCAACCTCGCTGTCGCCGATGCGGTGGCAGCGGCCAACATCTTGTGCGACCCGCTGCGCGACGGCCGTCTCAGCAATGCCGATCTCGCTAAAGTGCAGCGCCGGCGCGAGCTGCCGACCCGGGTCATTCAGGCTATTCAAGTGTTCGCCCAAGACAGGGCAATTGCGCCCAACTTGACCGGTGATCTATCCCCGATCCGCATCCCGAAGATCATCGGTCGGGGTCCATTGCAATTCATCCCACCGATCACGTTCGGACGAGGCTTCCGCCCCGAGCATGTGCGCACCCCGGACGCCCACACGGCCTGAGCTAAACTCACGCGGACATCACACGGATACGACGTCGCGGCCGGGAAACTCATGGATCTGCAGTGGTCAACGGAGGAGCGGGCATTCCGCGATGAGGTCCGGCAGTTTTTCGACGAGAAGTTAACTCCGGAGTTGCGGCGCGCCGGCCGGTTGATGACCAGCGTCTACGCCGAGCACGACGCGAGCATGGCGTGGCAGGCGATTCTGCACGAGCGGGGCTGGGCCGCGCCGGCATGGCCGGTCGAATACGGCGGCTGCGACTGGAGTCTCACCCAGCACTACATTTTCAGCCGCGAATCGACGCTGGCGGGTGCACCGTCGTTGTCCCCGATGGGGATTCGGATGGTCGCGCACGCCATCATCGCGTACGGAACCCAGGCGCAGAAGGACTACTTCCTGCCGCGGATCCTGACCGGTGAGGTGTTCTTTTGCCAGGGATACTCCGAGCCCGAGGCGGGGTCGGATCTGGCCGCGCTGTCGATGGCGGCCATCGCCGACGGCGACGATTTGGTGTGTACCGGCAGCAAGATCTGGACAACCCATGCTGCCGAGGCCAATTGGATGTTCGCCCTGGTGCGCACCTCCCGCATGGAGAAGAAGCAGCAGGGCATCACGTTCGTACTGATCGACATGACCTCAGCCGGCATCGAGATTCGCCCACTGGTGATGACCTCGGGTGAACAGATCCAAAACCAAGTGTTCTTCGACGAGGTGCGGGTGCCCAAAGCCAACGTCATCGGTGAGATCGACAGCGGCTGGACGGTTGCAAAGTATCTTCTGGAATTCGAGCGCGGCGGTGGCGCGGTGTCGCCCGCGCTGCAAGTGGCGGCCGAGGAAATCGGTGTAGCGGCCCAGCATCAACCGGGCCCGGGCGGCGGACGCCTGGCCGACGACCATGCCTTTGCGCGCAAACTGGCTGACGCGCGGATTCGTGCCGAGGTGTTGGAGATTCTGGAATACCGGGTGCTCGCCGCGGCGGCCGGGGGCCGGAACCCCGGTGCAGCGTCGTCGATGCTCAAGGTTCTGGGCACCGAACTCAGTCAGGCACTCACCGAACTCGCGCTGGAGGCGGCCGGACCGCGCGGCCGGGCCTACCAGCCGCACGTGACTGCGCCGGGCGGTCCGATCGCCGAGTTCGAACCGCCCGCCGACGGATACCAAACCGGTGAGCCGTGGCAGGCCGTAGCACCGCTGCGCTACTTCAACGATAGAGCCGGCTCGATCTACGCCGGCAGCAACGAAATTCAACGCAATATCCTCGCCAAGGCGGCACTGGGACTGTAGATGGACTTCAATCTGACCAACGAGCAGGAGCTGCTGCGCGACGGCCTCGCGAAGTTTCTCGCCGCTCGGTACACCCTGGAAAAGAGCCGCGAAGCCGCTAAGACCGGAGCCGGTTGGCAGCCCGCTATCTGGCGCGGCTTTGCGACCGAGCTGGGCATTCTGGGAGCTACGTTGCCCGAAGACGTCGGTGGAATCGGCGGTGGCCCAGTGGAACTCATGATCATCAGCGAGGCGCTGGGCCATGCACTGGCGGTCGAACCGTATGTGGATACGGTCGTCGTTGCCGGCGGACTGTTGCGCCGTGCCGGCGGCCAGGCGGCGACCGAGGTGCTAAAGAAGATCATTGCCGGCACCGCGGTTGTGGCGTTAGCCGCCGTCGAACCGGACTCAGGTGATGGCTGGCAGGAGGTGTCGACGCAGGCCGAACCCGACGGTGAGGGCTGGGTATTGAACGGCTCCAAGATCATGGTCGTGGCTGCCCCGCTGGCCACGCACTTGCTGGTCACCGCCCGCACACCGGGTGTCGACGGAATTTCGTTGTTCCTCACCGATATCGGCGCAGCCGGTATCGAGGTCCATCCGTATCGAACCATTGACGACCGCCGCGCGGCTGACATCACGTTCAACGAGCTGCGGCTGCCGTCAGAGGCGCTACTCGGCGAACCGGGCCAGGCAGAGCCCTCCTTAGCCCGGGCACGCGACGAGGGCGCCGCGGCGATCTGCTCCGAAGCGGTGGGCTGCATGCGAAAAGTCTTGGCGGACACCGTCGAATACTGCAAACAGCGCCAGCAGTTCGGGCAGCCGATCGGCAGCTTTCAGGTGCTGCAGCACCGAATGGTCGACATGTATATGGAACTCGAGCAGTCCGTCGCCGCGGTCTATCTCGCGATCCTCAAACTCGAGGCCGACGAGGCGACCCGTGCCCGCGCAGTGTCGGCCGGCAAAGCCACTGTCGGCCGGGCGGCACGGTTCATCGGCCAGCAAGCCGTGCAGCTGCACGGTGGAATGGGGATGACCGAGGAGCTGGCGATCGGGCACTACTTCAAGCGGCTCACCGCAATTCAGTACGAGTTCGGAACCACCGACCAGCACATCACCAGATATGCCGAGCTGACCAAGGCATAAGGCTTGACAACATACAACCGATTGGTTGTATGTTTGTCGTGTGATCGGTACCGACGAGGACCGGGCGGACGCCCAGTTTCACGCGCTTGCCGACCGGACCCGGCGTGACATCATGCGCCGGGTGCTGGGCGGAGAGCACTCGGTTTCCGCGCTTGCGGGGAAGTACGAGATGAGCTTCGCCGCGGTGCAAAAGCACGTCGTCGTGCTGGAGAAGGCCGGCCTGCTCACCAAGCGGCGCAGCGGTCGCGAGCAGCTGGCCCGCGGTGACGTGGCGGCGGTGCGGTCGGTGGCGTCCATGCTCACTGAGTTGGAACAGGTTTGGCGCGGTCGCATCGCCCGCATCGACGAACTCATCTCATCCGACGCAACCAAGGAGAACTGAAATCGTGCCCGTGACCGACGTCCAGCAGGACCTCGACAACCTGACCCTGACCATCACGGCCGACTTCGCCGCGCCGGTGAAGCGGATCTGGCAGGTCTACGCCGACCCGCGTCAGCTGGAAAAGGTGTGGGGACCGCCGACATACCCCGCGACCGTGGTCGATCACGACCTCACGCCCGGGGGCCGCACGACGTACTTCATGACCGGCCCGGACGGCGAGAAGTACGCCGGATACTGGCAGATCACGGCCGTCGACGAGCCGACCAGCTTCTCCTTCGACGACGGTTTCGCCGACCTGGACTTCAACCCGAACCCCGGGCTGCCAGTCTCGAAGAACGTCTATACCTTCGCCGAGCACGACGGCGGCACGCGCGCGACCTACGTGAGCACCTTCGAGTCAGCCGCGGCGCTTCAGCAGGTGTTGGACATGGGTGTGGTCGAGGGCGCTTCCTCGGCGATCAACCAGATCGACGATTTGGTCGCCTCCTGAAAACCGTCGTGCCGTGCGCACTTACCGCTCACTCGACGTCGAGTACCGGTTCGTGGACTAACAGCATCGTGAGCGCAGCCCGATCAGCATCAGCGCAGCGGCGCCGAACGCGGCGACGGTGCGGACGTGGTTCCACGCCGTCCACGTGGAGAAGTACGCCTGCCATTCATGTGCGGCATCGGCGGCCGACAACCCCACTGGGTTTACGCCGTCGAGATGGTTGTTCAGCGGCACGTTGAACACCATCGTGATGATCGCGGCAAGGAGCCCGAAGACCGCTCCGGCCAGCAGCCACCAGCTGCCGGGTTGGCTCAGCTGCCTAACGCCGACGACGCCGACCGCCAAGGCGAGGATCGCCGCACCGAAATATGCGAGCAGAAAAGCGGGGCTGGAGTTCGCCTCGCTGTTGATACCGCGCATCGCGGTAATGGCCTCGACCGGATCGGTGCTATCCAGACCGCGCATCACAAACGTGGAGAACACGTACATCATGCCGCCGGCGGCGGCGCTGCCGAGCGCGGCGATCGAGGTCAGGATGACAAAGGGGCTTGTGTTCATGACTGAAGTCAACGCCGGGCCCCTAAGACGATCCATCGCTCATCGTCCCGATTACATATGCGCGCGTCTACGATCTCGATTGTGGACGCCGTGGTGGGATTACTCGACGGGGTCCGGGCGCGCGGCGCTTTCGTGTTGCGGATGACCATGGAGCCGCCGTGGTCGCTGCGCATTCAGGACGACGCGCCGCTGACCCTCATCTGCCAGACCCACGGCAACGCCGTGATCGTGGGGGACGACAGCGGCACCGATTGGCTACGCCGCGGGGACGTCGCGCTTACCCGCGGCATCCAGCAATACGTTTTCGCTGATGACCCGGGGACCGCGCCGATGGCGGTAATCCATCCAGATCAGCGGTGCACGACGCTAAGTGGCGACGACTTGCAGTTCGAAATGTCGCTGGGCGTGCGAACGTGGGGGAACAGTCCGTCGGGGGCGACCCGCACGATCATCTGCGCCTACGAGGGCCACAGCGAGGTCAGCGCCCGATTGCTCGACGCGCTGCCAGCGGTGCTTGTGCTGCGTGCCGACGAATGGGATAGCCCGCTAGTCGACCTATTGGCCACCGAAGCTGGCTGCGATGGCCCCGGCCAAGAGGCCTATCTGGACCGGCTGCTCGACCTGCTGCTGATCGCGGTGCTGCGCATCTGGTTCGACCGCGACGTCCATGCGCCCACCTGGTGGCACGCCGAACACGACACGGTGGTCGGACCAGCGTTGAAGCTCATCTACAACAATCCCGCCCACCCCTGGACCGTCGCGAATCTTGCTGCAGCAGTCGGTTCGTCACGTGCAGCGTTCGCCCGTCGGTTCACCGAGCAGGTGGGTGAGCCGCCGATCGCTTTCCTGACTAGTTGGCGGCTTGCATTGGCCGCCGACCTGCTGCGGTCCAGCCAAGCCACCATCGCCGCCATCGCGCGACAGGTTGGCTACGCCACTCCGTTCGCGCTGAGCAGTGCCTTCAAACGTGCCTACGGGGTGAGCCCAAACACCCACCGCGCCACCGCCAGCTGATCAGTTGTGAACGCTGCATGTACGGTCCACGCTATGAATCAAGTAGCGGTGATCACCGGCGGTGGGGGCGGCATGGGTGTAGCCACGGCCAAGATCGTCGGCCGCGACCGCACCCTTGTCCTCTGCGACGTCAGACAGGACCGGCTGGAGACCGCGGCCGGCGCGTTGAAGGATCTCGGGATCACGGCCACGATCGTCAACTGTGACGTCACCGACCGGCAGGCAGTCACCGATCTACTCGAAATCGCATCCGGCCTCGGGGCGGTCGGCTCAGTGATCCACACTGCCGGGGTCAGCCCCAGCATGGGTGATGCCGACTACGTCATGAGGACCAACGCGATCGGCACGCTGAACGTCAACGAGGCCTTCTACCAAATGTCCCGGGAAGGCTCCGCAATCGTCAACGTGGCATCGATGGCCGCCCACTTGTTGCCCGAAAACATCATCCCGACACAGCATTTCCCGCTGGCACTGAAAGACGAAGCCCGTTTCATGACCGAAGTGACGTCGGTGTGCAGCATCGTCCCCGAGGAAGCCCGCTCTGGTCTGGCGTACGCGATCAGCAAGAGCTTCGTCCGGTGGTACTCCACCTTGCAGGCCGAAAGATTCAACGGCCGGGGCATCCGCATCGTTTCGGTTTCCCCCGGTTCCATCGACACCGAGATGGGCCGGCTCGAGGAGCAAGCTGGAGCTGGCGCCTTGGTCGCCGACGCCGCGGTGCCGCGGTGGGGCAAGCCCGAAGAGATGGCCGAGTTGCTGGCCTTCTGTGCCAGTGACAAAGCCGGTTACCTCACCGGCACCGATATCCTCAGCGATGGCGGAGTGGTCGCATCCATGCAGGAGCGAGCCAGGGTAGCCGCCGAAAACGGTTAAACCGCAAAGTACTTACTCTCAGTCGTGCCGGTGCAAGAATCCGTGCAGAGTCGCTTGGACGAGTTCGTCGACAATCGCTTCGCGCGACGGCTGCTTGGCGCCGAAGTACGTCGAACGTAGTGCCGCCATGCCGGCGATCATCGCCACCGTCGAGTGGGCCGGCAGGTCCGGCTGGCTGGAGCGCATCCCCCGAAGGTGCATGCCCTCCGCGCTGATCTGACCGAGCACCCTCAGTGCCCGTCCGATGTCGGCAATGCCGGCTTCGGCGGTTTCCTCGTCGCCGAGCGCCTCGGAGGCAAGCAGCGTCAGCAGCAGCCCGCGGTGTTCCACCAGCACGTCGTAAAGGTGCCCGACGAAATGTCGTGCCAGTTCCTCCTCGTCGGTTTCCTCGGGCACCACCGATTGCCACGTCCTGCCGAATTCATCGACGAAGTCGGTGAAAGGTAGCACCAGGGCCTCCCGGAACAGACCCGCTTTCGAACCGAAGTGACGGAAGAGCAGATGCTCGGTGACACCGGCGGCTTCGGCGATTTCGCGCGTCGTCGTGCTGCGGTAGTCCCGGCGGGCGAAGAGATCACGAGCAGCATCGAGCAGCAGCGTCCGCGGTGCGCCTCTGGGCCGGCGCGCAGCGCGGGCCGGCGATTCGGCCGCGGTCGGCTTCTTAGCGGCAGGGCGCTGGGGCACGGGGGTTCACTCCTTGGACCGCGTCTCGGCGGTTGACGGCTTTGAAGATAGTCGCCACCGCCCGATTTTTAAGATAGTGTCCACTATCTGTACAGCGTCGGAGTCGGCATCGGAAGGGGCGTGGGCGTGGGTGCAGTCATCATGCTCGGCACACTGTTCGGACTGATCGTCCTGGTGTTCGGCCTGGTCAGCTACTTCGATCCGGAAGCACGCCGGACCGCGAGCCAACAGGGCGACGGATGAGCGCCGAGCTGACCCCGCTGCTGAAGGCGGGCCTCGCCTTCGCCTACATCGGGGGCGTTAGCTTTCTCGTGATCGGTGTGTACCTGAGCGTGCGTCGCCGCCGCGTGCACCCGCTCCTGTTGCTCAGCATCTCGGCGATCTCGTTCTCGTGGATCGAAGCGCCCTATGACTGGGCGATGTACGCGCAGTTCCCGCCCGCGCTGCCGCGCATGCCCTCGTGGTGGCCGTTGAACATGACGTGGGGTGGGTTGCCTTCATCGGTTCCTATCGGCTACATCTCCTACTTCGTGCTGCCGGCCGTCATCGGTGCGGCAGTCGGGCGGCGGCTGAGCGCAAAGTTTCAGTGGCGCAGGCCGTTCACGTTGCTCAGCGTCGGTCTCGTCGTCGGCTTCTGCTGGGCGTTCCTGTTCAACGCGATCCTGGGGGCGCGGATGGGCATCTTCCACTATGGCTATGTGATCCCGGGGCTTGCAGTGTCGGAGGGGACCAAACACCAGTATCCGATTTACGACTCTCTCGCCATGGGTGTGCAGATGATGGTCTTCACCTACCTGCTCGGACGTACCGATTCCGAAGGACGAAATGTCATCGAGATGTGGGCGGACAAGCGCGCCAAGGGCCGCCTGCAATCGTCGGTGCTGTCCATCGTTGCTGTCGTCATCGTCGGAAACCTGCTCTACGGAGCGGTTTTCGCGCCCCACCTCGCCACGAAGCTGGGCGGATGGGTGACCGCAGGACCGACAGCGCCGCTGTTCCCAGGGGTTGAAAACCAACCGCGGTAGGGACGCCCAGGCGTGGTTCAGAGCAAGGAGAAGGGATCAGTGATCACCAACCCGACCGCCGAGCTGTACTACGACCCGTTCGACGTCGACATCGACGACGATCCGTACCCGATTTGGCAGCGGATGCGTGCCGAGGCGCCGCTGTACTTCAACGACAAGTACAACTTCTATGCGTTGAGTCGCTATGACGACGTCGTCCGGGCGCTGCCCGATTGGCAGACCTATCGGTCCGGCCGCGGCACGACCGCCGACATCCTGTTCAGCGGCATCGAGGTGCCGCCGGGGATTTTGCTGTTCGAGGATCCACCGCTGCACGACTTGCACCGGCGCTTGTTGTCGGGAGTCTTCACCCCACGCCGAATGCTCGCCGTCGAAGGGTTGGTGCGTGACTTCTGTTCGCGTGCATTGGATCCGCTTCGTGATCGGGACGGGTTTGACTTCGTCGCCGATCTCGGTGCGATCATGCCGATGCACACGATCGGCTACCTGTTGGGCATTCCTGAGGACGGGCAACAGCTGATTCGCGATCGCAACAACGAGCGCATAGCTGTCGACCGCCAGCAGGGGGACATCAGTCCGACCATCTTCCAAGATGCGATCACGATGTTCGCCGAATACATCGACTGGCGGGCGACGCATCCCTCCGATGATCTGATGACAGATCTGCTCAACGCACAGATTGAAGACCAGGACGGATCGCTGCGCCCGCTCGACCGCACCGAAGTCCTGGCGTACACCGCGATGATCGCCGGCGCGGGCAACGAAACCACCGCTCGGCTGATCGGGTTCATGGGGCAGCTGCTCGGCGAACATCCCGATCAACGACGCGAACTCGTTGCCGAACCGTCGCTGATTGCCTCCGCGGTGGAAGAGACATTGCGCTACCAGGCGCCGTCACCGGTGCAGGCGCGTTACGTCGCGCGCGACACCGAACTTTACGGCCACGTCGTGTCCGAGGGCTCCTACATGTTGTTGCTCAACGGGTCAGCTAATCGCGACGAAACACGCTTCAGCGATCCCGATCGCTATGACATCCACCGAGAGGGTGGGCATCTGAGTTTCGGGCGGGGATTGCATTTTTGTCTTGGATCGGCGTTGGCCCGGCTCGAAGCTCGGGTCGCCTTCGAAGAGGTCCTCAATCGATGGACCGACTGGGAAGTCGACTACGACAACGCGGCTATGGCGCACACGTCCAGTGTGCGAGGTTGGGCGCACCTGCCCGTCAAAACCGGGTAACCCCGCTTTATCTGCCGTTGCGTTCGCGGTGTTTGCAGCCCGGCCAGCAGCAGGGCCGGCGCTTGCCCTCTTCCAGTTCCTCTTGGGTCCGGCGAATCCGGCGTTCGCGCGTCTTCTCCTGCTTGGCGTCCTCGACCCAGCAGATGAACTCGTTGCGCGCCAACGGGGTGATGTCGTTCCAGGCAGCAAGTGCCGTGGAGTTGACGATCAGCGCCTCGCGCAGGTCTGACGGTAGCTTGTGTACCACCCCACCGGCCACTTGCTTGTTGCTCACGAGGACAGCGTAACCGCAACGCTTATGTGCCCTTCAGGCTGCCGATCTGAAGCGAAAAGTCGGTGCGCTTCGATGATTTGGACTGCGCGGTGCGCTCGACTTCCTCGACGTAGCTTTCGGGGTCGCGATCAACGATCGGCACGCCCTTGGTGGTTGCATGCGAGGACATGAACTCGCTGTATTGCCGGCCGAGTGCCTCGCGAAGACCGATCGGGGCATGACGACGAAAGTCCGAGAGCCCTTCCCGCTCTTCTTCGCCCATGTGATCATCATTGGCTACTCGGGTGCGTCCGACCGCTGCCCACCACTCCTCGGTGCCGATGCGGCTCCCGTTGGCAGCCCGCACCCCGTCGCGAATGTCGTTGTGATCACCGATGGCATCGAGCGTCTCCCCTTCGGGATCATCGGCGCCGCGCGTCAACAGTTGGGGGTAAAAGATCTTCTCTTCGATATAGGCGTGCAGATCGAGCTTGTCGGCCAGCGGACGCCATACCCGTTCGAGCGCCGCCCGGTCGACTGGCGTCTGCGCTTGCAGATAATCCAGCTCGGCGAACCGTTCACGGAACCAGTCATGGTCAGCGAGAATCAACATCGTGATGTCAGCCATTGCGACTCCCAGCATCCTCTAGCAGTCAACGCGCTGCCACTTCACTCGCTGAATCCGGCACGACAGACAAGAATGGGCCCAGCGGTGATCCAACTGGGCCCATTCTGCCGAGGTGTTAGTCGTTGTTGTCCTGGTTGGCCTTCTGACGCCCTTCGGCGGCCTTCGCGCTACCGCGGGCCGCTTCGGCTTCGGCTTCCTTACGCGCCGCGTTGCGCTGGGCTTCGGCTTTGTCCTGCTGAGCCTTCGCCTCCTCGACCAGTTCGTCGTTGCCGGTCACCGCGCCGGCGGCTTCCTTGGCCAATCCCTTGGCGCCCTCGACGACGCCCCTGATGGCTTCCCCAGGCCCGCTCTTGTCCGCCACATTTCCTCCAATTTCGTAGCTCGACGGCATTCGACCGTCTCAGGCGATTCAGTTCCCGCAGGGCGAGCAACGCAAACCTCGGCAAACAAGACAGGCGGGTTGGCAGCGGCACGTCAACCGAGTTGAACTGCCGGGATTCGGCCCCTCGGTGACAGACGTCACAAGCAATGGCGAATACGCCCTTTTCCGCAGAGATCGCGCTGGCTCGGCGTGGCACCTCGCACAACACGGCCGGTCGTGGTCTGGTGGACGTCGATGTCGTCCGCCGGGTTTTCCACGCCCCGCTCAGTCGTCGCCGCGGTGGCGTGGGCCGCGTTGCTGACGACCCCGGTGCCGTTGGCCAGTGCGGCTCCCGCCACCGATGCCCAGGGCTACCTCGACTCCACCGCGCGGTGCGCCGAGCCGAACTCGACGGTGGTGTTCGGCAGCACTGACACCTCGCGGGTGGCGATCTGCAAAACACCGGGCGGCCAATACGAGTACCGCGGCGTGCGGGTGCGCGACGGGGCCACCCTGATCCGTCCGGCCGAGCAGACCGGCGACGGAAAATTCGTCGCAGAAAACGACGGTATCGACTACACGGTCACCGCAAGCTCTTTGGTCGTCAGCGCCGGCGACCACGTGATCCGCGACGAACCGATGGTGGACTTCCACGGCGCGCAAACGCCCCAGGCACCGGCGACGTCAGCACCCGCGACCGCAACGCCACCCACGCCGTTGCCGCCACCATTGCCTGCCGAGGTCGGCGGCTAGCCGGCCCCGCCCAAACCTCAGGTGCCGCAGAAGGTCTGGTAGGCGCCGAAGTCCTCCGGCGCCGGCTCGGCGTAGCCCTGGAGGCCGGGCCGCTCGTCGTAGGGGGCGGTCACTGCGGTGAGGAGCTGCTCGACCGGCTGCACATCGCCGTCGGTTGCCGCGGCGAGGGCCTCCTCGACGAGATGGTTGCGAGGAATGTAGACCGGGTTGACTCGGTCCATCATGGCCGCATCCGGACCCAGCGGCAGCCAGCGCGCCAGCCACGCGTCGAACCCGGCGAGATCGAGGAAGAGTCCGCGTGTGGGCTCCGTGTCGCCGCGAGCCGCTCGGCCCAGCCGGCGGAAAAACGAGGTGTAGTCGACGTGGCTGGACTGCAGCAGCCCTAGCAGCTCATTGACCAGTGGCGCCGCGACGTCCTCGGCAATGTCGTCGGACAGCCCCAGCTTGGCCCGCATGCCCGCCGACCAGGCGGCGTCATAACGCTGCCGGAAACTTCGGAGGGAATCCTGCGCGAGCGCGACGGCTTGCTCCCGATCGTCGGCGAATAGCGGAAGAAGAGCTTCGGCGAACGCGCCAAGGTTCCACTCGGCCATAGCGGGCTGACTGCCGTAGGCGTAGCGGCCCCAGAAGTCGATCGAGCTGAACACCGTGGCTGGGTCGTAGGCCTCCATGAACGCGCATGGCCCGTAGTCGATGGTTTCCCCTGAAATCGTCATGTTGTCGGTATTCATCACGCCGTGGACGAACCCGACCAGCATCCAGCGCGCGACCAACGACGCCTGAGCGGCGATCACCGCATCCAGCAATGCGAGGTAGGGCTGTTTGGCCTGCGCGGCGTCTGGGTAATGCCGGGTGATCGCGTGATCGGCGAGGCGGCGCACTAAGTCGACGTCTCCGGTGATCGCCGCGTACTGGAAACTTCCCACCCGCAGGTGGCTGCTCGCCACGCGGCAGAGCACGGCTCCGGGCAGCAGTGCTTCCCGTTGTACTGAGTGCCCCGTCGCCACGACAGCCAGGGATCGGGTGGTGGGGATACCCAGAGCGTGCATTGCCTCGCTGACGACGTATTCGCGCACCATCGGGCCGACTGCGGCCAGACCATCACCGCCGCGAGCGAATGGCGTGGCTCCGGACCCCTTGAGGTGCAGGTCGCGGCGGCTACCGTTGGTATCGACGCGCTCGCCGAGCAGCAACGCGCGACCATCGCCCAGACGCGGGACAAATCCGCCGAATTGGTGTCCGGCGTAGGCCTGCGCGACGGGCTCCGCCCCGGCGGGCAGGAGGTTGCCGACCAGAAACTTCAGCCCGTCTGGGCCGCGCAGCCAGGAATGGTCGAAACCCAGTTCAGCGGCCAAGGGCTCGTTGAGCACGAGCAGTCGCGGCTGCTGAACCTCCTGGGCCGTCCAGCGGACTGCCATCTCCGGTAGGTCGCGGGAGAAGCAGTCCGCTAGGACGATGCTGGTTTCGGGTGCAACGCTCACCCCACCGAGGGTACGGAGCAGTCGCCCGGGTAACCGCTCGCAACAGCGGGCGGCCTCGGCCCGCTCCCACCCGAGCGCTCAGACCTCTAGGCTGAAATCTGCGTCGGGGAGGCTGAAGCAATCGGGAGGTGACGATGACCGGACTGCTGGAGCGCGACGACGTCAGCGATGTCAGTAACTCCGCCGAGCCAACGCAAGCGATGATGCCCATTCGGCCCGCCCCGCGGGGGTTCACGCCCCGGGGATGGCGCGAAATCGGCTGGTTGACCTGCGGTTTCGCGGGCAGTTTGGCTATCGGCTGGTTCATCTTTCTCAGTCCCGGCGAGCTGGGAACCAGGGCGGAGTGGTTTTTCGGCGCTGCGGTTTCTGGCGTCGCCCTGGTGACGCTCTGGCAGACCAGCAGCGTTCAGCGTCAGGCCAGGCAGAACGCGGACGAAGCTATCGAACGAGTGCGAATGGAACTCGCCACCGCCGAGGAACGATGGGCGCGTGAACTGGACCTGACGCGCACTCTGCACCGGACCGAGATCGACGCACAGCGGGAATTGCACCGCGCCGAGTTGGAAGCTCAGCGGGAGCTGGCTCGCGTCGAGCGAGCCCAGCTGCGCAATCAACTCCAGAAGCAAGCCATGATCGAGGTATCCCGCGCGGTGGGCACACACACCCAAAAGCTGGCAACCCTGTGGAAACAGGGCTCGGATGTCCTGGACATCGAGGACCGCGACGAGCGGCAGCGCTTGATGAGTCCGATCTTCGATCAGATCGGCCAAGTCGTCAACGATTTCTCGGTGGAGCTGCGCAGTGCTCGCCTGCTGATCGAAGACGACAGTTTGCATCACGCGCTGAAGCGTGTCGGCGACGCGGCGCTGATGGCGGTCGAGGTAGCCGAAGACCTGCACAACGCGGTCATCGAAGGCCATGCACCGCAACCGGATTCCATCACCTCAGTACAGGGCCTGCTGCATACCCGAGCCACCGAAGCTCGCGGGCTCGCCTGGGATCTGCTGCGAACCGGCCTGGAGCAGAACAGCTCTCAGTAGTCGGGAATCGGCAGCGGAGAGTTGTTTGAATCGATACCGCCGTCGACGTGAAACGTGGCGTTGGTGGCATAGCAGTCGCGCGTGCACAGATACACCGTGAGTCGCCCCAGGTCTTCGACGTCGCCGAGGCGATGCAGCGGAGTGAGCTCTTGCATCTTCTCCAGTGATCCGGGCATCAGGTCCAGGCTTCCTTGCAGTCCGTCGGTAGCGAACGAGCCAAGGGCGATGGCATTGACCCGGACCTTGGGCGCAAGTTCTTGCGCCATCGCCCGGGTGAGTGCCTCCAGGCCGCCCTTGGCGACGCAGTAGGCGGTCAGTGCGCGAATGCCGAACCGGGCAGAGCCCGAAGAAATGTTGACGATGGAGCCGTGCCCGGCGCTCAGCATGTGCGGCGCCACCAGTTGACTCATCATGAATGCCGATGTCACACACCAATCGAAGGTGTGCCTGAAGTCTTCATCGGTAATGTCCAGAAACCGCGCGTAGGTGGACCCGCCGACGTTGTTGACCAGGATGTCGATGTGGCCGAAGCGCTCGATGGTGGTTTCCACGACGCGCTGGCTATCCGAGCGGTTCATCGCGTCTGCCACGAGTGCCATCCCGTTGCCGCCGGCGTGCTCGATGTCGCTGATCGTCTGGTTGATTTGCGACTCGGTGCGCGCAGTGACGACGACCGCGGCGCCCGCCTCCGCCAATACCCTGGCGATGCCCGCCCCCACGCCGCGCCCCGCCCCCGTGACGATCGCAACCTGTCCGTCCAGCCGGAACTGCTCCAATGCCATCGCTTGATCTAAGTCGAACTAGCTGACTTTAGTCAATGAAATATAAGACAAGTCCAGAGACCGCCTTGACCTGACCGGCCCTGATCACGCGGCCGGTCGGCGAGACCAATTGAGGTGCTCGAGAAGATAACCTCTTCATTAGAGATCGCACAGAGGAACAAGGATGGCAGTGACGGATGGGTTGTCTGCACGTGACGCGAAACGCTTGCAGACGAGGGAGCGGCTGATGGGCGCGGCCGTTGCGGAGTTCAAGCGCTCCGGGATGGCCGAGGCCGATGTCAGCACCATTGTGACAGCTGCGGGGGTGGCCCACGGGACGTTCTTTTTCCACTTTCCCACCAAGGAGCATGTGCTGCTGGAGTTGGAGCGGCGTGAAGAAGACCGCATCGTCAAACAGTTGGCGCAATTCCTCAAAGGGCAGCGCGATCTGGCTGCCGTCTTGAATGAGGCCGTGCGTCTGGTGATGGGATTGGAACGGCGACTCGGAGACATGCTCTTCAAGGATTTTCTGGCACTGCACTTCTCGCAGACTCGTCCACCCACCGAGGACGGCCGGGATCATCCGGTGATCGTTTTGGTGGCGCAGGAAATCGAGGATGCTCGCCAGCGCGGCGAGACCGACCCGGACGTCGACCCGATGAACAGCGCGGTGTTCTTCTTGTTGGGTCTTTACGCGCTTTTGATCACCACGCACGACTGGCCGACACGGCGCGCGCTACTCGATGACTACGTCGCCAGGACGTTACGCAGCATGGCGCCGTCGCGGGGCGGATGATCGCTACGGCCGCCGTCGCTCTTGGTGACTGAAGTCAGTTTTGTTATGTTGGAACCGCCAGTCCGGGCGGCTCCGACGAGGAGGGTTGGTGAACCTGTCCAAGCTGATCCAGCGCGACACCGGCAAACAGCCCACGGCCTCGGTTTCCACGGCGCCTTCTGCCCACGCAATGTCCTTCGACGAACACATGGCGGAATCGCAACTCGCGCAGCGCCGGGCCGATAAGTGGCTGATTTCGGGCAGCCTGCTGATCGGCACTGCGGCGCTGGGCATCTTCGGGCTGCCGCTGTTTTTGCGCGGAGTGTGGTTGCTGCGCCGCGCACAGCGCGACGGGCTGTCGGTCCGGCCGCTGCTGGTCACCCTGCTCGGCTATCTCGTCATCATCGACGCTGCGATCAACACCGTGGGGTGGGCCCTCGACCTGGTCGCCAATCACACCTTGTTGGCCCGGGTGCTGCTGAACGGGTGGGGCAACATGTTCGATGCGGGATACTTCTGGCACTACAACGAGCTGTGGCTTGGGGGCGCCGCGGGTCCGGGCGAAAAAGCCTGGGAGGTCGGACTTATTCTCACCGTCTTCACGATGCGGATCGCCGCCGGCATCGGGTTCTTGCAGATGAAGCGCTGGGGCCACCAGTGGATGATCATCACCTGCTGGATGGGTGTGGTGATCTGGTGTGGCTACGTGTTCAACATGACGATGTTCGCCGACGTGCGCTTCGCCGGGGTGGTGCTGCCGGTCATCGGCTGGTGGCTCTACGACATCTTCTACATCACGCCGTTCCTGGCGATTCCGTATCTGCACACGGTCAACCGCGAGATCTTTTCGGACTGACGTCGACGCCCCAGTCGAGTGTGAATCGTTGGCTTCGAGTGTGAATCGTGGGCGGGATTTTCGCCGAATTTTCGCCCTGGATACACACTGAAAACCGTCAGCGCGCCGTCGCGGGTGGACCGATTCGCTGACTCATATCATTGACTTCAGTCAGTGTAGAGACTACAAAGACAAGGCATGGCGCCCCGGGTCAAGACGTGCGCACGCGAAGTGCGCCGACTGCAGACCCGGCAGCGCATTCTGGACGCGGCAATCACCGAGTTCAAGCGCTCGGGGATGGCCGACGCGGACGTCAGCGCAATTGTGGCCACTGCGGGCGTCGCGCACGGCACCTTCTACTTTCACTTCCCGTCGAAAGAGCACGTCCTGCTCGAGTTGGAGCGCAGGGAGGAGAGCCGAATTGCCGCCCAGCTGGCCCATTTCCTGGATACCACCGTCGACCTCACCGCACCGCTGACCGAGGTAATACGCCTGGTCAAGGGGCTTGAGCGACAATTAGGCGGGAGACTCTTCAAAGAGCTGTTGGCCCTGCACTTTTCGCCGTCACGGCCCCAGACCGACGAATGGACCGATCACCCGGTGATCGTCCTGCTGGTCCGCCACATCGAGCGGGTGCGTAGCGACGGCGAGGTACATCCGGAGGTCGACGCGTTCTACAGCGCGATCTTCTTCCTGCTCGGCGTCTACGGCGTGCTGACGACAACGCACGACCCACAGGCCCGCGACACGATGCTCGCCGAGCTGGTCTCTTCTGCGGTGCGCGGACTGGAGATCCGATGACGCATCCGCTTGCTCACCGCCCATCAACAAGGAGGTCTGGAAATGGCGATGCTCTGGGAAATCCTTCGCTACGTCGCCGCTTGGGGAGGGACCGGACTGATCATCTGGTTCTGGTACTGGATGTTCTCCAACATCGGCACCTTCTGAGCCGGGAAACACTCAATGCCTGAGCTACCTGACGACGCCGCGATGGCGATCGAGCGTAGTTGCGCGGTGACCGCGGTCGCGTTGAGTGAACGCCGCCGCGAAGGCGTGCGACTGGTGACCGGTGAAAAGCGCAGCTTCGGCTTGAACGCGGCCCTGACCTTCGTGCATGTTCCGTATCCGTGGATCATCGACGACTGGACGCGCCGAACCATGACCTGCGGCATCGCCTTTCAGTGTGCACCGTCGAAAGATCGATTGATCGAGTACCGGCTGAACGAGTTGTCGGCACGCGAACTTCGGGCGCTCACACTCGTCGAGGCCGGCGTCGCCCTCGGCTGGATCGCGTCGCGCTGGCCGGGCCTGTTGACCGAAATCCGGCGACTGTTACCCCATGTGGAGGCGGCGGCCGGTGACATGGACGCCCAGCAGATGCTCAACCGCGCCATCGCGATGGCGCGTCAGGAGCAGAGCCTGGCGGTGCACCCAGTGCTGGGTACCTTGCCGCTGGCCTACACCACGCCGCAGCGACTATCCGACAAGTTGCGGCGCAGCTTCGGCAGAATGCCGTGGACCACGACGCAAAAGCGGTTGCCGCGACCGTATTCCGTGCCCGTGGGCGGCGACGGCGGTGTTCGCAACCCCAATCTCCCGCCGCCGAGCCGGCCGCAGGACAATGATTTCGACATCACTCCACAGCACCGGCCGGGCATTCCCTACCCGGAGTGGAACGCGTGGACGAAAAGCTTTATGCGCGACCACGTCGCGGTGCTGGAACGCGCCGACACCCGGCGCACCGCCGATCAGGCACCCATCGGGGCAGAGCTGCGCAGGTGGTTCCAGGAGCACACCCATCGCGCGATGACCAGCCGCCTGGAAGACGGATCCGACATCGATGTCGACCAATACGTCCGCCATTACCTCGACTTGTCCACCGGCGAGGTGTCCGAACCCCGCATCTTCCGTGAATTGCTGCCCGCTAGCCGCGATGTCACCACCGCGCTGCTGCTCGACGGCAGCTCGTCATTGGGTGTGCACGGCGGACAGGTCTTTCGACTCGAATTGGCTTGTGCCGACGCGCTTTCACGAGCAATGACGGTCGCCCGCGAGCGCCACGGCGTCTTCGTGTTCACCGGTAACACCCGCCACCGGGTCGAAGTGCGCTGCCTGAAGGATTTCGCCGAGCGCCGGTTCGTGCCGCCCAGCCGGCTGGGCCTTACCACCAGCGGCTACACCAGGCTGGGCGCCCCGCTGCGCCACTTGACGAGCCGGCTGTTGGCGCAGCCGTCCGAGCGGCGCCTGCTGATCGTGATCGGCGACGGCTTGATCTCCGATGAAGGTTACGAAGGCCGCTACGCCTGGGCCGATGCCGCGCACGCAGTCGAGGAAGCCAACGACGCCGGCGTCTCCGTGTACTACGTCGGCGTCGGACCTACCCGGGTCGATCCCCTCCCGGAAGTGTTCGGACCACGCCGGTCGCAACGCATCACGCGAGTCGCGGAGTTGCCCCGCGTATTGGCCCACGTCCACCGCGAACTCGTCGCCGCATAACCGCTCACCACGTGAAGGAACCCATGACGACCGACACCTATCTCGCCAGCGGCAATGAAGTCCAGTTGTTCGAGCAGGCATTCCACCGCCGCATTCCGGTGATGCTCACCGGGCCCACCGGGTGCGGCAAGACGAGGTTCGTCGAGCACATGGGTGTGCTGCTGCGGCGACCGGTCGTCACCATCAGCTGCCACGACGACCTCACCAGTTCCGACCTCGTCGGCCGATTCATGGTGACCGGCGGCGACGTCGTGTGGACCGACGGACCATTGACCAGAGCGGTCAAAGCGGGCGCGATCTGCTACCTGGATGAGGTCGTCGAGGCGCGCCATGACTCGCTGGCCATCTTGCATTCGCTGACCGATCACCGACGATCCCTGTATCTGGACCGGGCCGGGGAGGTGGTGACAGCACCCGAAGAATTCATGCTCGTCTGTTCGTACAATCCCGCCTACCGCAGCTCGCTCAAAGAGCTCAAACCCTCCTTCCGGCAACGGTTTGCCACTCTGCCCATGCAGTACCTGCCTCCCGAGCGCGAGGCCGAGGTGATCGTCGCCGAAACCGGTGTCGCCTCGGCCACCGCTCGGCGGCTGGTGGGCTGCGCGGTCGCAATCCGCTCCGCCGACGATGCCTTCCACTTCGAGCCGCCCTCCACCAGGGTACTGGTCAACGCCGCACAGCTAATCGCCGCAGGCGCAACCGAATTGCAAGCGGCCGACGTGTGCATCCTCGCACCGCTGAGTACCGACGGGGCCATCACCGACGGATTACGTGAAGTCGCGGCAGCCAGCCTGGCCGCCGCAGACGCCTCGAGCACACCGAGCTAGGAAGGAACGCCCGACATGGACCAACAAGAGCGGAAACGCAAGCGAGCGCTGATCATTCTGCAGGTCGTGATCTACGGCTACTTGCTGACGATGTTCCTCATTCAGCTCTACATGTCGTTCGCCCGGGGCTGGTGGCAGTTGTGAACTCGCCAGTGACCACCGCCAAAGCGTCGACCAGTCTCGAGGACCACCACGACGAGTCGCGGCGCGCTCAGCGCCGGGCGGACAAATGGATGATCATCGGCGCTGCCTTGATGGGCATGTGGGTGCCAGGACTTGTCGGTTTTCCCATCTTCATGCGCGGCGTATGGCTGCAGCGCCAGGCCCTGCGCGCCGGGCTGTCGGTTCGGCCCATGATCGTCACGCTGATCGGCTATTTGGTGTTGATCGACGGATGCCTGAACAGCCTGGGGTGGGCCCTGGACCTGATCGCTAACCACACCCTGATCAACCGGGTGCTGATGGTCGGCTGGGGCAACATGTTCGATGCGGGATACTTCTGGCACTACAACGAGCTGTGGGTCGGTGGATCGGCCGGGCCGGGGGAGAAGGCCTGGGTCGCTGGGCTGATCCTCACCGTGTTCTCAATGCGGGTCGCCGCGGCGATCGGGTTCTTGCAGATGAAGCGCTGGGGCCACCAGTGGATGATCGTCACCTGCTGGATGGGTGTGGTGATCTGGTGTGGCTACGTGTTCAACATGACGATGTTCGCCGACGTGCGTTACGCCGGGGTGGTGTTCCCGGTCATCGGCTGGTGGCTCTACGACATCTTCTACATCACCCCCTTCCTGGCGATCCCGTATCTGCACACGGTCAACCGCGAAATCTTCTCCGACTGAACAGATTCAAGGAGCACGACTGTGACCACACCGACCGAGGAAAAAGACCCGGCCAATGACCTGCCGCCGGGCACCACGCCCTATTACGCGCGGATGCACACCTGGATCAAACGAGCCGTGCTGGTCTGCCTGGTCGCCCTGGTCATCGAGGGCGCATTCACGCTGCCTTTCATGGCGGTGTACTACGGCTACCCGACGCTGAGCCTCACCGAGATCTGCAGCGAACTGCTGAAGGTCCGCTACTCCGACGACACGCTGGAGTGCAAGTTCCCCTACCCACCCTTCGGACCGCCCGAAGGCGCCGAAGGCAAGGACACCGCCCAGGACCAATGGGGCATCCAGCCAACGCCGAAGTACCACCGACTCGGATTTCGCGAACTCGTCCGTATCCACCAGGAGCGCCTGGCGCGGCAGGCCGCGGAGCAACACAGCCCATGACCGAGCAACTCAAAGTCATTCAGTGGGCCACCGGGAACGTCGGCAGCCATGCCGTCGCGGCAGTGCACGAGCATCCCGATCTGGAACTGGTTGGGGCGCTGGTCTACACCGACACCAAGGCCGGTCGCGACATCGGCGAGGTCTGCGGTATCGGTGAGATCGGCGTCACCGCAACCAAAGACCCCGAGCAGATCTTTGCCCTCGATGCCGACTGTGTGCTCTACATGGCACAGGGCGAGTGGAATCCGTCGGCCGCCCTCGACGACGTGTGCCAGCTGCTGGCCTCCGGCAAGAACGTCGTGTCGACGGCGGTGACGGCATGGATCTATCCGGAAAGCAGCAGCGACGACGTGGTCGAACGGCTCGAAGCCGCGTGCGAGGAGGGGCAGACCTCCTTCCACGGCACCGGCATCGAACCGGGGTGGGCCGCCGAAGTTCTGCCACTGACGATGTCGGGTCTGTTCCGCCGGGTCGACTCACTGCGGGTGCAGGAGCTGATGGACTACACCACCTACAACGTTCCGTTCGTGTTGTTCGACGTGATGGGGTTCGGCAAAGATCCCAACGAGCGGGTCCCAATGGACGAGCCGGCGATCGGGGGCTTGTCGTTCAAGGCGCCGCTGATGCTACTGGCCGACGGGCTCGGCGCCACGATCGACGATTACGTCTGGGAGCGAGAGGTCGCCGTCACCGACACACCGATCGACATCACCGCCGGCCGCATCGAAGCCGGCACCGTCTCTGCGCAGCGGTTCGCCTACAGCGCGATCATCGAGGGTCGTCCGGCACTGACCGTCGAGCACATCACCCGGCTGGGCGCCGACCAGGCGCCCCATTGGCCGAACGGACGGGGCTGGAAAGTCACCGTCGAGGGGCTTCCGTCGATGGTGTTGGAGTCGCGCATCGCCATCCACGACGAGGACGACACAGACCAGGGCTGCCTGGGCACCGCCATGCACGCGGTGCACGCAATCGCGCCAGTCTGCGCCGCGGACCCTGGGATACGCACGTTCCTCGATCTGCCCACGATCGTGGGCCGCGGTGTGCTCTCACGAGGGTCAAGACGTTGACTGTTCCGCAGGTGTCCTATGCAGACCTGCCGATGTCGTTCGACCGCGGGACGGGATGGGCAAAGCTGCGCGACAGCGGGCCTGTTCTCTATGGCGACGGCTGGTACATCCTCACCCGTCGCGAGGATGTGCTTGCCGCCCTGCGTGATCCAGTCGTGTTCTCGTCGAAGCGATCCTTCGACGCGATGATCAGTCCGGTGCCGTTGGTTCCGCTGGCCTTCGACCCGCCGGAGCACACTCGCTTCCGGCGGATTCTGCATCCCTTCTTCAGTCCGCAGACGCTTGGTGCGATGCTGCCCGCGCTACAGACGCAGGCGGCCGACATCATCGAGCCGATCGCGGATCGTCGCGAGTGCGAAGTGATGGCTGATCTGGCCACGCCATACCCGTCGCAGGTCTTCCTCACCTTGTTCGGACTGCCGCTCGAGGATCGTGAACAGCTCATCGAATGGAAAGACGCCATCATCGGTCTCGGCCTGGAAACCGATCCGGAAAGTGTCGATTTGGCTCCGGCGGTCAACTTGTACACCTACCTCACCGAAGCAGTCGAGGTCCAACGCCAACACCCCGGCAGCGGCATTTTGTCGCAGATTTTGCGGGGCGACGAGCCGCTCACCGACGCCGAGGCGATCGGACTTTCGTTCGTGTTCATCCTCGCCGGCCTGGATACTGTGACCTCGGCCATCGGCGCGGCGATGCTGGAATTGGCGCGGCGGCCCACCTTACGCGAAGAGCTGCGTGAAAAGCCGGATCAGGTACCGATGTTCGTCGAGGAGATGATCCGACTCGAGCCGCCCGCACCGGTGGTGGGGCGAGTGACGACCCAGCCGGTGACCATCGCCGGCGTCAGGCTGCCGGCGGGCGCAGAGGTGCGGCTGTGTCTGGGCGCGATCAACCGCGACGGCAGCGACGCGGCCTCCGGTGACGAGTTGGTGCTCGACGGCAAGGTGCACAAGCATTGGGGATTCGGTGGCGGCCCGCACCGCTGCCTCGGATCACATCTGGCCCGGATGGAACTCAATCTCGTGGTCGCCGAATGGCTCAGGCGTATCCCCGAATTCGAGCTTGCACCGGGGTACCGTCCCGAGATCAGATGGCCATCCGCCACCTGCACGTTGCCGAGGTTACCGCTGCGCATCCGCCCGCGAGAAAATCTGTCAGGGTAATGGTCACTCAAGCATCGGGGAAGTTCACGTCGCGGGTGATGTGCTCCCACTCGTCGATCGACGCCGAGAACGCGGCCAGCTTCTCCCGCACCGCCTTCAGCACGTCGCGTCCCAGCAGCAACCGCAGCGGTGGGTCGTCGAGCGCGGTCACCATCAGCACCGCGTCGGCCACTTTGCGTGGATCACCGGGCAAATGGTTGGCGAATTCCTTGATGAGCGTCTTACGAGCGCCGACGTTCTCGTCGTAGTCGCCGATCGGGGTCGACGACTCCTTCATCGACCGCGCCGCCCAATCAGTCCGGAACGCGCCAGGCTCGATCGCAGTCACCTTGATGCCCAACGGTTTGACCTCGGCGGCCAGCGCTTCGGTCAACGCCTCGAGCGCAAACTTCGTCGACGAATAGTAGGCATTGGGTGGGTTGGCCACCAGACCCGTCATCGAGGAGATATTCACGATATGGCCAGAGCCGCGGGCTCGCATGGCCGGTAGGACCGACTTGATCGTGTCGACCACGCCAAAGTAGTTGGTGTCGAAGAGCCGCCGCACTTCGCTGTCCTCGCCCTCTTCCACCGCGGACAGGTAACCGTGGCCGGCGTTGTTGACCAAAACGTCGACGCCCCCGAAGCTGTCGTCTGCCGCCTTGACCGCGGCAGCGATTTGGTGTTTGTCGGTGACGTCGAGTGCAACGGCCAGCGCGCGGTCACCGTACTCGTCGACTAG
>NZ_JCALCK010000089.1:0-510 GCF_059812285.1 Mycobacterium sp. NGS62 | reverse complement strand
TGTCAACCCCCGCGGCAATCGACGCGGCCCGCGGACCCGCAACGTTGACCGCGACTTCGGCTTGGCCACATGCGCCAGTATCCCGGAACGCTCACCACGCGAACGCATTCGGGCCGCGCGCCCGCCGCGAACAGGATTAGGCGCGTGCGGGGTCACGCATCTCCCGGAACGCGTACAAGCTCGAGATTGCCGCCAACCGCCGATTGATCGTCGCCGGCGCATACCCCAGATTGCGGCCGTCGCGGATCGAATACACGTTGCCACCCGGCCGACCCGGCAACGTCGCCTCCCGACACGCGGTCAAAAACCGCAGCAGCACATCGACATTGACGTCCACGAGTGCCAAATCCTCGTCACCAAGCCATCGTGCGAACGCCAGCAGGTCATAGGCGTAAGCTCGGCAGGTCCGCGGCGAGAAGTTCCGGTCGGCCAGATATCCGAGGAACTCGTTCACCAATCCGAACCCTTCAGCAGCGGTGCCGCACAACTGCCAGACGCCGTCATCGACAG
>NZ_JCALCK010000088.1:0-522 GCF_059812285.1 Mycobacterium sp. NGS62 | reverse complement strand
TCGAGCAGCTTCTCCAACCGCTGCACCTCGCGGGTGCGTTCCCGGGTCAAGTCGACCCGCAGCCGGGTGTAATCGCGTAGCTGCCGGATCGGGGCTGGCGGCACGAAACTGGGCCGCAACAAACCCTTTTCGGTCAGCTTAGCCAGCCAAACCGCGTCGAGTTTGTCGGTTTTGGGCCGACCCGGCACATTCTTGACATCGCGGGCGTTGACCAACTGCACATCCAGCCCGGCCGCCTCGCACAGGTAATACCAGATCCGCCAATAGTCCGACGTCGACTCGATCGTGACCTTCTCGACGCCAAGCTCGACTAGCTGGACGGCCAGCTCGCTGACCGCACCAGTGGTGGCTTCGACGTCCCAGACCTTGCTGACCCGTCGACGCTCCCGCGGGGTTCGCACGCATACCTTGCCGAATGCCTTGGCCACGTCGATGGCGCACACCCGCTCGATGACTAACCCGAAGTTAAGGCTGCTGAAATAGGCGAATCCCCGGGTTGACCGGCGGATTCGTTGGTTTCGG
>NZ_JCALCK010000087.1:0-539 GCF_059812285.1 Mycobacterium sp. NGS62 | reverse complement strand
GACCAAGCTGGATTTGATCCGCCAACGCATCCAGCAGCAGACCCTGAACCGGCGCGGGCATACCGGCGATCCGTTGTACGGGATCCGACGCATTGCGCGCACCCGAATCCAGCTGCTCTCGATGCGCCAACATGACCGCCTGACCAGCGTGCTCGATGCCGATGAGCATCTGGCCGTGAAGGTGGCCTACGTGATCTATCAGAAGATCATCGCCGCCTACGGCGACCCCAACCGGCGCCGCGGCAAACGGCGTCTGGCCGCGGTGATCGATTCGATCCGCCGCGGCGTGCCCGCCGGGCTGGAGGAGATCGCCCAACTCGGCCGCACCCTATGGCGTCGACGTCACGACATCCTGGCGTTCTTCGACCACCACGCCTCCAACGGCCCCACCGAAGCCATCAACGGCCGCTTGGAAGCCCTGCGCCGCAACGCCTTGGGATTTCGCAATCTCACCCACTACCGAATCCGCTCACTGCTGCACAGCGGCGCACTCCACGCACTGGTCAATGCACTCTGAATTACGAAGAGCCGACAAAGCG
>NZ_JCALCK010000086.1:0-551 GCF_059812285.1 Mycobacterium sp. NGS62 | reverse complement strand
GCCCGCCCAGGCTGGTCGACCACCCGGCGGTGCGCCCGCTACATCCTGCGCCGGCTGATGATCGACCGCATGACCATCGCGGCAGTCGCCCGGGAGCTGGGCCTGTCATGGGACACCGTTAACAGCATTGCCCTGGATGCTACCCAGACGATCGTCGCGGCCGACACGACGCGGCTCGGTGGGGTGCGGGTCATCGGCGTCGACGAACACCGCTGGTCACACACCCGCGGCCGCGGTGATGGGGATGGGTTCGTCACCGTGATCATTGATTTGACCCCGGTGCTGGACGGCGCCGGCCGCGCGCGCCTGCTCGATCTCGTCCCAGGACGTTCGGCGGCGGCGCTGAAGACCTGGCTGGCCGACCAAACACCAGCGTTTCGTGACCGGGTTGAGGTGGTGGCCATGGACGGATTCGGCGGCTACAAGACCGCCGCGACCGAGGAGCTGCCCGAGGCCACCGCAGTGATGGACCCGTTCCACGTCGTGGCATTGGCCGGGGCCAAGCTGGATCTGTGCCGTCAACGCGTCCAACAGGCCACCTGCGGGCACCG
>NZ_JCALCK010000085.1:0-592 GCF_059812285.1 Mycobacterium sp. NGS62 | reverse complement strand
GGCCGTAACGCGCGGCGCCGCGCGATGAAGGCCAGGTGGGCGGTGATGGCTTCGTCGGGGTAGACGGCTTTGTAGCCCATGGTGGTGCCGATGTCGCGGTGTCCGGCGATGACTTGCGCGATGTGCGGAGGCAGCCCGTTGAGCACCACGTCGGTGATAAACATGCGGCGAAAGTCGTGCGGGGTGAAGTGCAGCGGTTTGCCGGTGCCTGGGTCGGTCAGCCCGGTGTGGTCAAGGGCTTCGTCGAGCAATGATGCGATGAATGTACCTCCGAGAGAACGATGTTCAGCTCGGGTTCGGCGTTGGAACAGCAGCGGAGCCGGGGGTTGCCACACCAGTTCGTGGCTGTCACGGGCCCGCACGAGAGGAATGGCGCCACCGGGCTCGCGGACGCGACAGATGACGGCGCTGAGCACGTCGGCCAGTTCGGGGTTGACCACGATCAGCCGTTCGGCGTCGGTCTTCGATGGCGCGATCTGCAGCAGCGGCACAAGTTCACTGGTGCTGGGCAGCCGATACTGGATCAAGCTGTGATGGCTGAGTTCGAGCAGTTCCTCGACCCGGACTCCGGTGTGACGGAACACCTCGATGA
>NZ_JCALCK010000084.1:0-606 GCF_059812285.1 Mycobacterium sp. NGS62 | reverse complement strand
ACCGGAGAAGGCGATGGTGCTGTGCATGGATGAGAAGTCCCAGATCCAGGCGTTGGATCGCACCCAGGCATCGTTGCCGATGATCCCGGGCCGGGCCGCCACGATGACCCATGACTACAAGCGCAACGGCACGACCACACTGTTCGCCGCGTTGGACGTGTTGACAGGGAAAGTGATCGGCCAATGCCTGCCCCGGCACCGTCACACCGAGTTCCTCAAGTTCCTGAACACGATTGACCGCGAGGTACCCAAGGGCCTGGCGGTGCATCTGATCCTGGACAACTACAGCACCCATAAACACGCCGACGTCGACCGATGGCTGAAGCGCCACAAGCGGTTTCACCTACACTTCACCCCGACCTCGTCATCATGGCTCAACCAGGTCGAGCGCTGGTTTCGCGACCTGACCGAGAAGAATCTGCGGCGCGGAATATTCAGCAGCGTGCCCGACCTGATCGCCAGCATCGAGACATACCTCAACGCCCACAACGCCGATCCCAAACCCTACGTATGGACAGCCACCGCTGAATCCATCCTCGCCAAGGTTCACCGCGCACGCACCAAACTCCAACAAGTAGTTAACCAAAACTGAGACGGACCACTAGC
>NZ_JCALCK010000083.1:0-643 GCF_059812285.1 Mycobacterium sp. NGS62 | reverse complement strand
GGGTCGCGCCGCCGGCGGCCTTAATCCGCGCCACGGTGCGCGCCATCGTGCCGATCGCCTTGGCCAACAGACCCGAATCAGTCGGATAGGCCACCGCGGCTTCCACCACGGTGGTATCGGCGCGGACCTTGTCGGTGCGCAGCAGCTTCGCCTCGCTGGCCTTAGCCAGCAGCGCCTCATTAAGCCCAGCGACCGCGCCCTCCCCGCAGCGGGTGGTGATCTTCATCAACGTGGTCGGGTGCGGCACCCGGGTACCGAACGGGATCCGGCAAAACCGCTGCCAGGAAATCGAATCGGCCACCTCCCGACACAACGGCTCGAAGCCCAACCGGTAACGGAACTTCAAAAACATCAACCGCAGGTAGGTCTCCATCGGAATCGACGGACGACCGATCCGGGCATCAAAATACGCCGCGAACGGCGCGAAGAACACCGGATCCTCCAACAGGGCATCCACCCGCGCCAACTCCGTCGGCAACACGAGCAGCTCCGCCGGCAAAATAGAATCCCACAACGTCGGCTGATCATTTACAGTACGAAACATGATGGCCTCGAATCCTTCTCGCCAAGGGTTCGAGGCCATCATCCCAGCTCAGCGGCCCCCAGGCCTTCCGCCACGCCGCGACTTTTTCAGGTCGAAGTA
>NZ_JCALCK010000082.1:0-730 GCF_059812285.1 Mycobacterium sp. NGS62 | reverse complement strand
GCCTGTTGACAAGTCGTAACGGTGATGCCACGATCAGCCGATGCGCACTGACTGCGGGAATCACTCGATCCGCGATTCCACGCCGCAGCCTTTCGCATCGGCCGGCAGCCCATGACGATCGTGTCCGCCTCCGGCACTCTAGAGTTACCGGCCGAAGTGATTTTCGACTACGCTGCGGACTACCGCCGGATGCCGGAGTGGGTGTTCGGCTTGCAGACTCTTGAGCCGACCGGCGAACTATCAGCGGGGATCGGTGCCGAATTTCGAGGTACAGGCAAAATCGGGCCGGTCTCCATGACAGGAACAAGTCGCGTCACCGAGTGGGAGCCTTACAGGCTTATCACTGAGGCTCTGGTGACCAACAACGGTATCGTGGCCTCCGCAACCGTTGCCACGACGGCGATGGGATCGGCGTTGACCCGCATTGATATAACTGCCGACTACAAGTTCCCCGGTGGGCTCGCGGGCAGAGTCCTCCAGCGTGCTATCGAACCGTTGCTTGGTTCGGGTATCCGCTCCACCGAGCGGGCGCTTCATCGGCAGTGCCTGCGCACCTGCTGAAAAGGTCCCGGACTGCCGGTCGGCCTGGTTGCGTGAGTCCGGCGATTCGCTACCGGCTGGCGACGCCACGACGACCGGCCAGCGGATCCCGCGTGTCGCGCTTCGCCATCTCCGGCTGGAGTCCACGCCACCAACAAACGTTGACATAACCAGTCGAAACGTTTGACTG
>NZ_JCALCK010000081.1:0-775 GCF_059812285.1 Mycobacterium sp. NGS62 | reverse complement strand
GTGGATGCTGGTGAGTTCGGTGCGGTTCCAGCCGTAGCTTCGTTTGATGTGGTTGATTCGTCCTTCGGATCCGGTACGCCATTTGACCTTGTCGCGGAAGGCTCGGCGGTGTTCGAACTCGCGGCGCGCGGCGCCTGGTCTGCTTTTGCGGGGGATCGCCACACTGCGCACACCCAGCTCATGCAAGTCACGTTCTACAGAGGCCTCGCCATAGCCGCGGTCGGCGGTGACCGCGCGCGGTGTATGGCCGCTGCGGCGGGTGATCCGTTGGATCGCCGGGGCCAGCTGCGGGGCGTCGGGCGGGTTGCCGATCTCAATGTTGTGGTCGAGGATGACCCCGTCGGCGTTGTCGACGATCTGGGCTTTGTAACCGAATTCGACGGGCTTGCCCAGGCGTCCTTTGCGGATCGGACGGGCGTCGACATCGTGCAGGCTGACCAGCCGGGTGGCCGATTCGGGCATCACCCCGGACAGGCGGCAATGGGCCTGGGCTACAACGCGTTCGGTGCGTCTGACGATGGTGTTCAAAGCGTTGATCGCCCGGTGCAGTCGGCCTTTGCGCTGCCCGGTCGCCGTGCGCAGCGCGCGTTTGGCATTGCGGATCACCGTTGTGGCCTCACGCATCGCTTGTTGGGCGATCTCGGCCAGTTCACCGGTAATGCGCCGTACCGCGGCCTGGGACTGGTCACGTTGCTGCTCACCGCGCAGCTTGAGCTTGGCCGCGATCGAGCGGGCTCGCCGGCCCGCCGAGCGGCGCCGATCGCGCGCTCGGGTG
>NZ_JCALCK010000080.1:0-779 GCF_059812285.1 Mycobacterium sp. NGS62 | reverse complement strand
TTAGCGCCGCGCAGGTACCGGTCGATTGTGGCGCTGCTCATCGCCAACAGCTCGGCACGCACCTGCGGGCTGTAGCGGCCCTGGCCATCCACCAGTTCGCCGTGGCGTTCCAATGCAGCCAGCTGCAGGGCCATCGAGGCGGCCAAGTACCGGCCACACTGCCCACCCGAGGCCGCCCAGACCCTCTGCAGCACCTTCAGCGCGTCATAGGAATATTTCGGCATGCGTTGCCGGCGAGGCTGTTTGGCGACCTGACGGCCCGCTCCAGGTGGCTGGGCCGCGGTCGTCAACCGACGCCGAGCATTGTCCCGCGACCAGCCGGTGACTCCCACCACCTGATCCAAAATCCTGCCCTTCTCCACCTTCGAGGCCTTCACATATGCCTTGGCGAACTTCGCGGTGATCTCGGCACGAGACGACATCGACAGCCCACTTTCCATGCCTCACGACGGTCACCGTTTCGCGGGCATTTTTACGTGAGCCCCCAGTCCCGTTTCCGGGACGCCTCGCGGGCGTGAAAATGGGCTCGGGTTGCTCGCCGACGCCGATGTTCCCTTGGGTCCTGTGAACCCGCACGTGAGCCTGGGCGCCGGGGCCCGACCTGGAAGGGTCACGCATTGTTGCTTCGAGCACGCGGGTCAGAATTTCGGTTTCCCTTGACCGAGGCCCCGGGCAGCCCATTAACGCACTATGTGGATTCGATTGGAGGGCAACCAAATTGAAGCGCAAGGAGGTACCGGCGCTGACACCGGAGGAGATTCCCGACGCCGAGCACGAGT
>NZ_JCALCK010000008.1:0-156005 GCF_059812285.1 Mycobacterium sp. NGS62 | reverse complement strand
CGGTGCACAAGCTGCCATCCCGCTGCCTACCACGCCACTGACCCCGCCCGCCGGAGCAGACGAACCCGTAGCGCTGGCAACGACGACGATCTTCGTCGATGCCGACGAGTGGGAGGCCCGTGCACATTCACTCGGGGGAACCAGCAATGCGCTGCTTGTGGGGTTGGCGGCGCGCGTTGCCCAACGACTGGGACGGGTCAGCGCAGACGGCTCGGTCATCGCGAGGGTGCCGGTCAACGAGCGCGTCGTCGGTGATACTCGCGCCAACGCAGTCAGCGATATCGCGGTCACGGTCGACCCTGTCATCGCGACGACAGACCTGCGTGAGATCCGGGCCGCTGTCAAACAAGCACTGATGGGTCAGCGCGAGCTGCGCGATGAAGAGCGGGCCGCGATGTCTATCGTTCCCCTGTTGGCCCTGGTGCCTAAGCGGTTCCTCCTCAACGCCGGCGGCGGCGCGGCTGCAGCAGGCGTCACCTCATCCAACCTCGGTGTGGTTCAACCGGCCGCAAGCCGACCAGATGGCACGGATGCCGACTACTTCGCGATGAGGCTTCTCAACTCGGATGTACCCAAGGCGATGATGCACCGGTTCGGTGGACGGCTGTTCTTGCTCTCCGGGAGAGCGCGTGGACAGGTCTCTATCTCGGTGACTGGTTATCAGCCCGGTCGCCCCAACTCGAAAGAGGCCTTGCGTCGCGATCTGGTCAGCGTCTTGGACGAATTCTCGCTCACCGGCACACACCACTAAACGCCTGGCCTCGGTGCCCGATTCACCAAGTTCAGAGCCCGGATCGGGGGAGGCGGGCTATGGAGTGGTGTAGGGTCGCGACGCCCACGAGCGCCGAGAAGTTGAACGTCCTCGGCACAGTGCTTGCTCAGCGGCCGAGTCCATGAATCCAAACGTATTGCCGCAGTTCACCGGAAAGTCACCGCTGGTAGAACCCGTGCTTGCAAGATACCCGCGGATCATGTGGCATTATGGACTTCGTCGAAACCCGGACAAGCCCGATGGTCTTGCACTACCGTATAGTTTAACTCATGTCGAACAGAAGGGTGCAGTGGCCCGGGGAGCGTCAGTCGCTGCGATCGCGACGGCAGCTCGTTGGCCTTGGGCATCGACGTGCAGCAACCCAGCCGGTGGCTGATTTTCGCCGATGTTCGGGCCGGTTGGCGGACGGTTCACGGGGAGGCGGACCGCGCTGCGTGTTTGGACCGGATCGAATGGAACTTGACTGATATTCGCCGAAGAATTGGGCGAGAGGCTACGGCTGCCCGGAATTCTGAGAATTGTGGGTTAAACCACATGCTTTTGGGGGAGTTATGGAACCTGACGACGGTGCACTTCCGCTGACGCGTGGTCAGCTGGATATTTGGCTTGCCGAGGAAACGGGTCTTGTTGGTGCCAAGTGGCAACTGGGCGTGTTTGTCCGAATCGCGGGACCGATTGACCCTGACTTATTGGAGGCGGCGATCCGCGAGGCGGTGCACGAGGCCGACCCGCTGAGAGCCACTTTTTACGAGGTAGGCGGCCAGGTTTTCCAAAAGGTCGTCGAGCATCCGGATGTTAAACTTGCTCGCTACGATGTCACGGATTCTCAGAATCCTGCCTGGGACGCCTATCAGTTAGCGTCGTCGATTCAGCAAACGCTGATGCCGCTCAATGGCACGCTGTTCAAATTTGCGTTGATGCAAACGCGGGCGGACGAGTTTTATTTGTTCGTCTGCTGCCACCATATCGTGGTAGACGGGGTCGGCCTCGCTCTCGTTTTACATCGGGTTGCAGCTGTTTACAATGCACTTGCTTCGGGCGCGGCGATCCCGCCGGGGTTCTTTGGGTCACTGAATGAGCTGGTTGCCTGTGAGTCCGAATACGAAGCGTCCAGCGACTATCTCGATGATCAGGCATTTTGGTCACGTAAGCTCGCGCCGGAAGGCGACACCGCATCTAGGCTGGGACGTAACGGCGGGGGACGTAATCAGGCCGAGTCTTCGGCGCCGATTCAATTGGACCCGTCTGCCGTCGCCGGCATAGACGGGTTGTCAAAGGCGTTGGGGATGCGTCGCTCGTCGGTGATTACTGCGGCGTGTGCGCTGCTGGTGCGTGGGAGCGAGTCCGAGGGTTCGGACGTGGTGTTCGATTTTCCGGTCAGCAGGCGTGTGCGTCCCGAGGTAAAGCTGGTGCCCGGAATGATTTCCGGGGTAGTCCCCCTGGTATTGAAACCCTCGCCGAATGCTACGGTTGCTGACTTTTGTGGACATGTCGATACCCAAATCCGCGAAACGCTGCAGCATCAACGGTTCCCTACGCGTGCCATCGAGAACACCACGCGTTTCCCTGGTGGCGTTGGGCAGACATCGAATCGGGTAGCGGTTAACTTTATTCCGACTACGCACATGACGGATCTTGCTGGTTCTGCGGTAACGGCGACCCTGACGCATGATGGTCTAGGCGAGCAGTTCAGGCTCGTTTTCTTTAGAGACGACGATCAGCTATTTCTCAGCACACCCGGCGCTGGACAATTATTCGCGGATTGTGATCTTCGCGATTTGGTGACGCGACTAGAGCGGGTGTTGGTGGGGATGGCCAACGACCCAAACCGGTTGCTGTCATCTATCGATGTGCTGGATGCCGGTGAGCACACCCGCTTGGATGAGGTCGGTAACCGGGCCGCCTTGATGGCGAGCGCCTCGCCGTCCGCGTCGATTCCGATGTTGTTCGCCGCGCAAGTGGCCCGCGCCCCGGAAGCGGTGGCGCTGGTGTGTGGGGAGCGTTCCTGGACATACCGCGAGCTGGATGAGGCTGCGAACCGGTTGGCGCAGCTATTGGCCGCTCAGGGCGTAGACGCGGATAAGCGTGTGGCGCTGCTGCTTTCGCGCTCCGCTGAGGCGATCGTTTCGATTTTGGCGGTTTTGAAGACCGGGGCGGCTTATTTGCCGATCGACCCAGCTGTGCCGGCCGCGCGGATGGAGTTCATGATTGCCGACGCCGCGCCTATCGCGGCGATCACCACCGCGGGCCTGCGGTCCCGGCTCGATGGCTCCGATCTGCTGGTCATCGATGTCGACGACCCCCAAATCCAGACGTACCCGTGCACACCATTGCCGGCGCCCACGGCCGACGACGTTGCCTACCTGATCTACACGTCGGGCACCACCGGCGTGCCCAAGGGGGTGGCCGTCACCCACCGCAACGTCACGCAGCTAATGGAGTCGCTCGACGCCCACCTCGAGTTGGCGGGTCAGGTGTGGTCGCAGTGGCATTCGTTGGCGTTCGACGTCTCGGTGTGTGAGATCTGGGGTGCGCTGCTGCACGGCGGGCGGCTGGTGGTGGTTTCCGAGCCGGTGGCGCGCTCACCGGAAGATTTCCATGCGTTGCTGAGTACGGAACAGGTCACTGTCCTCAGCCAAACACCGTCGGCGTTCTATGCGCTGCAAACCGCCGATGCGCTCGCTCCTGAGCTGCGCGATCAGCTCAAGCTTGAAACCGTGCTGTTCGCCGGTGAAGCGCTGGAACCCGAACGTCTCGGGACGTGGTTGGACAATCACCCAGGGCTGCCGCGCCTGATCAACATGTATGGCACCACCGAAACCACGGTGCATGCCTCGTTCCGGGAAATCCTCCACAGCGATGTCGGCAACGATGCCAGCCCCATCGGGGTGCCGTTGGCGCATCTTGCCTTTTTTGTGCTCGACAGCTGGTTGCGTCCGGTACCCGCGGGTGTGGTCGGAGAGTTGTATGTGGCGGGTTCCGGCGCGGGATATGGCTATGTGCACCGGGCTGGGTTGACGTCGTCGCGGTTTGTGGCCTGCCCATACGGGGGTCCGGGGACGCGGATGTACCGCACCGGAGATTTGGTGTGTTGGGGCGCGGACGGGCAGCTGGACTATCTGGGCCGCGCCGATGAGCAGGTCAAGATCCGCGGCTATCGCATCGAGCTTGGTGAGGTGCGAGCGGCCCTGGCCGACCTGGACGGGGTGGAGCAGGCGGTGGTGATCGCCCGCGAGGACCGCCCCGGCGACAAGCGCCTGGTGGGTTATGTCACCGGGACCGCCGATCCGGCAACAGCGCGACCGAAACTGGCCGACCGGCTGCCGGCGTACATGGTGCCGGCTGCGGTGGTGGCGCTCGACGCGATGCCGCTGACCGTCAACGGCAAGCTCGATAAAAGGGCGCTGCCGGCTCCGGAGTATCAGGACGTCGATCGTTACCGCGCCCCGGACAGCGCGGTCGAGGAGATCCTGGCTGGCATCTACGCGCAAGTGCTCGGTGTGGAACGGGTGGGGATCGATGACTCGTTCTTCGAGCTGGGCGGGGACAGCATTCTGTCGATGCAGGTCGTGGCACGGGCTCGGCTCGCAGGATTGGTGTGCCGACCACGCGATATTTTCGTCGAGCAAACGGTGGCCGGGCTGGCCCGGGTGGCCCGGGTGGCTGACGGTGCATCTGGTGCGGTCGATGAGGGTATCGGGCCGGTGGTAGCCACCCCGATCATCCGGTGGCTGGAAAGTGTCGACGGTCCGGTTGATCAGTTCAATCAGACGGTGGTAGTGCAGGTCCCGACGGGGGTGACCGAGGCCGACGTGGAGGTGGTGCTGCAGGCGTTGATCGACCGCCACGCGATGCTGCGGTTGCGCGTCGATGACGACGGCGCTGGGGGTTGGTCGTTACAGGTGCCCGAAGTGGGATCGGTGGATGTCGGCGGTTGCCTGCGATCGGTGGACGTGTTGAGCGACGAGGCGCTGGTAAAGGCGCGGTCACTGTTGAATCCGTCCGCAGGGGTGATGCTGAGCGCGTTATGGGCCGGCTCGAGTGCGCAGTTGGCGCTGACCATACATCACCTAGCTGTTGATGGGGTGTCGTGGCGAATTGTGTTGGAAGACCTCAACATTGCCTGGGCCCAGCATCACAGTGGGCAGCCCGTGGAATTGCCGAGCGGTGGGACATCATTTGCCCGGTGGTCGTCGGTATTGGCTGAGTACGCGCGCACCCCGGCGGTGCTGAAGCAGGCCGATGCCTGGCGGCAGATAGCGTCGGCGCCTGCGGTGTTGCCGGCGGTGCGACCCGAGGTGGATACCTTCGCCACGGCCGGGCACTTTTCGATGGATCTGGATGTCGAGACCACCCAGGTGCTGCTTGGTGAGGTACCGGCAGCGTTTCATGCCGGGGTGCACGACATCTTGTTGATCGGATTCGCGTTGGCGTTGGCGGAGTTTTTCGGCACGGCCAACGCGCCGATCGGCATCGACGTCGAAGGCCATGGGCGCGACGAGGAGTTGGCCGCTGACGTGGACCTGACCCGCACCGTGGGATGGTTCACCACCAAATTCCCGGTGTCGTTGGCCGTCGCTGGACTGAATTGGGCGCAGGTAAAAAGCGGCGAGGCCACGCTGGGAGCGTTGGTCAAGGACGCTAAAGAACAGCTTCGGGCACTCCCCGACGGATTGAACTACGGTGTGCTGCGCTATTTGAGCCCCGAGGTGGACTTGGCGGTGCCCGAGCCGACGGTGGGATTCAACTATCTGGGTCGTCTGGGCACAGCGGGGGCCGAGAACTCCGGTGATCTTTGGCGGATCAGCCCGGAAAGCCTGTCGTTGGCCGCGGCTGCCGCGGCGGTCCCCATGCCGCTGATGCACACTGTGGACCTCAACGCCGCCACCGTCGACACTGACGCCGGGCCGCAGCTGCAGGCCAATTGGACCTGGGCGCCGTCGGTGCTGAATCACTCGCAGGTCAGCCGGCTTGGCCGGTTGTGGTTTGAGGCCCTTGCCGGTATCTGCGCGCATGTGCGCGGTGGCGGGGGTGGGCTGACGCCCTCTGATCTCGCGCTTGTCGGGCTGAGCCAGGAGCAGATCGACGAGCTCCAGCGTCAATATGCGGATCGCTGACGTCTTACCGCTGACCCCCCTGCAGCAGGGCCTGCTCTTTCACGCCGGCACCGCGCAGGGTAGCGGCGACGATCTGTATGCGGTGCAGCTCGATATCACCGTAAGCGGTCCGCTCGATCAGCACCGGCTGCATGAGGCGGTGCAGACGGTGGTCAACCGCCATCCCAACCTGGTGGCCCGGTTCTGGGAACGGTTCGGCGAGCCGGTGCAGATCATCCCCGCCGATCCGGCGGCGGCGTGGCGGTATGTCGACGCCGACCCGGACGTCGATGTCGAGGGCCAGATCCAGCAGGTGTGCGCTGCCGAGCGCGCGGCGGTCTTCGACCTGGCCGGACAGCCGGCCTGTCGGGCAGCGTTGATCCGCACCGCACCAGACCAGCATCGGTTTGTGCTGACCATCCACCACATCGTGGTGGATGGTTGGTCGCTGCCAATCCTGCTGGGGGAAATTTTTGCCAGCTACACCGGGCAGTGGTTGCCTGCCGCCGCGCCGTATCGCCGTTTTGTCGGCTGGCTGGCCGGCCGGGATCGCGACGCCGCCGGTGCGGCGTGGCGTGAGGTGTTGGCCGGGTTTGACACCCCCACGCTGGTCGGGCCGCCGGATCGGTTGGGCCTCGGGCAACGCGGTGTTGCATCGTTTCGAGTGTCTGAGCAGACCACCCACGCGGTCAGCGAGCTGGCCCGCTCACAGCAGACCACCGTCAACACCGTGCTGCAGGGTGGTTGGGCGTTACTGCTGAGCTCGTTGACCGGGCAACATGATGTCGCATTCGGTGTCACGGTCTCGGGACGGCCCGACGAGGTGCCCGGCGCCGACTCGATGGTGGGCCTGTTGATCAACACAGTGCCGGTGCGGGCCACCATCACCGCGACAACCACCACCGCAGAGTTGCTCAACCAACTGCAAAGCGCTTACAACCACACCCTCGAGCACCAGCACTTGGCGCTTAGCGAGATCCACCGCATCGCGGGCCAAGAACGCCTCTTCGACACCCTTTTCGCGTTCGAGAACTATCCCCTCGACACCGATGCATTGTCGGACGTCGACGGGCTGGCTATCACCAAGTTCAGCAACCGCGAATACAACCACTACCCGCTTGCAGTGCAGGCGCTTCCCGGCAACGAACTGGGCTTGCGCATCGAATTCGACACCGACGTGTTCGACGCGGATCGCGTCGCGGCGCTGTTTGAGCGCCTGCAGCGGGTGTTGGTGGCGATGACCGCCGACCCCACCCGGCGACTGTCGTCGGTGGATGTGCTGGATGCCGGTGAGCATGCCCGGCTGGATAGGTGGGCCAACCGGGCGGTGTTGACGGCGCCGGCCGGGCCCGCGGTGTCGATTCCGGTGCTGTTTAGCGAGCAGGTGGCGCTTGCTCCCGAGGTGGTGGCGCTGTCCTTCAACGGCCGGTCGATGACCTACCGGGAGTTGGAGGAAGCGGCCAACCGGTTGGCGCACCTGTTGGTCGACCAGGGTGTGGGTCCGGGGCAGTGCGTGGCGTTGCTGTTTTCCCGGTCGGTTGAGGCGATCGTGTCGATTTTGGCGGTACTCAAGACCGGCGCGGCGTATTTGCCGATCGATCCGGTGGTGCCGACGGCGCGGGTGGAGTTCATGATCGGTGATGCCGCGCCGGTGGCGGCGATCACCACAGCCGAATTGGCCGATCGGCTCGACGGGCATGATCTGCCGGTCATCGATATCGATGACCCTGAAATCGATACCTATCCATGCACTGCGTTGCCGGCGCCGGCGGCCGATGACATCGCGTACCTGATCTACACGTCGGGCACGACCGGCGTGCCCAAGGGCGTGGCCATCACCCACCACAACGTCATCGAGCTGCTGACGGCCGCCGGCGATTGCCTGGAACTGGCAGGCCATGTGTGGTCGCAGTGGCATTCGCTGGCGTTCGACGTCTCGGTGTGGGAGATCTGGGGTGCGCTGCTGCACGGTGGGCGCTTGGTAGTGGTCCCCGAGTCGGTGTCGCGTTCGCCAGAAGAATTCCATGCCCTGCTGATCAGCGAGCAAGTCAGTGTGCTGAGCCAGACTCCGTCGGCTTTTTATGCGTTGCAGACCGCCGCTGCGTTGACCCCCAAGTTGGACGATCAGCTCAAACTCGAGACGGTGGTGTTCGCGGGTGAAGCGCTGGAGCCGCCCCGTCTTCGGACGTGGTTGGATTACCACCCGGGTCTGCCCCAGCTGATCAATATGTATGGCACTACCGAAACGACCGTGCATGCTTCGTTTCGGGAGATCGTCGATGATGACGCCGACAGCAATGCCAGCCCCATTGGAGGCCCGCTGGCCCATCTCGCCTTTCTGGTGCTGGATCGCTGGTTGCGGCCGGCGCCCACCGGGGTGGTCGGAGAGTTGTATGTGGCGGGTTCCGGCGCGGGATATGGGTATGTGCGCCGGGCTGGGTTGACGTCGTCGCGGTTTGTGGCCTGCCCATTCGGCGGTTCTGGAACCCGGATGTATCGCACCGGCGATTTGGTGTGTTGGGGCGCGGGCGGGCAGCTGGATTATCTCGGCCGGGCTGATGACCAGGTCAAGATCCGTGGCTACCGCATCGAACTTGGTGAAGTGCGGGCGGCGCTGGCCGGGGTCGATGGGGTGCAGCAGGCCGTGGTTGTCGCCCGTGAGGATCGCCCGGGTGACAAGCGCCTGGTCGGTTATGTCACTGGGACCGCCGATCCGGCATCCGCGCGCGCCGCGCTGGCTGAACGCCTGCCGGCCTACATGGTGCCGACGGCGGTGGTGGCGCTGGATGCGCTGCCGCTGACGGTCAACGGCAAGCTCGACAAGAGGGCGCTGCCGGCACCCGAGTATCAGGATGTCGATCATTACCGCGCCGCCAGCGACCCGGTCGAGGAGATTCTTACCGGCATCTACGCCCAAGTCCTCGGACTCGAGCGCGTCGGCGTCGACGACTCCTTCTTCGAACTTGGCGGAGATTCGTTGTCGGCGATGCGGGTAATCGCTGCAGTCAACAAGTCATTGGACGCCGCCCTATCGGTGCGGATCTTGTTCGAGTCGCCTGCGGTTGCCCAATTGGCGTCGCGGTTGGGTGCTGTCGGACGTGGCTTGGAGCCGTTGGTGGCGGGCGAGCGGCCGGCGGTGGTTCCATTGTCGTTTGCCCAGAACCGGTTGTGGTTCTTGGACCAGTTGCAAGGTCCGTCGCCGATTTACAACATGGCGGTGGCGTTGCGGCTGTGTGGTCACCTGGATGCCGAGGCGCTGGGTGCGGCGCTGGGCGATGTAGTGGCCCGTCATGAGAGCCTGCGCACATTGTTTGCCGCCCCGGACGGCGTGCCCCAGCAGTTGGTCGTTTCCGCCGAAAGCGCTGAGTTGGCTTGGGACGTAGTCGATGCCAGCGGTTGGCCGGCAAGCCGGCTGGAGGAGTCCATCGGCGCCGCCACACGTCACCCCTTTGATTTATCGGCTGAGATCCCGCTGCGCGCAACTCTTTTCACTCTCGGTACAGACGAGCATGTGCTGGTGGGGGTGGTGCACCATATCGCTGCCGACGGCTGGTCAATCGCCCCGCTGGTGACTGACTTGGGGGTGGCTTATGCCAGCCGGTGTGCCGGGCAGGCTCCGGATTGGGCGCCGTTGCCGGTGCAGTATGTCGATTACACGCTGTGGCAACGCGCTCAGTTCGGAGATCTCGACGACAGCGAGAGCTTGATCGCCTCCCAATTGGCCTACTGGGAAGGCGCTTTGGCCGGGATACCGGAGCGGTTGGAGCTGCCGACTGACCGGCCCTACCCGCCGACTGCCGACTACCGTGGCGCCACCGTAACGGTGGACTGGCCGGTCGAGTTGCAGCAGCGGGTGCGCAAAGTAGCCAGTGAGCACAATGCGACCACTTTTATGGTGGTGCAAGCCGCCCTGGCCGTGCTGTTGTCGAAGATCAGCGCGAGTTCTGATGTGGCGGTGGGGTTCCCAATCGCCGGTCGCCGCGATCCTGCACTCGATGAGTTGGTGGGTTCGTTCATCAACACCTTGGTGCTGCGAGTCGATGTGGCCGGTGACCCCACCGTGGCGGACTTGCTGGAACAGGTGCGCTCGCGCAGCCTGGCGGCCTATGAGCACCAGGACGTGCCCTTCGAGGCACTCGTCGAGCGGCTCAACCCAACCCGAAGCCGCGCCCATCACCCGCTGGTCCAGGTGTTGTTGGCCTGGCAGAACAATCGGCCCGCGACGCTGAGTTTGGGTGATCTGCAGGTCACCCCGCTGCCGGTGGACACCCACACCGCCCGCATGGATCTGGCGTTCTCGTTGTCGGAGTGTTTCACCGAGGACGGCGACCTTGCCGGCATCGGCGGAGCGGTGGAGTTTCGCACCGACGTGTTCGACGCGGGCAGCATCGAAGCGCTGATTGAGCGGTTGGAGCGGGTGCTGGTGGCGATGACCGCCGACCCGGCCCGACGGGTGTCATCGGTGGATCTGGTCGATGCGGACGAGCAGGCTCGTCTGGATCGGTGGGGCAACCGAGCCGTGTTGACGCAGCCGGAGACGCCGTCGGAGTCGATTCCCGCTTTGTTCGCCGCGCAGGTGGCCCGTGCCCCGGAGGCAGTGGCACTGGTGTGCGGCGACAATTCGTGGACGTATCGCGACCTCGACGAAGCCTCGAATCGGTTGGCGCACTTGTTGGTTGACCGCGGGGCGGGTCCGGGGCAATGTGTGGCGTTGCTCTTGGAACGTTCGGCTGAGGCAGTAGCGGCGATCCTGGCGGTACTCAAGACCGGGGCAGCGTATCTGCCGATCGACCCAGGGCACCCTGACGCGCGGATCGGGTTCATGGTGGCTGATGCCGCGCCGTTCGCCGCGATCACCGCAGCTGATCTGGCCGGGCGCTTCGACGGGCATGACTTATTGATCCTCGACGTCGCCGACCCCGCACTGGACAGCCAACCTTCGACCGCATTGGCGGCACCCGGCGCCGACGACATCGCGTATCTGATTTACACCTCGGGCACCACCGGAACGCCCAAGGGCGTGGCGGTCACTCATCGCAACGTGACCCAGCTGGTGGTGTCGCCGGATGTCGGCCTGCCGCACGCGGGGGTGCGGCCGCAGTATCACACCTTGGCCTTCGACACCTCGGTGTGGGAGATCTTCAGTTCCCTGTTGCAGGGCGGACGGCTGGTGGTGGCGCCCGATCCAGTAGCGCGCTCGCCGGAAGATTTGCATGCCTTGCTGGTTAGCGAACAGGTCAACGTGTTCGTCCAGACGCCATCGGCGGTGGCGGCGTTATCGCCGCAGGGGTTGGAGTCGGCGATGTTGATCGTCGCCGGTGAGCCCTGTCCGGCCGAGGTGGTGGATCGGTGGGCGACCGGACGGGTGATGCTCAACGCTTACGGCCCCACCGAGACCGCGATGGTGGTGACGATCAGTGCGCCGTTGATACCGGGGTCGGGGGTTGTGCCGATCGGTTCACCGGTGCCCGGGGCGGCATTATTTGTGCTGGATAAGTGGTTGCGTCCGGTGCCGGCGGGTGTAGTCGGTGAGTTGTATGCGGCCGGTCGAGGCATCGCGTGTGGATATTGGCGTCGGCCCGGGTTGACCGGGTCGCGGTTTGTGGCGTGTCCGTTCGGGGATTTTGGGGCCCGGATGTATCGCACCGGCGACTTGGTCCGGTGGGGTCCCGATGGGCAGCTGCAGTATCTCGGCCGTGCCGATGACCAGGTCAAGATCCGCGGCTATCGCATCGAGTTGGGTGAGGTGCAGGCAGCGCTTGCCGCACTCGACGGTGTGGAGCAGGCGGCGGTGGTTGCCCGCGAGGACCGCCCCGGCGATAAGCGCCTCGTCGGCTATGTCACCGAATCGGTGAACGGATCGGTGGATTCGGCCACCGCCCGTGCTGTGCTGGCTGAGGGGTTGCCGGCGTTTATGGTGCCTGCGGCGGTGGTGGTGCTGGATGCGTTGCCGATGACGGTCAACGGCAAACTCGATACCCGCGCCCTGCCGACGCCCGAGTACACCGCTGGTGAGTATCGCGCCCCGGCCAACGCGGTTGAGGAGATCCTGGCCGGTATCTATGCCCAAGTGCTGGGGGTGGCGCGGGTCGGGGTCGACGACTCGTTCTTCGATTTGGGTGGGGATTCGTTGTCGGCGATGCGGGTGGTCGCGGCGATCAATAAGGCTTTGGATGCTCGCGTTGCGGTGCGCTTGTTGTTCGAGGCGCCCACGGTTGGGCTGTTGGCGCCGCGGCTGGGTGCTGGTGGGGATGTGTTGGCGCCGTTGGTGGCTGGCGATCGACCGCCGGTGGTGCCGTTGTCGTTTGCCCAGAACCGGTTGTGGTTCATTGATCAGTTGCAGGGTCCTTCACCGGTTTACAACATGGCGGTGGCGTTGCGGCTGGGCGGGCGTCTGGATACCGCGGCATTGGGCGCAGCGCTGGGCGATGTGGTGGGCCGGCATGAGAGCTTGCGCACGGTGTTCGCCGCGGCGGATGGTGTTCCGCAGCAGGTGGTGGTTCCTGTTGAGCGCGCCGAGTTGGGCTGGGACGTCGTTGATGCCAGCGGTTGGTCGGCTAGCGGTCTGCAGGAGGCGGTCGAGGAGACGACAAGTCACTGCTTTGATCTGGCGAGCGAGATCCCGTTGCGGGCACGGCTTTTCCGGGTTGGTGAGGATGAGCATGTGCTGGTGGCGGTGGTGCACCACATCGCTGCCGACGGTTGGTCGATCACCCCGCTGGTGGCTGATTTGGGTGTGGCATATGTCGCCCGCTGTGCCGGCGAGGCTCCGGGTTGGGCGCCGTTGGCGGTGCAGTATGTCGATTACACGTTGTGGCAGCGCGCGCAGTTCGGTGAGCTCGACGACAGTGAGAGCCTGATCGCCTCTCAGTTGGCCTATTGGGAAAGCGCGTTAGCTGGGATGCCCGAGCGTGTGGAGCTTCCCACTGATCGGCCCTATCCATTGGTGGCTGATTTCCGTGGGGCCAGTGTGGCGGTGGACTGGCCGGGCGAGTTGCAGCAGCAGGTTGCCCGGGTGGCTCGTGAGCACAATGCGACCAGTTTCATGGTGGTGCAGGCTGCGCTGGCGGTGTTGTTGGCGAAGTTGAGTACCAATTCTGATGTGGCGGTGGGCTTCCCGATTGCAGGGCGGCGTGACCCGGTCCTGGATGAGTTGGTGGGCTTTTTCGTCAACACGTTGGTGTTGCGGGTCGACTTAGCCGGTGATCCGACCGTAGCTGAGGTGTTGGCGCAGGTGCGCGCGCGCAGCCTGGCGGCCTATGAGCACCAGGATGTGCCGTTCGAGGTACTGGTTGAGCGGCTCAACCCGACCCGAAGCCGCGCCCACCATCCGCTGGTGCAGGTGTTGTTGGCTTGGCAGAACTTCGCCGGGGATCCCGTCGCCGGGTTGGGGCTGGGTGAGCTGGAGCTGACCCCGCTGCCGGTGGACACCCGCACTGCCCGCACGGATTTGACCTTCTCCCTGACTGAACGCTGGGCCGACAACGGCGCGCCCGCCGGCATCGGCGGGACGGTGGAATTCCGCACCGACGTGTTCGATGCGGTCAGCATCGAGACGCTGATCGAGCGGTTGCGGCGAGTGTTGATGGCGATGACCGCCGATCCGGCTCGGCGGGTCTCGTCGGTCGATGTGCTCGACGCCCCTGAACATGTCCGCCTCGACGAGATCGGCAACCGAGCGGCATTGAGCTCGCCGGCCCCGACTGGGGAGTCGATTCCGGGGTTGTTCGCCGCGCAGGTGGCGCGCACACCGGAGGCCGTGGCGTTGACCTTTGATGGTCAGCCAATGAGCTACCGCGAGCTCGATGAGGCCGCGAACCGGTTGGCGCACTTGCTGGTTGGCCACGGCGCCGGCCCGGGGCAGTGCGTTGCACTGCTGATGCAGCGATCGGCTGAAGCGGTCGTGGCGATGCTGGCGGTGCTCAAAAGCGGCGCGGCGTATTTGGCCATCGACCCAGGCCATCCCGATGCGCGCATCGAGTTCATGGTGGCCGATGCCGCGCCGATCGCCGCGCTCACCACCGCTGGATTGGCCGGTCGGCTAGACGGCCATCAGGTGGCGGTCATCGATATCGACGCCCCCATTGTCGACAGCCAACCGCGCACTGCCCTGCCGGTGCCGAAGCCTGACGACATCGCGTATCTGATTTACACCTCGGGCACCACCGGATTGCCCAAGGGAGTGGCGATCCCGCACCGCAACGTGGTCGGACTGCTGGAGACGTTAGATGCTGAGCTGGAACTGTCGTCGGGACAGGTGTGGTCGCAATGCCATTCGTTGGCCTTCGACTTCTCGGTGTGGGAGATCTGGGGCGCGTTGTTGCGGGGTGGGCGACTGGTAGTGGTGCCCGACCCGGTGGTCCGTTCGCCCCAAGATCTGCATGCGTTGCTGGCCACCGAACAGGTCAGTGTGTTGAGTCAGACTCCCTCGGCCTTTTATGCGCTGCAGACTGCTGACGCGCTCGCCCCCGAGTTGGGATCTCAGCTGAAGTTGGAGACGGTGGTCTTCGGCGGGGAAGCGCTCGAACCGCAACGCCTTGGGGGATGGCTGGATCGTCATCCGGGGTTGCCGCGGTTGATCAATATGTATGGCATCACCGAGACCACGGTGCATGCCTCGTTCCGCGAGATCGTCGGTAGTGACGTCGATTGCAGCACCAGTCCTATTGGCGGGCCGTTGGCGCATCTGGGCTTTTTCGTTCTCGACGGGTGGTTGCATCCGGTGCCCGCCGGGGTGGTGGCGGAGTTGTATGTGGCTGGCGCCGGTCTGGCGTATGGGTATGTGCGCCGGCCGGGGTTGACGTCGTCGCGGTTTGTGGCATGTCCTTTCGGGGCGCCGGGAACACGGATGTATCGCACCGGGGATTTGGTGCGCTGGGGCCCCGATGGGCAACTGGAATATCTCGGCCGCGCGGATGAGCAGGTCAAGATTCGTGGGTATCGCATCGAGTTGGGGGAGATCCAGGCCGCGCTCGCCGCACTCGACGGCGTGGAACAGGCGGTGGTGATCGCCCGCGAGGACCACCCCGGCGACAAACGCCTGGTCGGCTATGTCACCGGCACCGCCGACCTAGCCGTCGCACATAGCGCCCTGGTGCAACGGCTGCCGAGCTATATGGTGCCCGCCGCGGTGGTGCAACTTGATGCGCTGCCGCTGACGGTCAACGGCAAACTCGATACCCGGGCGCTGCCCGCACCCGAATATCAGCATGCAGATCAGTACCGTGCCCCGTCCGATCCGGTCGAGGAGATCCTGGCCGGCATCTTCGCCGAAGTCCTCGGGCTTGAGCGCGTCGGCGTCGACGACTCGTTCTTCGAACTTGGCGGAGATTCGTTGTCGGCGATGCGGGTGATCGCTGCGGTCAACAAATCTTTGGATGCCGGTGTCGCCGTACGGGTGCTGTTTGAGGCACCCACGGTTGCGCAGCTGACGCCCCGGCTGGGCACTGGCGGACGTGGCTTGGAGCCGCTGGTGGCTGGCGATCGTCCTGCGGTGGTTCCGTTGTCGTTTGCCCAGAACCGGTTGTGGTTCTTGGATCAATTGCAGGGACCGTCACCGATTTACAACATGGCGGTGGCGTTGCGGCTGTGTGGGCGCTTGGACGGCGAGGCGTTGGGTGCAGCGCTGGCCGATGTGGTGTCCCGTCATGAAAGCCTGCGGACGGTGTTCGCCGCGGCGGATGGCGTACCGCGCCAAGTGGTGATTCCGGCTGATCGCGCTGAGTTGGGTTGGGACATTGTTGATGCCAGCGGTTGGCCGGCTAGCCGATTGCAGGAGACCATCGAAGAAACGGCCCGGCACAGTTTCGATTTGACGAGCGAGATCCCCTTGCGGGCACGGCTTTTCCGCGTTACTCAGGATGAGCATGTGCTGGTGGCGGTGGTCCACCATATCGCTGCCGACGGCTGGTCAGTGGCTCCGCTGGTAACGGATTTGGGTGTGGCTTACGCCAGCCGGTGTGCCGGTGGGGCTCCGCAGTGGGCGCCGTTGGCGGTGCAGTACGTCGATTACACATTGTGGCAGCGCGCGCAGTTCGGTGACTTAGATGACAGCGAGAGCCCGATTGCCTCCCAGTTGACCTACTGGGAGAATGCGCTGGCCGGGATGCCGGAGCGACTGCAACTACCCACTGATCGGCCCTATCCGCCGGTTGCCGACTATCGTGGCGCCACTGTGGCCGTGGACTGGTCGGCCGAGCTGCAACAGCGGGTGTGCAAAGCGGCCGGTGAGCACAATGCGACCAGTTTCATGGTGGTGCAAGCTGCGCTGGCGGTGTTGTTGGCCAAGTTGAGCGCCAATTCCGATGTGGCGGTGGGCTTCCCGATCGCGGGGCGCCGCGATCCTGCGCTTGATGAGTTGGTGGGCTTTTTCGTCAACACCTTGGTGTTGCGGGTCGATGTGGCCGGTGACCCCACGGTGGCGGAGGTGCTGGCGCAGGTGCGCTCGCGCAGCCTGGCCGCCTACGAGCATCAGGATGTGCCGTTTGAGGTGCTGGTAGAACGGCTCAACCCGACCCGAAGCCGGGCCCATCACCCCCTGGTCCAAGTGGGGTTGGCGTGGCAGAACAATCAGCCGGCCATGTTGAGTTTGGGTGATCTAGAGGCCAGTCCGCTGCCGGTGGACACCCACACGGCGCGAATGGATTTAACGTTCTCGTTGGCTGAACACTGGACTGAGGCCGGCGAGCCAGCCGGGATCGGCGGGGCGGTGGAGTTTCGCACCGATGTGTTCGACCCGGCCAGCATCGAGGTCTTGATCCAGCGGTTCGAGCGAGTGTTGGCGGCGCTGACCGCTGATCCGACGCGGCGGTTGTCATCTATGGATCTGCTCGATGGTGCTGAGCAGAACCGACTGGACCAGTGGGGCAACCGGGCGGTATTGACGCAGCCGGAGGTGACGTCGGTATCGATTCCGGTGTCCTTTGCTGCGCAGGTGGAGAGCGTCCCAGATGCGGTGGCGATCAGCGACGGGGAGCGGTCGTGGACCTACCGCGAGCTCGATGACGCCACTAATCGGTTGGCGCGCAAGCTGATTGCCCACAGTGTGGGCCCGGGGCAGTGCGTGGCGCTGTTGTTGGAGCGATCGGCCGAGGCCGTGGTGGGGATCTTGGCGGTGCTCAAGGCCGGGGCGGCGTATCTGCCGCTCGACCCGGGGCATCCCGACGCGCGGATCGAGTACATGCTCACTGACGCTGGGCCGGTCGCAGCGATCACCAGCGCTGAGCTGGCCGATCGGCTGGATGGGTTCGACGGGGCGGTCATCGACGTCAACGAAACCGCCGTGGGCACCGAGCCCAGCACCGCGTTGCCGACGCCGAGCGCAGACGATATCGCGTACCTGATCTACACCTCGGGAACCACCGGCGTGCCAAAGGGGGTGGCGGTTACTCACGGCAACGTGACCCAGCTGCTGGCGTCGCCGGATGTCGGCCTACCCCGCGAGGGGGTGCGGCCGCAGTATCACACCTTGGCCTTCGACACTTCGGTGTGGGAGATGTTGGGGGCGCTGCTGCAGGGTGGACGACTGGTGATGGTGCCCGACTCGGTGGCACGCTCGCCCGAGGACTTGCACACCTTGCTGGTTAGCCAAGACGTCAGCGTGTTCGCCCAGACGCCTTCTGCGGTGGCTATGTTATCGCCGCAGGGTTTGGAGGCGGCGACGTTGATCGTGGCCGGTGAGCCCTGTCCGGCGGAGATAGTGGACCGGTGGGCGGCGCCCGGGCGGGTGATGGTCAACGCCTACGGCCCCACCGAGACGGCGATGGTAGTGACGGTTAGTGCGCCTTTGACGCCGGGGACCGGGGGGGTGCCGATCGGTTCGCCGGTGCCCGGAGCGGCGTTGTTCGTGTTGGATAATTGGCTGCGACCGGTACCGACCGGGGTAGTCGGGGAGCTGTATGTGGCTGGCCGCGGCGTCGCGTGCGGATATCGGCATCGCGCTGGATTGACCGGATCGCGGTTTGTGGCGTGTCCATTCGGCGGTTCTGGAACACGCATGTATCGCACCGGCGATTTGGTGTATTGGGGACCCGATGGGCAGTTGCGGTACTTAGGGCGTGCGGATGAGCAGGTCAAGATTCGCGGCTATCGCATCGAATTGGGCGAGATTCAGTCCATCCTGGACGGACTGGACGGGGTGGATCAAGCGGTGGTGGTTACCCGCGAGGAGCGGCCCGGCGATAAACGCCTGGTCGGGTATGTGACCGGAAGCGCAGATCCCGACATCGCACGCGCTCAGCTGGCCGATCGGCTCCCGCCGTATATGGTGCCGACCGCGGTGGTGGTGCTCGAGGCACTGCCGCTCACTCCGAACGGCAAACTGGATACCCGCGCATTGCCGGCACCGGAGTACCAGGATGCTGATCGTTACCGCGCTCCGGCCAGCCCGGTTGAAGAGGTATTGGCTGGTATTTATTCGAGGGTCTTGGGTGTAGAGCGGGTTGGGGTCGACGACTCATTTTTCGACTTGGGCGGGGATTCGTTGTCGGCGATGCGAGTGGTTGCCGCGATCAATACCGCGTTGGATGCCGGCGTTGCGGTGCGCGTGCTGTTCGAAGCACCCACCGTTGCCCAACTGGCGCCGCGGCTGGCTGCTGGCGGACGTGGCTTGGAGCCGTTGGTGGCGGGTGAGCGGCCTGCGGTGGTGCCGTTGTCATTTGCCCAGAACCGGTTGTGGTTCTTGGACCAGTTGCAGGGTCCCTCACCGATTTACAACTTGGCGGTGGCGTTGCGACTGGGCGGGCGCCTGGATACCGCGGCACTGGGTGCCGCACTGAGCGACGTGGTGGCGCGCCATGAAAGCTTGCGCACGGTGTTCGCCGCTGCTGATGGTGTCCCGCAACAGGTGGTTGTCCCGATTGAGCGCGCTGAGTTGGGTTGGGACATCGTTGATGCCAGCGGTTGGCCGGCAAGCCGGCTGCAGGAAGCCGTCGAAGAAACGGCGCGTCGGTCGTTCGATCTAGCGAGCGACCTTCCCTTGCGGGCACGACTTTTCCGTGTTGCCGAGGATGAACATGTGTTGGTGGCGGTGGTGCACCATATCGCTGCTGATGGTGTCTCCATGAGACCGTTGGTGGCTGATCTGGGTGTGGCCTATGCCAGCCGATGTGCCGGACAAGCTCCAAGTTGGGTGCCGTTGGCGGTGCAATACGTGGATTACACGCTATGGCAGCGCGCGCAATTCGGTGACCTGGCGGATCGCCACAGTCGTATCGCCTCCCAGTTGGACTTCTGGCAGAAGACTTTGGCCGGGATGCCCGAGCGCCTGGCGTTGCCCACCGACCGGCCCTATCCGCCGGTGGCTGATTATCGGGGTGCCAGTGTGGCAGTGCAGTGGCCGGCCGAGTTGCAGCAGCGGGTACGGGCGCTGGCCGGCGAGCACAACGCGACCAGCTTCATGGTGCTGCAGGCCGCGCTCGCGGTGTTGCTGGCCAAACTAAGCGCCAGTTCCGATGTGGCGGTGGGGTTCCCGATCGCGGGACGACGTGACCCGGTCCTGGATGAGTTGGTCGGCTTTTTCGTCAACACCTTGGTGTTGCGCGTCGATGTGGCCGGTGATCCCACCGTGTCGGAGTTGTTGGCGCAGGTGCGCTCGCGCAGCCTGGCCGCCTACGAGCATCAAGATGTGCCCTTCGAGGTGCTCGTCGAGCGGCTCAACCCGACCCGGTCGTTGACTTATCACCCGCTGGTGCAAGTGGTGCTGGCCTGGCAGAACTTCGCCGGGGATCCCGTCACCGGGCTAGGGTTGGGTGATCTGGAGCTGACCCCGCTGCCGGTGGACACCCACACCGCCCGAATGGATTTGACGTTCTCGCTCGCGGAACGTTTCACCGAGGACGGGGAGCTTGCCGGGATCGGTGGCACGGTGGAATTCCGCACCGATGTGTTCGACACTGCCAGCATCGACGCACTCGTTGAGCGCTTGCAGCGAGTGTTGATGGCGCTGACCGCCGACCCGACTCGGCGGGTGTCGTCGATCGATGTGCTCGATGCCGGTGAGCACGCCCGCCTCGATGAGGTCGGCAACCGCGCGGTACTGAGCTTGCCGGCCCAGGCTGGGGAGTCGATTCCCGCTGTGTTCGCCGCGCAGGCGGCGCGTACACCGGAGGCGGTGGCCTTGACCTTTGATGGCCGCTCGATGAGCTACCGGGAGCTTGACGAGGCGTCGAATCGATTGGCGCACTTGTTGATTGAGCACGATGCTGGTGCGGGGCAGTGTGTGGCGCTGCTGATGGAGCGATCCGCCGAAGCGATTGTGGCGATGCTGGCGGTCCTGAAGACGGGGGCAGCGTATCTGGCGGTCGACCCCGGCCATCCCGATGCCCGGATCGGGTTCGTGGTGGCCGATGCTGCGCCGATCGCCGCGCTCACTACCACCGATCTGGCCAAACGGCTCGATGGTCATGATCTGCTGATCGTCGATATCGACGACCCACGCATCGATTCCTATCCGTGTATTGGGTTGGCGGCTCCTGCGGCGGACGACATCGCATATTTGATTTACACCTCGGGTACCACCGGAATGCCCAAAGGCGTGGCGGTTGCTCATCGCAACGTGGTCGGGCTGCTGGACACGTTGGATGCTGACCTGGAGTTGTCGGCAGGGCAAGTCTGGACGCAGTGTCACTCGTTGGCGTTCGATTTCTCGGTCTGGGAGATCTTCGGCGCGCTGTTGCATGGGGGGCGGCTGGTAGTGGTGCCCGATGCGGTGGTGCGTTCGCCCGAAGAGTTGCATGCGTTGCTGGCCAGCGAGCAGGCCACTGTGCTGAGTCAGACGCCGGCAGCGTTTTATGCGCTGCAAACCGCCGATGCGCTGGCCCCCGAGTTAGGAGCTCAGCTCAAGCTGGAGACGGTGGTGTTCGGTGGGGAAGCGCTGGAACCGCAGCGCCTTGGCGGCTGGTTGGATCATCACCGGGGTTCGCCGCGGTTGATCAATATGTATGGCATCACCGAGACCACGGTGCACGCGTCGTTCCGCGAGATCGTCGAGGCGGATGTTGATCGCAGCGTCAGCCCGATCGGGGTGCCGTTGGCACACCTGGGCTTTTTCGTGCTCGACGGGTGGCTGCGCCCCGTGCCCGCCGGGGTGGTGGGGGAGTTGTATGTGGCCGGCGCCGGGCTGGCCTATGGGTATGTGCGCCGGTCGCCATTGACGTCGTCGCGGTTTGTGGCCTGTCCCTTCGGCGGGCCGGGGGCACGGATGTATCGCACCGGGGATCTGGTTCGTTGGGGCCCGGATGGGCAGTTGGAGTATCTGGGACGTGCTGATCAGCAGGTCAAGATTCGCGGTTATCGCATCGAGTTGGGGGAGATCCAGGCTGCGCTAGCCGGACTGGCTGGGGTCGAGCAGGCGGTGGTGGTTGCCCGCGAGGACCACCCCGGCGACAAGCGGCTGGTCGGTTATGTCACCGGTACCGCCGATCCGGGCGCCACGCGCACGAAGTTGGCTGAGCGGTTGCCGGCTTATATGGTGCCCGCCGCGGTGGTGGTGCTGGAGGCGCTGCCGTTAACGGTCAACGGCAAGCTTGATATCCGGGCCCTGCCGGCACCGGGATATCAGGACATCGATCGCTACCGTGCCCCAAGCGATTCGGTCGAGGAGACGTTGGCCGGCATTTTCGCTGAGGTGCTCGGTGTGGAGCGGGTTGGGGTCGATGACTCGTTCTTCGAGTTGGGCGGCGATAGCATTTTGTCGATCCAGGTGGTGGCGCGGGCCCGGCTGGCGGGGCTGGTGTGTCGACCGCGAGATGTCTTCGTCGAGCAGACCGTGGCCCGGCTGGCCCGGGTGGCCCGAGTGGTCGGCGGGTCATCGGACGGCTCGGTTGATGAAGGGGTAGGACCAGTGGTGGCCACCCCGATCATGAGGTGGCTGCATAGCCTGGAGGGTCTGGTTGAGCAGTTCAACCAGACAGTGCCGCTGCAGGCACCGGCAGGAGTCACCGAGGCCGATGTAGTGGCGGTGCTGCAGGCGTTGCTGGATCGGCATGCCATGTTGCGGGCCCGGGTCGACGACGACGGTGCTGGCAATTGGGCACTGATGGTGCCCGAGGCGGGGTCGGTGGATGCGCGCGGATGCCTGCACACCGCGGAGGCGCTCTCTGATGAGGCGGTGGCGGCGGCGCGGTCCCGGTTGAACCCGGCCGCGGGGGTGATGCTGAGCGCGGTGTGGGCGGCCCCGGCGGGACAGTTGGTGGTGATCGTTCACCATTTGGCCGTTGATGGGGTGTCGTGGCGGATCCTGCTTGAAGACCTCAACATCGCCTGGGCCCAGCATCGTGCTCGGCAGAAGGTGGCGCTACCGGCTGGCGGGACGTCGTTTGCCCGGTGGGCGAAGCTGTTGGCTGCGCACGCGCACACAGCGGAAGTGGTGGATCAGGCCGAGGTTTGGCGACAGGTGGCAAGCACACCTGCGGTGTTGCCCGCGGTGCGCCCCGAGGTGGATACGCTTGCCACGGCCGGGCAGTTGTCCGTGGAACTGGATCCCGAAATCACCCGCATGCTGCTAGGTGAGGTTCCTGCGGCCTTCCATGCCGGGATACATGACATTTTGTTGATCGCGTTCGGTTTAGCGGTGGCGGAGTTTTTAGGGACGGGCAGCGCACCGGTCGGTATTGATGTCGAGGGTCATGGGCGGCACGAGGAGTTGGGCGCCGATGTGGACTTGTCACGGACCGTGGGGTGGTTTACCGCCAAGTATCCGGTGTCGTTGAGCATGGGTGGGTTGTCGTGGACGCAGGTGCTCGCCGGTGAAGCCGTGTTGGGGACGGTGATCAAAAACGCCAAGGAGCAACTTCGGGCGCTGCCGGACGGCCTGGGTTATGGGCTGTTGCGGTACTTGAACCCCGAGGTGGACCTGGGCGGGTCGGATCCGTCGATCGGATTCAATTATCTGGGCCGATTGGGTGCCCCGGCGGCCTATGCCTCAGGTGATGTGTGGCGGATCAGCCAAGAGGGCGGGTCGGTGACCGCCGCAGCCGCCGCAATCCCGATGGCGTTGGCCCACACCGTTGAACTCAACGCCGCCACCGTCGACACCGACACCGGCCCGCAGCTGCAAGCCAACTGGACCTGGGCGCCCTCGGCGTTAGAACAGGCGCAGGTCAGCCGGCTGGGCCGGTTGTGGTTCGAGGCGCTGGCCGGGATCTGTGCCCATGTGCGCGGGGGTGGGGGCGGGTTGACCCCCTCGGATATCGCCCCGGCCCGACTCAGCCAGCAGCAACTCGACGACCTTCAGCGCCGCTATGAAATTGCTGATGTGTTGCCGTTGACAGGCTTGCAGCAGGGGCTGCTTTTTCACGCCGGGATCGCCGACGGTAGCGGTGACGACGCGTATGCAGTGCAGATAGATATCACCGTGGCCGGTCCAATCGATCAGCATCGGCTGCATGAAGCGGTACACACGGTGGTCAACCGCCATCCCAATCTGGTAGCTCGATTCTTGTCAGGGTTCGGTGAGCCGGTGCAGGTCATCCTGGCCGATCCGGTGGCGGGGTGGCGCTATGTCGACCTCGCCACCAGCGAGGTCGATGTCGAGGAGCGGATTCAGCAGGTCTGCGCTGAGGAACGCGCGGCGGTCTTTGACCTTGCCCAACAGCCGGCGTTTCGGGCGGCTTTGATTCGCACTGCAGAAGATCGGCACCGCTTGGTGTTGACCAATCACCACATCGTGTTCGATGGCTGGTCGGTGCCAATCCTGCTGGGTGAGATTTTTGCCAGCTACAACGGGGCGCGGCTGCCCGCGCCTGTGCCGTATCGCCGGTTTTTCAGCTGGCTCGCCGATCGAGAGCGTGCTGCCGCGCTGTCGGCGTGGAATCAGGTGTTGGCCGGGTTCGAGACCCCCACTCTGGTCAGGCCGGTGGATCGGCTGGGGCTCGGGCCGCGCAGTACGGCATCGTTTCGGGTGTCTGAGCAGACCACCCGCGCGGTTGGCGAACTGGCGCGCTTACAGCAAACCACCGTCAACACCGTGCTGCAGGCGGCGTGGGCGCACATCCTGCGCGGCTTGACCGGTCATGACGAGGTGGCCTTCGGCGCTGTGGTCTCGGGGCGGCCAGCCGAAGTGCCCGGCGCGGACTCGATGGTGGGGCTATTGATCAACACGGTGCCGGTACGGGCGACCATCACCGCACAGACCACCACCGCGGCCCTGCTGCAGCAATTGCAAAGCGCCCACAACCACACACTCGACCACCAGCACCTGGCGCTAAGCGACATCCACCGTCTCACCGGCCACAAGCAACTGTTCGACACCGTTTTCGTCTACGAGAACTACCCGACCGACACCGACGCGTTGTCCGGCACCCACCGATTGGAGATCGTCGAGTTCCGCGACTACTACCACTACCCGCTGGCCGTCCAAGCCGTGCCGGGCCCCGAATTGAACCTTCGCGTTCAGTTCCGCACCGACGTATTCGACACCGCCAGCATCGACACCCTCGTCGAGCGGTTCCAGCAGGTGCTGGTGACCATGACCGCCGACCCCACCCGGCCGCTGTCGTCGAGGGAACCATTTGACGGCGGTGCGCGCATCCGGTTGGAGGGGCGGAACAACGAGGCGGAGTCGACTCCCCAAAACCCCCACGCCGACAACGGTCTCGGCGCCCCGGCCAGCCTGGTCGAGCAGATCCTTATCGACATCTACGCCCAAGTACTAGGAGTAGACCACGTCGGGGTCCACGAGTCGTTCTTCGACCTGGGCGGAGACTCGCTTTCGGCGATGCACGCGATCAACGCGATCAACGCGACTCTTGATACCCAGTTGGGAGTGCGCATCCTCTTCGACGCACCATCAGTGAGAAACCTCAGCCAACAACTTGACATCCATGCCAGCTCGGCAAGACAAGTCCCCGACCGATGAGCCACGTCCAACCGGCCCAACAGCGAGCATGTGGCCGGCGGATCAAGATAAGGATGAGGCGGATAAGCGCCGGATTGAGCGCCATCAGCAGCGGCGCCCGTGGACCGCGACATCAGCCCCAAAGCTTCGTGTGGCCACTGTAGTGGCCTGATCGTTTTTGGATTGGTGTCGATTTTCGGTTGGAAACGCCCTCTCGGGCATACCGTACGAAAATGGACAACTTGCTCGACCTGGAGGACCAGGCCGCGTTTGGCATCGCCTTGGTGTCAGGAGTCACTACCGATCTGCAGTGTGTCTGGGTGTACAACCGTCCGGTCGACATCGAGGGTCTGCGGCAGTTCCACGCTCATCTTCAGCGGGGACGGTTGTCCCGCGGCATCAAACGATCACCATTGCGGTTTGGCCGCCACCGCTGGGTATCGGCCGATCGTTTCTCGGACATGGAGATCGCGGCGCCGGGACCCCGGGCAGCGTTCGACGCCTGGCTTCACGAGCAGGCCAGCACACCGCTGGATTGCGAGCAGGGACCTGGATGGCACCTTGCGGTGATGGCGTTCACCGACGGGGGTGCGGGGGTCAGTTTGGTTGTCTCGCATAGTCTCACCGACGGCGTCGGGCTGGCCGAGGCGCTGACGGACGCTGCGTTGGGACGCCAGGATCCGATCAGCTGGCCGGCTTCCGGGTCGCGTCGGCGGTGGCAGGCATTGCGTCAAGACGCCCGCCAAAGTGGGCGCGACATCCGCGCTGTCGGCCCCGGCATGGCCGCCGCATCACGGTTGACGCGGCAAGGCAGGGATGTTGCCAAAGCTGCCGCTCCACAGGCTGCCAAGCCGCTTAAGCCGCCCGCCGGCACCGATAAATTCATCAGTCTGCCGACGGCGACGATTTTCGTGGATGCCGACGAGTGGGAAGCTCGCGCACAGGCACTGGGCGGGACCAGCAACGCGCTGCTTGTGGGAGTGGCGGCCCGGCTGGCTCAGCGCGCCGGGCGAGTCACCGCAGACGGGTCGGTCGTCGTGAGAATGCCGTTCAGCGAGCGCGTCGCCGGTGATACCCGCGCCAACGCGGTCGGTGACGTCATCGTCATAGTGGACCCGGCACCTGCGACAACGGATCTGCGTCCGATCCGCGCCGCGGTCAAACAATCACTGTCGACTCACCTCGATATGCGCGATGACGAGCGGGCAGCGATGTCAATCATTCCCTTTTTGGCTCTGGTGCCTAAGCGGGTGCTCCTCAAGGTCGGCGGCGGCGCGGCTGGGGGTGGGGTGGCCTCATCCAATGTCGGCGTTGTCAACCCGGCCGCCGGTCGGGCCGATGGCACCGACGCCGACTACTTCGCGATGAAGCTGCTTCACTCGAACGTGCCCACGGCGATGATGTACCGCGGCGGCGGACGACTGTTTTTGCTTTCCGGAAAAGCGCAGGGACAGGTCTTTATCTCGCTGACGGCCTATCTGGCTGGTCGTCCCAACTCGAAAGATGGTTGGCGACAAGAACTTTTGAGCATCTTGGACGAATTCTCGCTCACCGGCACGCATCACGAAGCGCCTTTAAAGCATGCACCGGTGCAGGAATCACCCCGTCCCGTCCACGGCACAAGCGTTTGACGCGCTCTGCTGCGACTACGCGGATGAAGGCCTCCGCCGAGATGCCGCCCTGACCTCGTCGGGTGGCGATTCACCCAGCTCAAAGGCTCGCCGCCGGATGAGCCGCGGCATCGAGGTGGTGTCCGCAGCCTATCGCTGCAGGTCACAACACCAAAAATGACTACTGCGGACCCCTGCTAGGTGCGGGTTAGGTCACACTATGTACATTGTCCAAATTCCGGACAGGCCCTGTCTGCTGCATTAGCGTTTGGATCGGGTTTCACTTCGGTCGACTGATAGTAATGAGGAATCGGTGGGCGTTAATCCGTTCGACGACGGCAGCTTTTTCGTCTTGGTCAACGACGAGGAGCAACACAGCCTGTGGCCGGCGTTCGCCGACGTTCCAGCTGGCTGGCAGGTGGTGCACAGCGAAGCAGACCGCACTGCGTGTTCGGATTACATCGAACAGAATTGGATTGATATCCGGCCGAAGAGTCTGCGCAACAGACTGGCTGCGGACCGAGCGTCCGCGAAATAAACCGTGAGGCCCGGGGGAGTTCGATGGCACTTAATAGCGGGGTGTCGCTTCCGCTGACGCGGGGTCAGCTGGATATATGGCTTGCGGAGCAAACTGGGCGCGCAGACGCCAAGTGGCAACTGGGCGTTTTTATTCACATCGCAGGGCCGATTGACCCTGACTTATTTGAGTCGGCCATCCGTGAGGTGGTGCACGAGGCCGAACCACTGAGAGCCACTTTTTTCCAGGTGGATGAGCAGATTTACCAAAAGGTGGTCGATCATCCGGACATTGAGCTCGCTCGCCACGATCTCACGAGCTCGCAAAAACCCGCGCAGGACGCCTATCGGTTAGCATCGTCGATTCAACGCACACTGATGCCGCTCGATGGTCCGTTGTTCAAATTTGCGTTGCTGCAAACACGGGTCGACGAATTCTATTTTTTCGTGTGCTGCCACCACATCGTGGTGGATGGAATTGGCCTCGCCTTTGTGTGCCATCGAATCGCAGTGGTCTATAACGCACTTGCTTCCGGCGAATCGATTCCTCCGGGGTTTTTCGGGTCGCTGAATGATCTGATTGATTGCGAATCAGAATATGAAGCATCCCGCGAATATCTCGATGACCAGGACTTTTGGACAACCAATCTCGCGCCGGAAGGCGAAGTGCGTTCCCGGTTCACGCACGACGTGGGCGGGCGCGATGGGGATGAATCATCGGCGCCGATTCAATTGGACCCGTCCGCCGTCGCCGGGATCGACGAGTTGTCAAAGACGTTGGGGATGCGCCGCTCATCGGTGATTACTGCGGCATGCGCGCTGCTGGTACGCGGAAGCGACACCGAGGGGTCGGACGTGGTGTTCGATTTTCCGGTCAGCAGGCGTGTGCGCCCCGAGGTAAAGCTGGTGCCCGGAATGATTTCCGGGGTGGTTCCGCTGGTGTTCAAACCTTTGCCGGATGCCACGGTTGCTGATTTTTGTGAACACGTCGATACCCGAATCCGGGAAGCACTACAGCATCAGCGGTACCCGGTGCATGCTATCGAAAATAAAACGCGTCTCCGCGGAACCGGGCCAGCGTCGAATCGAGTAGCCGTCAATTTCATTCCGACCACCCATATGGCAGACCTTGCCGGTTCTCCCGTATCGGCGACTCTGACTCATGATGGCCTCGGGGATCAGTTCAGGCTGGTCTTTTTTAGGGACGACGATCAGCTTTTCCTCAGCACACCCGGCGCTGGGGAATTGTTTTCGAACTGCGATACGCGCGACTTAGTAGCGCGGTTGGAACGAGTGTTTGTGGCGATGACCGCCGATCCGGGCGCGCGGTTGTCGTCGATGGACCTGCTGGGTGTGGGCGAGCATGTCCGCCTCGACGAGGTCGGCAACCGGGCGGTATTGAGCTTGGCGGCTCCGGCAGGGGTGTCGATTCCGGGGTTGTTCGCCGAGCAAGTGGCGCGTGCGCCCGAGGCGGCGGCGTTGACCTTTGACGGCGACTCAATGAGCTACCGCGAGCTCGATGAGGCGTCGAATCGGTTGGCGCACTTGTTGGTTGGGCAGGGTGCGGGTCCGGGTGAACGTGTGGCGCTTGTGGTGCAACGTTCTGCTGAGGCGATTGTGGCGATGCTGGCGGTGCTCAAAACCGGGGCGGCGTATGTAGCGATCGACCCGGCTCACCCCGATGCGCGGATTGAGTTCATGGTGGCTGATGCTGCGCCGATTGCCGCGCTCACTACCGCGGATCTGGCCGGGCGCCTTGCCGGGCATGAGTTGGTGATCGTGGATGTCCACGATTCGCGCATTGAGCGCCAGCCCAGCACGGCGTTGCCGGCGCCGGTGGCTGATGATGTCGCGTATGTGATTTACACCTCGGGCACCACGGGGTTGCCCAAGGGGGTGGCGGTTGCGCATCGCAGTGTGACCGAGTTGTTGGGGTCGCTGCAGGGCCTGCCCGATCCGGGGGTGTGGTCGCAGACTCATACGTTGGCCTTTGACGTTTCGGTGTGGGAGATCTTTGGTGGCCTGCTGCGGGGTGGCCGGGTGGTGGTGGCACCTGATGCGGTGACCCGTTCACCGCAGGACCTGCATGCCTTGCTGGTTGACGAGCAGGTTGATGTGTTGACTCAGACGCCGTCGGCGGTGGCGGCGTTGTCGCCGCAGGGGTTGGAGTCGGCGGCGTTGGTGGTGGTCGGGGAAGCGTGTCCGGCCGAGGTGGTGGATCGCTGGGCGTCGGGGCGGGTGATGCTCAATGCCTATGGGCCCACCGAGACCACGATGTGTGTGGCGATCAGTGCGCCGTTGGCCCCGGGGTTGGGGGTGCCGATCGGGTCGCCGGTGGCTGGGGCGGCGTTGTTCGTGCTCGATGGGTGGTTGCGCCCGGTGCCGGTCGGGGTGGTCGGTGAGTTGTATGTGGCCGGTGATGGGGTGGCCTATGGGTATCGGCACCGGTCGGGGCTGACGTCGTCGCGGTTTGTGGCGTGTCCGTTCGGCAGTGCTGGGGCGCGGATGTATCGCACCGGGGATCTGGTGCGCTGGGGTGTTGATGGGCAGTTGGACTATCTGGGGCGTGCCGATGAGCAGGTCAAGATCCGCGGCTATCGCATCGAGTTGGGGGAAATCCAGGCCGCACTGATGCGGTGCGCTGGCGTCGAGCAGGCGGTGGTGATTGCCCGCGAGGACCGCCCCGGCGACAAGCGCCTGGTGGGTTATGTCAACGGGACCGCTGATCCGGCCCAGACACGTAGTGCGCTGGCTGAACGGCTGCCGGCCTATATGGTGCCCGCGGCGGTGGTGGTGCTTGAGGCCTTGCCGCTCACCGCCAACGGCAAACTCGACATTCGCGCGCTGCCGACACCCGAATACGCCGCTGGCGAGTATCGGGCCCCGACCGGGCCGGTGGAGGAGGTCCTGGCTGGCATCTACGCCCAGGTGTTGGGCTTGGAGCGGGTCGGGGCTGATGATTCGTTCTTCGACTTGGGCGGCGACAGCATTTCGGCGATGCGGGTGATCGCTGCGGTCAACAAGTCTCTGGATGCCGGTGTGGCGGTGCGCGTTCTATTCGAGACGCCTACCGTTGCCCAACTGGCACCGCGCCTGGCCGCTGGCGGGGATGTGTTGGCGCCGTTGGTGGCTGGCGAGCGGCCGGCAGTGGTGCCGTTGTCATTTGCCCAGAACCGGTTGTGGTTCATCGATCAGTTGCAGGGTCCCTCACCGGTCTACAACATGGCGGTGGTATTACGGCTGGGCGGACACCTGGATACCGCGGCGTTGGGTACCGCACTGAGCGACGTGGTGGCCCGCCATGAAAGCTTGCGCACGCTGTTTCCTGCGCCCGACGGTGTTCCGCAACAGGTAGTCGTCCCGGTGGAGCGGGCCGATTTCGGCTGGCAGGTTGTCGATACCAGCACATGGTCGACCAGCCGGCTACAGGCGGCCATCGAGGAGACGACAAGCCACTGCTTTGATTTAGCGAGCGAAATCCCCTTGCGAGCACAGCTTTTCCGCGCCGCTGAGGATGAGCATGTGCTCGTGGCGGTAGCCCATCACATCGCTGCCGACGGCTTGTCGATGGCCCCGCTGGTGGCTGATCTGGGCGCGGCTTACGCCAGCCGATGTGCCGGCGAGGCTCCTGGTTGGGCGCCGTTGGCGGTGCAGTACGTCGACTACACGCTATGGCAGCGCGCGCAATTCGGTGACCTCGACGACAACGAGAGCACCATCGCCTCCCAGTTGGCCTACTGGGAGCGCGCTTTGGCCGGGATGCCGGAGCGCCTGGAGCTTCCCACTGATCGGCCCTATCCGCTGGTGGCCGATTACCGCGGAGCCAGTGTGGCGGTGGACTGGCCGGTCGAATTGCAGCAGCAGGTTGCCCGGGTGGCTCGTGAGCACAATGCGACCAGTTTCATGGTGGTCCAGGCCGCCCTGGCGGTGTTGTTGGCCAAGATCAGCGCCAATTCGGATGTGGCGGTGGGCTTCCCGATCGCCGGGCGGCGTGATCCGGTCCTGGATGAGTTGGTCGGCTTTTTCGTCAACACCTTGGTGCTGCGGGTCGATGTGACCGGGGACCCCGCCCTCGGTGAGGTGCTGGCTCAGGTACGGGCGCGCAGCCTGACCGCCTATGAGCACCAGGACGTGCCCTTCGAAGCTCTGGTCGAGCGGCTCAATCCGACCCGGAGCCGGGCCCACCATCCCCTGGTCCAGGTGTTGCTGGCATGGCAGAACTTCGCCGGGCATTCCAGTGACCCCATCGCCGCGCTGGGTTTGGGTGATTTGCAGGTCACACCGATGCCGGTGGAGACCCGCACTGCCCGGATGGATTTGACGTTCTCACTGGCTGAACGCTGGACCGACAGCGGTGCGCCTGCGGGGATCGGCGGGGCGGTGGAGTTTCGCACCGATGTTTTCGACGCGGCCAGCATCGAGGTCCTGATTCAGCGACTGGAGCGCGTGCTGATGGCGCTGGCCGCCGACCCCGCACAACGAGTGTCGTCGGTGGATGTGCTGAATGCCGCTGAGCACGCCCGACTCGATGGGTGGGCTAACCGGACGGTGTTGAGCCTGCCGCCGGCGGGACCGGCGGGGTCGATTCCGGTGTTGTTCGCCGGTCAGGTGGCGGGTGCCCCAGCTGCCGTGGCGTTGACCTGTGACGGCCGCTCAATGAGCTACCGCGAACTCGACGAAACGTCGAATCGGTTGGCGCACTTGTTGGTCGACCATGGTGTGGGTCTCGGGCAGTGTGTGGCGTTGCTGGTGGAGCGTTCTGCTGAGGCGGTCGTGGCGATCCTGGCGGTGCTCAAAGCGGGGGCCGCGTACGTGCCGATCGATCCGGGCCATCCCGATGCGCGCATCGAGTTCATGTTGGCCGATGCTGCGCCGGTCGTTGCGATCACCACCACCGGGTTGGCAGACCGGCTAGGCGGATGTGATGTGGCGGTCATCGATGTCGTTGACCCGCGCATCGATAGTTGTCCGTGTACCGCGTTGCCCGCACCCGCGGTCGATGACATCGCGTATCTGATCTACACCTCGGGCACCACCGGAATGCCCAAAGGCGTGGCGGTTACCCACCGCAACGTGACCCAGCTGCTGGCGACGCTGGATGCCGAACTGCTGCCTCCCGACGCGTGGACCCAGTGGCATTCGCTGTCCTTCGACACCTCTGCGTGGGAGATCTTCGGCGCGCTGCTGCGTGGTGGGCGCCTGATAGTGGTGCCCGACTCGGTGGCGCGTTCGCCGGAAGACCTGCACGACTTGCTGGTCGCCGAACAGGTCACCGTGTTGACCCAGACGCCTTCTGCGGTCGCGGCATTGTCGCCGGAGGGTTTGGAGTCGACGGCATTGCTGGTAGCCGGCGAGGCCTGTCCGGCCGAGGTGGTGGATCGCTGGGCGCGCGGGCGGGTGATGGTCAACGCCTACGGCCCCACCGAGACCACGATGGTCGTGACGATCAGTGCGCCACTGGTGCCCGGGTCGGCGGTGGTGCCGATCGGTGGGCCGGTGCCCGGGGCGGCGTTGTTTGTGCTGGATAAATCGTTGCGTCCGGTGCCGGCGGGCGTGGTGGGTGAGTTGTACGTGGCCGGGTTGGGGTTGGCGTATGGGTATCGGCGCCGGTCGGGGCTGACGTCGTCGCGGTTTGTGGCGTGTCCGCTTGGTGCGGGCGGGTCGCGGATGTATCGCACCGGGGACCTGGCGTCTTGGGGCCCCGACGGGCAATTGCGGTATTTGGGGCGTGCCGATGAGCAGGTCAAAATCCGTGGCTACCGCATCGAGTTGGGCGAAATTCAGGTCGCGCTGGCCGGGTGCGCTGGGGTGCAGCAGGCGGCGGTGGTTGCCCGCGAGGACCGTCCCGGTGACAAGCGCCTGGTGGGCTATATCACCGGGACCGCTGATCCGGCCCAGACACGTAGCGCGCTGGCCGAGCGGTTGCCGGCCTATATGGTTCCCGCCGCGGTGGTGGTGCTGGAAGCGCTGCCGCTGACAGTCAACGGCAAACTCGACAAGAGAGCCCTGCCGATACCGGAATACACCGGTGGCGAGTATCGGGCCCCGGCCGGTCCGGTGGAGGAGGTCTTGGCCGGCATCTACGCCCAGGTGTTGGGCTTGGAGCGGGTCGGGGCTGATGATTCGTTCTTCGATCTGGGTGGCGACAGCATTTCGGCGATGCGGGTGATCGCTGCGGTGAACAAATCGTTGGATGCCGGTGTGGCGGTGCGCCTTCTGTTTGAGGCGCCCACGGTTGCGCAGTTGGCGCCGCGCCTGGCCGCTGGCGGGGATGTGTTGGCGCCGTTGGTGGCTGGCGAGCGGCCGCCGGTAGTGCCGTTGTCATTTGCCCAGAACCGATTGTGGTTCGTTGATCAGTTGCAGGGCCCCTCACCGGTTTACAACATGGCGGTGGCCATGCGGCTGGGCGGACGCCTGGATGCTGAGGCGTTGGGCGCAGCGCTGGCCGATGTGGTGGCCCGCCATGAAAGCCTGCGGACGCTGTTTGTCGCTCCGGATGGCGTCCCCCAGCAGTTGGTGGTGGCCCCAGAGCGAGCCGACATCGGCTGGGACGTTGTTGATGCCAGCAGGTGGCCGACTAGCCGGCTGCAGGTTGCTATCGAGGAGACAGCGCGCCATTGCTTTGATTTGGCTACTGAGATCCCTTTGCGGGCACGACTTTTCATTCTCGATCAGGACGAACATGTGCTGGTGGGGGTGGTGCACCATATCGCTGCCGACGGCTGGTCGATCGCCCCGCTGGTGACTGACCTGGGTGTGGCTTATGCCAGCCGGTGTGACGGGCAGAGTCCTGGTTGGGCGCCGCTAGCGGTGCAGTATGTGGATTACACGCTATGGCAGCGCGCGCAACTCGGTGAGCTCGACGACAGCGATAGCCCGATCGCCTCTCAGTTGGCCTACTGGGAGGAGACCCTGGCCGGGATGCCGGAGCGCCTGGAGCTTCCCACTGATCGGCCCTACCCGGCCGTGGCGGATTACCGCGGGGCCAGCGTGGCGGTGGAGTGGCCGGCGGAGCTGCAGCATCAGATTGCTCAGGTGGCTCGCGAGCACAATGCGACCAGTTTCATGGTGCTGCAAGCCGCATTGGCGGTGTTGTTGGCCAAGCTCAGCGCCAGTTCTGATGTGGCGGTGGGGTTCCCGATCGCCGGACGCCGCGACCCTGCGCTTGATGAATTGGTGGGGTCTTTCGTCAACACGTTGGTGCTGCGGGTCGATGTGACCGGTGATCCCACCGTGCGGGAGTTGCTGGCGCAGGTGCGCGCGCGCAGCCTGGCCGCCTACGAGCACCAAGACGTGCCCTTCGAGGTACTCGTCGAGCGGATCAACCCGACCCGGTCGCTGACCCGTCACCCGCTGGTGCAGGTGGCGTTGGCCTGGCAGAACAATCAGCCCGCCACGTTGGGTTTGGGCGATCTGCAGGCCACCCCGCTGTCGGTGGACACCCACACCGCGCGAATGGATTTGACGTTCTCGTTGGCTGAACGGTGGACTGAGGCCGGCGAGCCGGCCGGGATCGGCGGGGCGGTGGAGTTTCGCACCGATGTCTTCGACGCGGCCAGCATCGAGACGCTGATCCAGCGGTTCGAGCGGGTGTTGACTGCAATGACCGCGGACCCGAGTAGGCAGCTTTCGTCGATGGATCTGCTCGATGCGACTGACTACGCCCAACTGAATGTGATGGGTAATCACGCAGCGTTGACCCAACCGGAACCGGTGTTGGGGTCGATTCCGGTGGCGTTCGCCGCGCAAGTGGCCCGCACCCCGGAGGCGGTGGCACTGCGTTTCGACGGCTCTTCGATGACCTATCGAGAGTTGGATGAGGCAGCTAATCGGTTGGCGCACAAGCTGGTTGAGAGGGGCGCCGGCCCGGAGCAGAGCGTGGCGTTGCTCTTGGAGCGTTCCGCCAAGGCGGTCGTGGCGATGCTGGCGGCGCTCAAGGCGGGGGTGGCGTATCTGCCGATCGACCCGAGCCATCCCGATGCGCGGATCGGGTTCATGGTCGCTGATGCCGCGCCGATCGCCGCGATTACCACCGCTGATCTGGCCGGGCGCTTCGACGGGCACGACCTGATGATCATCGATGTCGACGACCCCGCGCTGCGCAGCCAACCCAACACTGCACTGCCGGTGCCGGACCCTGACGATATCGCGTATCTGATTTACACCTCGGGCACCACCGGAGTGCCCAAGGGAGTGGTGGTGACCCACCGCAACGTGACCCAGCTGTTGGCGTCGCCAGATGCCAACCTGCCTCGCGAAGGGGTGTGGTCGCAGACGCATACCTTGGCATTCGACTCCTCGGTGTGGGAGATCTTCGGTTGCCTGCTGCGTGGTGGGCGGTTGGTGGTGGTGCCCGACTCGGTGGCGCGCTCGCCGGATGACTTCCACGACTTACTGGTTGCCGAGCACGTCAACCTGCTTGGGCAGACGCCATCGGCGGTGGCGGCGTTATCGCCGCAGGGGTTGGAGTCGGCGACGTTATGGGTAGCCGGAGAAGCCTGTCCGGCCGAGGTGGTGGATCGGTGGGCGCCCGGACGCGTGATGGTCAACGCCTACGGCCCCACCGAGACCACGATGATTGTGACGATCAGCGCGCCGTTGATACCCGGGTCGGGGGTGGTGCCGATCGGTGCGCCGGTGCCCGGGGCGGCATTGTTTGTGCTCGATGGATGTTTGCGCCCGGTGCCGGCCGGGGTGGTGGGTGAGTTGTATGTGGCCGGAGCCGGATTGGCATACGGGTATCGGCACCGGGCCGGTTTGACCGGGTCGCGATTTGTGGCGTGTCCGTTCGGGGGTTCTGGGGCACGGATGTATCGCACCGGAGACCTGGTGCGGTGGGGCCGCGACGGGCAGCTGCAGTATCTCGGCCGTGCCGATGACCAGGTCAAGATCCGCGGCTATCGCATCGAGTTGGGTGAGATCCAAGCAGCGCTTGCCGCACTCGACGGTGTGGAGCAGGCGGCGGTGGTTACCCGCGAGGAGCGCCCCGGTGATAAGCGCCTGGTCGGCTATGTGACGGGGACCGCTGAGCCCGCTGCCGCGCGCGCTGCCTTGGCTGAACGGTTGCCGGCGTTTATGGTGCCCGCGGCGGTGGTGGTGCTCGAGGCGCTGCCCCGGACGGTCAACGGCAAATTGGATATTCGCGCGCTGCCCGCGCCGGAGTACACCGCTGCCGAGTACCGCGCCCCGGCCAACGCGGTTGAGGAGATCCTGGCCGGTATCTATGCCCAAGTGCTGGGGGTGGCCCGGGTCGGAGTCGACGACTCGTTCTTCGATTTGGGTGGCGACAGCATATCGGCGATGCGGGTGATCGCGGCGGTCAACAAGTCGTTGGATGCCGGTGTGTCGGTAAGGGCGTTGTTCGAGGCGCCGACGGTTGCGTTGTTGGCGCCGCGACTGGGTGCCGGTGGGGATGTGTTGGCGCCGTTGGTGGCTGGCGATCGACCGCCGGTGGTGCCGTTGTCGTTTGCCCAGAACCGGTTGTGGTTCATTGATCAGTTGCAGGGTCCTTCACCGGTTTACAACATGGCGGTGGCGTTGCGGCTGGGCGGGCGTCTGGATACCGCGGCATTGGGCGCAGCGCTGGGCGATGTGGTGGGCCGGCATGAGAGCTTGCGCACGGTGTTCGCCGCGGCGGATGGTGTTCCGCAGCAGGTGGTGGTTCCTGTTGAGCGCGCCGAGTTGGGCTGGGACGTCGTTGATGCCAGCGGTTGGTCGGCTAGCGGTCTGCAGGAGGCGGTCGAGGAGACGACAAGTCACTGCTTTGATCTGGCGAGCGAGATCCCGTTGCGGGCACGGCTTTTCCGGGTTGGTGAGGATGAGCATGTGCTGGTGGCGGTGGTGCATCACATCGCTGCCGACGGTTGGTCGATCACCCCGCTGGTGGCTGATTTGGGTGTGGCATATGTCGCCCGCTGTGCCGGCGAGGCTCCGGGTTGGGCGCCGTTGGCGGTGCAGTATGTCGATTACACGTTGTGGCAGCGCGCGCAGTTCGGTGAGCTCGACGACAGTGAGAGCCTGATCGCCTCTCAGTTGGCCTATTGGGAAAGCGCGTTAGCTGGGATGCCCGAGCGTGTGGAGCTTCCCACTGATCGGCCCTATCCATTGGTGGCTGATTTCCGTGGGGCCAGTGTGGCGGTGGAGTGGCCGGGCGAGTTGCAGCAGCAGGTTGCCCGGGTGGCTCGTGAGCACAATGCGACCAGTTTCATGGTGGTGCAGGCTGCGCTGGCGGTGTTGTTGGCCAAGTTGAGCGCCAATTCTGATGTGGCGGTGGGCTTCCCGATTGCAGGGCGGCGTGACCCGGTCCTGGATGAGTTGGTGGGCTTTTTCGTCAACACGTTGGTGTTGCGGGTCGACGTAGCCGGTGATCCGACCGTAGCTGAGGTGTTGGCGCAGGTGCGCGCGCGCAGCCTGGCGGCCTATGAGCACCAGGATGTGCCGTTCGAGGTACTGGTTGAGCGGCTCAACCCGACCCGAAGCCGCGCCCACCATCCGCTGGTGCAGGTGTTGTTGGCTTGGCAGAACTTCGCCGGGGATCCCGTCGCCGGCTTGGGTTTGGGCGATCTACACGTCACGCCGGTACCGGTAGAGACCCGCACTGCCCGCACGGATTTGACCTTCTCCCTGACTGAACGCTGGGCCGACAACGGTGCGCCCGCCGGCATCGGCGGAACGGTGGAATTCCGCACCGACGTGTTCGATGCGGTCAGCATCGAGACGCTGATCGAGCGGTTGCGGCGAGTGTTGATGGCGATGACCGCCGATCCGGCCCGGCGGGTGTCGTCGGTCGATGTGCTCGATGCCGGCGAGCATGTCCGACTGGATGTGATTGGCAATCAGGCAGTCTTGACCCAACCGGAGGTGGCCTTCGGGTCGATTCCGATGGTGTTCGCCGCGCAGGTAGCGCGTGCTCCGGAGGCCGTGGCGATCAGCTTCGATGGTCGCTCGATGACGTACGGTGAACTCGATGACGCGTCGAACCGGTTGGCGCACCTGCTAATTGGCCACGGCGCTGGCCCGGGCCAGTGTGTGGCGCTGCTGATGCAGCGATCGGCTGAAGCGGTCGTGGCGATGCTGGCGGTGCTCAAAACCGGCGCGGCGTATTTGGCCATCGACCCAGGCCATCCCGATGCGCGCATCGGATTCATGGTGGCCGATGCCGCGCCGATCGCCGCGCTCACCACCGCTGGGCTGGCCGGCCGGCTAGATGGCCATCAGGTGGCGGTCATCGACATCGACGACACCGCCGTCGACAGCCAACCGAGCACTGCGCTGTCGGCGCCCGGCCCTGACGACATCGCGTATCTGATCTACACGTCCGGCACCACCGGATTGCCTAAGGGGGTGGCGATCCCGCACCGCAACGTGGTCGGACTGCTGGACACTTTGGATGCAGATTTGGAGCTGTCGTCGGGACAGGTGTGGTCGCAATGCCATTCGTTGGCGTTCGACTTCTCGGTGTGGGAAATCTTCGGTGCGCTATTGCATGGCGGCCGGCTGGTAGTAGTGGCCGATGCGCTGGTGCGTTCGCCTCAAGAGTTGCATGCGTTGTTGGCCACCGAACAGGTCAGTGTGTTGAGTCAGACCCCCTCGGCCTTTTATGCGCTGCAAACTGCTGATGCGCTCGCCCCCGAGTTGGGATCTCAGCTGAAGTTGGAGACGGTGGTCTTCGGCGGGGAAGCGCTGGAACCGCAACGCCTTGGGGGATGGCTGGATCGTCATCCGGGGTTGCCGCGGTTGATCAATATGTATGGCATCACCGAGACCACGGTGCATGCCTCGTTCCGCGAGATCGTCGAGACGGATGTCGATTGCAGCACCAGTCCTATTGGCGGGCCGTTGGCGCATCTGGGCTTTTTCGTTCTCGACGGGTGGTTGCGCCCGGTGCCCGCCGGGGTGGTGGCGGAGTTGTATGTGGCTGGCGCCGGTCTGGCGTATGGGTATGTGCGCCGGCCGGGGTTGACGTCGTCGCGGTTTGTGGCATGTCCTTTCGGGGCGCCGGGAACACGGATGTATCGCACCGGGGATTTGGTGCGCTGGGGCCCCGATGGGCAACTGGAATATCTGGGTCGGGCTGACGAGCAGGTCAAGATTCGTGGGTATCGCATCGAGCTCGGTGAGATTCAGGCCGCGCTGGGCGGTTTGGCGGGGGTCGAGCAGGCGGCGGTGATTGCCCGTGAGGACCACCCCGGCGACAAACGTCTGGTCGGTTATGTCACCGGCACCGCCGATCCGGCCACCGCGCGCGCGAAGCTAGCTGAGCGGTTGCCGTCCTACATGGTGCCCGCGACGGTGGTGGTACTCGATGCGCTGCCGTTGACGGTCAACGGCAAACTCAATACCCGGGCCTTGCCGGCACCGGAGTATCAGGACGTTGATCGTTACCGCGCGCCGGCCAGCCCCACCGAGGAGATCCTGGCCGGCATCTACGCTGAGGTGTTGGGTGTGGAGCGGGTCGGGGTCGATGACTCGTTCTTCGAACTTGGTGGGGATTCGTTGTCGGCGATGCGGGTGATCGCTGCGGTCAACAAATCTTTGGATGCCGGTGTCGCCGTACGGGTGCTGTTTGAGGCACCCACGGTTGCGCAGTTGGCGCCGCGGCTGGCCGCTGGTGGAGATGTATTGGCGCCGTTGATGGCTGGCGATCGTCCTGCGGTGGTGCCGTTGTCGTTCGCCCAGAACCGGTTGTGGTTCTTGGATCAGTTGCAGGGGCCGTCACCGATTTACAACATGGCGGTGGCGTTGCGGCTGTGTGGGCGTCTGGATGCCGAGGCGTTGGGTGCAGCGCTGGGCGATGTGGTGGCCCGTCATGAGAGTCTGCGCACGGTGTTCGCCGCTGTTGATGGTGTTCCGCAGCAGGTGGTGCTTCCGGCTGAGCGCGCTGAGGTGCGTTGGGACGTGATCGATGCCGGCGCGTGGCAGGCCACCCGACTGCAGGAAGCCGTCGAGGAGACGACACGTCACTGCTTTGATTTGGCGGCCGAGATCCCCTTGCGGGCACGGCTTTTCACCGTTGCCCAGAATGAGCATGTGTTGGTGGCGGTGGCGCATCATATCGCGGCCGACGGGGTGTCGATGGCGCCATTAGTGGCTGATCTGGGGTTGGCGTACGCCGCCCGCTGTGCCGGTGGGGCTCCGCAGTGGGCGCCGTTGGCGGTGCAGTACGTCGATTACACATTGTGGCAGCGTGCGCAGTTCGGGGACTTGGATGACAGCGAGAGCTTGATCGCCTCCCAGTTGGCTTATTGGCAGCAGGCTTTGGCCGGGATGCCGGAGCGCCTGGAGCTCCCCACTGATCGGCCCTATCCGTTGGTGGCTGATCAGCGTGGCGCCAGTGTGGCCGTGGAGTGGCCGGTCGAGTTGCAGCAGCGGATACGCGCTCTGGCTCATGAGCATAATGCGACCAGTTTCATGGTGGTGCAGGCCGCGCTGGCGGTGTTGTTGGCCAAGTTGAGCGCCAGCTCTGATGTGGCGGTGGGCTTCCCGATCGCGGGGCGCCGCGATCCTGCGCTTGATGAGTTGGTGGGCTTTTTCGTCAACACCTTGGTGTTGCGGATCGATGTGGCCGGTGACCCCACGGTGGCGGAGGTGTTGGCGCAGGTGCGCGCGCGCAGCCTGGCGGCTTATGAGCATCAGGATGTGCCATTTGAGGTGTTGGTGGAGCGGCTCAATCCGACCAGAAGCCGGGCCCATCACCCATTAGTGCAGGTGATGTTGGCCTGGCAGAACAATCAGCCCGCGACGCTGAGTTTGGGTGATGTGCAAGCGACCCCGCTGTCGGTGGACACTCACACGGCGCGAATGGATCTGTCGTTTTCGCTGGCCGAGCAGTTCACTGAGGATGGTGAGCTTGCGGGAATCGATGGAGCGGTGGAGTTTCGCACCGATGTCTTCGACCCGGCCAGCATCGAGGTCTTGATCCAGCGGTTCGAGCGGGTATTGGTGGCGATGACCGCTGACCCGGCCCGGCGAGTGTCGTCGATGGATGTGGTTGACCCCAGTGAGCACAGCCGCCTCGATGAGATCGGTAACCGGGCGTTGTTGAGTCTGCCAGCGCCTGCTGGGGTATCGATTCCAGTGTTGTTCGCGGCGCAGGTCGCGCGCGCGCCAGCGACGGCCGCGCTGAGCTGCGATGGCTCTTCGATGACGTATCGGGAGTTGGATGAGGCAGCGAACCGGTTGGCGCACTTGCTGGTAGATCACGGGGCCGGTGCGGGGCAGTGTGTGGCGTTGCTGATGGAGCGATCCGCCGAAGCGGTCGTGGCGATGCTGGCGGTCCTCAAAACGCAGGCGGCATATCTGGCGATCGACCCGGGCCATCCCGATACCCGGATCGAGTTCATGGTGGCCGATGCCGCCCCGATCGCGGCAATCACGACCGCGGATTTGGCCGGGCGGCTAGACGGGCACGAGATGGCGGTCATCGACGTCGACGATCCCGCTGTGGACAGCCAGCCTGACACCGCCTTGCCGGCACCGGGGCCCGACGACATCGCCTATTTGATTTACACCTCGGGCACCACGGGATTGCCCAAGGGGGTGGCGGTTGCGCATCGCAGTGTGACCGAGTTGTTGGGGTCGCTGCAGGGCCTGCCCGATCCGGGGGTGTGGTCGCAGACTCATACGTTGGCCTTCGATGTTTCGGTGTGGGAGATCTTTGGTGCGCTGTTGCGCGGTGGGCGGTTGGTGGTGGCCCCGGAATGGGTGACTCGCTCGCCAGAAGACCTGCACGCCTTGCTGGTTCGTGAACACGTCGATGTGTTGACTCAGACGCCGTCGGCGGTGGCGGTGTTGTCGCCGCAGGGGTTGGAGTCGGCGGCGTTGGTGGTGGTCGGGGAGGCGTGCCCCGCTGAGGTGGTGGATCGGTGGGCGTCTGGGCGGGTGATGCTCAATGCCTATGGGCCCACCGAGACCACGATGTGTGTGGCGATCAGTGCGCCGTTGGTGCCTGGGTCGGGGGTGCCGATCGGGTCGCCGGTGGCTGGGGCGGCGTTGTTTGTGCTCGATGGGTGGTTGCGCCCGGTGCCGATCGGGGTGGTCGGTGAGTTGTATGTGGCCGGTGATGGGGTGGCCTACGGGTATCGGCACCGGTCGGGGCAGACCGCATCACGGTTTGTGGCGTGCCCCTTCGGGGATGCGGGATCGCCTGGACGGCGGATGTATCGCACCGGCGATCTGGTGCGGTGGGGCGCCGATGGTCAGTTGCGGTATCTGGGGCGTGCCGATGAGCAAATCAAGATCCGCGGCTATCGCATCGAGTTGGGGGAAATTCAGGCCGCGCTGGCGCTGCTCGCCGGGGTGCAGCAGGCGGTGGTGGTGGCCCGTGAAGACCGCCCTGGTGACAAGCGCTTGGTCGGTTATGTCACCGGGACCGTGGATGCGGCCTCCGCGCGTTCGAAGCTCGCTGAACGGTTGCCGGCGTTTATGGTGCCCGCGGCGGTGGTGGTGCTCGAGGCGCTGCCGCTCACCCCCAACGGCAAATTGGATACCCGCGCCCTGCCTGCTCCCGAGTATCAGAGTGCTGACCATTACCGCGCTCCGGGCAACCCGGTCGAGGAGGTCCTGGCCGGCATCTACGCCCAAGTGCTGGGGATCGAACGGGTCGGGGTCGATGACTCGTTCTTCGATCTGGGCGGGGATTCGCTCTCGGCGATGCGGGTGGTCGCCGCGATCAATACCGCTTTGGATGCCGGTGTGGCGGTGCGCGTGTTGTTTGAGGCGCCCACGGTTGCGCAGTTGGCGCCGCGGCTGGCTGCTGGCGGACCTGGCTTGGCGCCGTTGATGGCTGGCGACCGGCCGGCGGTGGTGCCGTTGTCGTTCGCCCAGAACCGGTTGTGGTTTATCGACCAATTGCAGGGTCCCTCACCGGTTTACAACTTAGCGGTGGCCTTACGGCTGGGTGGGCGCGTAGATACCGAGGTGTTGCGTGCAGCGCTGGGCGATGTGGTGGTCCGCCATGAAAGCTTGCGCACGGTGTTCGCCGCCGCTGATGGTGTCCCGCAGCAGGCGGTAATCCCTGTTGATCAGGTTGAGTTGGCTTGGGACACCGTTGACGCCAGCGGTTGGCCGGCAAACCAGCTAGGCGAGGCCATTGAGGAGACGGCGGGCCGGCCGTTTGATCTTGCGACCGAGATCCCCTTGCGAGCACGGCTTTTCACCGTTGCCGAGGATGAGCATGTGCTGGTGGCGGTGGTGCACCACATCGCTGCCGATGGTATGTCGATGAGACCGTTGGTGGCTGATCTCGGTGTGGCTTATGCCAGCCGGTCAGCCGGGCAGGCGCCCAATTGGGCGCCGCTGGCAGTGCAATACGTGGACTACACGCTGTGGCAGCGCGCACAATTCGGTGAGCTCGATGACAGCGACAGCTTGATCTCCTCCCAGTTAGCCTATTGGGAAGGCGCATTGGCCGGAATTCCCGAACGCCTGGCGTTGCCCACCGATCGGCCCTATCCGCCGGTGGCTGATCAGCGCGGTGCCACTGTAGCGGTGCAGTGGCCGGCCGAGTTGCAGCAGCGGGTACGGACGCTGGCAGCCGAGCACAACGCGACCAGCTTCATGGTGATGCAGGCCGCCCTGGCAGTGCTTCTCGCAAAGATCAGCGCCAGTTCTGATGTGGCGGTGGGGTTCCCGATCGCCGGGCGGCGCGACCCGGTCCTGGATGAGTTGGTCGGCTTTTTCGTCAACACCTTGGTGTTGCGCGTCGATGTGGCCGGTGATCCCTCCGTGTCGGAGTTGTTGGCGCAGGTGCGCTCGCGCAGCCTGGCCGCCTACGAGCATCAAGATGTGCCTTTCGAGGTGCTGGTAGACCGTCTCAACCCGACCCGGTCGTTGACTTATCACCCGCTGGTTCAGGTGGCGTTGGCCTGGCAGAACTTCGCCCGGGATCCGGTCACCGGGCTGCGTTTGGGTGATGTGGAGCTGACCCCGCTGCCGGTGGACACCCACACCGCCCGAATGGATTTGACGTTCTCGCTTGCGGAACGTTTCACCGAAGCCGGGGAGCTTGCCGGGATCGGTGGCACGGTGGAGTTTCGCACCGATGTGTTCGACCCCGCCAGCATCGACGCATTGGTTGAGCGGTTGCAGCGCGTGTTGATGGCGATGGCCGCGGACCCGGCGCAGCAGTTCTCGTCGATCGATGTACTGGATGCCGGTGAACACACCGACCTGGATGAGTGGACTAACCGGGCGGTATTGGCTGCGCCGGTGGTGGCGTCAGCGTCGATTCCGGTGGTGTTCGCCGCGCAGGTGGCACGTGCTCCGGAGGCGGTGGCGGTCAGCTTTGAGGGTCGTGCCATGAGCTACCGAGAGCTCGACAAAGCGTCGAATCGATTGGCGCACTTGCTGATTGAGCACGGTGCCGGTGCGGGGCAGTGTGTGGCGCTGCTGATGGAGCGATCCGCCGAAGCGATTGTGGCGATGCTGGCAGTTCTGAAGACGGGGGCAGCGTATCTGGCGATCGACCCCGGCCATCCCGATGCCCGGATCGGGTTCATGGTGGCCGATGCCGCGCCGATCGCCGCGCTCACCACCGCCGGGCTGACCAGACGACTTGGTGACCATCACGTGGCGGTCATCGACATCCACGACCCCGCTGTGGACAGCCAACCGAGCATTGCGCTGCCTACGCCAAAGCCTGACGACATCGCCTATCTGATTTACACCTCAGGCACCACCGGAACGCCCAAAGGCGTGGCGGTTGCTCATCGCAACGTGGTCGGGCTGCTGGACACGTTGGATGCTGACCTGGAGTTGTCGGCAGGGCAAGTCTGGACGCAGTGTCACTCGTTGGCGTTCGATTTCTCGGTCTGGGAGATCTTCGGCGCGCTGCTGCATGGGGGGCGGCTGGTAGTGGTGCCCGATGCGGTGGTGCGTTCGCCCGAAGAGTTGCATGCGTTGCTGGCCAGCGAGCAGGCCACTGTGCTGAGTCAGACGCCGGCAGCCTTCTATGCGCTGCAAACCGCCGATGCGCTGGCCCCCGAGTTAGGAGCTCAGCTCAAGCTGGAGACGGTGGTGTTCGGTGGGGAAGCGCTGGAACCGCAGCGCCTTGGCGGTTGGCTGGATCATCACCGGGGTTCGCCGCGGTTGATCAATATGTATGGCATCACCGAAACCACGGTGCACGCGTCGTTCCGCGAGATCGTCGAGGCGGATGTCGATCGCAGCGTCAGCCCGATCGGGGTGCCGTTGGCACACCTGGGCTTTTTCGTGCTCGACGGGTGGCTGCGCCCCGTGCCCGCCGGGGTGGTGGGGGAGTTGTATGTGGCCGGCGCCGGGCTGGCCTATGGGTATGTGCGCCGGTCGCCATTGACGTCGTCGCGGTTTGTGGCCTGTCCCTTCGGCGGGCCGGGGGCACGGATGTATCGCACCGGGGATCTGGTTCGTTGGGGCCCCGATGGGCAGTTGGAGTATCTGGGACGTGCTGATCAGCAGGTCAAGATTCGCGGTTATCGCATCGAGTTGGGGGAGATCCAGGCTGCGCTAGCCGGACTGGCTGGGGTCGAGCAGGCGGTGGTGGTTGCCCGCGAGGACCACCCCGGCGACAAGCGGCTGGTCGGTTATGTCACCGGTACCGCCGATCCGGGCGCCACGCGCACGAAGTTGGCTGAGCGGTTGCCGGCTTATATGGTGCCCGCCGCGGTGGTGGTGCTGGAGGCGCTGCCGTTAACGGTCAACGGCAAGCTTGATATCCGGGCCCTGCCGGCACCGGGATATCAGGACATCGATCGCTACCGTGCCCCAAGCGATTCGGTCGAGGAGACGTTGGCCGGCATTTTCGCTGAGGTGCTCGGTGTGGAGCGGGTGGGGGTCGATGACTCGTTCTTCGAACTGGGCGGCGATAGCATTTTGTCGATCCAGGTGGTCGCGCGGGCCCGGCTGGCGGGGCTGGTGTGTCGACCGCGCGATGTCTTCGTCGAGCAGACCGTGGCCCGGCTGGCCAGGGTGGCCCGGCCAGCTCGGGTATCCCGGATATCCGGGCGCGCCGACGGCGCAGTTGATGCAGGGTTGGGACCGGTGGTGGCCACCCCGATCATGAGGTGGCTGCATAGCCTGGAGGGTCTGGTTGAGCAGTTCAACCAGACGGTGGTGTTGCAGGCCCCTGCCGGGGTGAGCGAGGCCGACGTGGTCGTGGTGTTGCAGGCGCTGTTGGATCGCCATGCCATGTTGCGGGCCCGGGTTGAGGACGACGGGGCTGGCGGGTGGTCGCTGAGGGTGCCCCAGGTGGGGTCGGTGGATGCGCGCGGGTGTCTGTCCACCGTGGAAGTGTTGTCTGATGAGGCGGTGGTCGCGGCGCGGTCGCGGTTGAACCCGGCCACTGGGATGCTGTTGAGCGCGGTGTGGGCGGCCCCGGCGGGACAGTTGGTGGTGATCGTTCACCATTTGGCCGTTGATGGGGTGTCGTGGCGGATCCTGCTTGAAGACCTCAACATCGCCTGGGCTCAGCATCGCAGCCGACAGCCGGTGGCATTGCCCGCCGGTGAGACATCGTTTGCCCGCTGGTCGGCGCTGCTGGCTGAGCACGCCTATCACCCCGAGGTGGTCGACCAGGCGGACACCTGGAAACGGGTGGCGAAGATTCCTGCGGTGCTGCCGGCGGTAGAGCCGGGTGTGGATACGTTTGCCAGCGCCGGGCACGTGACGATGGAGTTGGATACCGAGATCACCTCGATGCTGCTCGGTGAGGTGCCCACGGCGTTTCATACCGGGGTACATGAGGTGTTGCTGATCGCCTTCGGGGTGGCGGCGGCGGAGTTTTTCGGCACCGGTGGCGCGCCGATCGGCATCGATGTCGAGGGTCATGGGCGCCATGAGGAATTGGCCGACGAGGTGGACCTGTCGCGCACGGTGGGCTGGTTTACCACCAAGTACCCGGTGGCGATGCGGGTTGGGGGGGTGGACTGGGGGCAGGTGCTTGCCGGTGAGGCCGCGTTGGGGGCGGCGGTCAAAGACGTCAAAGAACAACTACGCGCGCTGCCCGACGGCTTGAGCTATGGGTTGTTGCGGTATCTGAACACCGAGGTGGACCTGTCCGAGTCGGATCCACCGATCGGGTTCAACTATCTGGGGCGGTTGGGTGCGCCGTCGGCCTATGCCTCAGGTGATGTGTGGCGGGTCAACCAACAGGGTGTGGGGTTGACGGCGACGGCCGCGGCGATCCCGATGACGTTGGCCCACAGTGTGGAACTCAACGCCGCCACCGTCGACACCGACACCGGCCCACAGCTGCACGCCAACTGGACCTGGGCGCCCTCGGTGTTGGATCAGGCGCAAGTCAGCCGGCTGGGCCGGCTGTGGTTCGAGGCGCTGGCCGGGATCTGCGCCCATGTGCGCGGGGGCGGGGGCGGGTTGACCCCGTCGGATGTTGTTCCGGCGAAGATTAGCCAGCAGCAGCTCGATGAACTGCACGCGCAGCATCGCATTGCGGATGTGTTGCCGTTGTCCCCGCTGCAGCAGGGGCTGCTGGTTCATGCCGGCCTTGCGCAGGCCAGCGGCGATGACGTGTATGCGGTCCAGATGGATATCAGCGTGGCTGGGCCGTTGGATGCCGGCCGGTTGCGTGCTGCGTTGCAGACTGTGGTGGCTCGCCATCCCAACCTGGTGGCCCGCTTCCGGGCCGGGTCGGGTGAGCCGGTGTCAATCATCCCCGCCGATCCGGTAGCGCCGTGGCGCTATATCGAGCTCGACGGCGCCGGCGTCGAGGAGCAGATCCAGCAGGTGTGTGCCGGTGAGCGGGCGGGGGTCTTTGACCTGGCCGAGGCGCCAGGCTTTCGGGCGGTGTTGATCCGCACCGGCGCCGATCGGCACCGGCTGGTGCTGACCAACCATCACATCGTCTTTGATGGCTGGTCGCTGCCGATCCTGCTGGGTGAGATCTTCGCTGGCTACAACGACGCGCGGTTGCCCGCGTCGTCGCCCTATCGCCGGTTTATCACCTGGCTGGCCGAGCGCGACCGCGAGGCCGCCGCGCAGGCCTGGCGTGAGGTTTTGGCCGGGTTTGACACGCCGACCCTGGTCGGCCCGGCGCAGTGGTGGACGGCGGGTCTGCGCAGCATGACCTCGGCGCAGCTGTCCAAGCAGCTCACCCGCGCAGTTGCCGAGTTGGCCCGCTCCCAGCAGACCACCGTCAACACCGTCCTGCAGGCCGCCTGGGCCCAGCTGTTGATGGGGCTGACCGGCCAGCGTGATGTGGCCTTTGGCGTGGTGGTCTCCGGGCGTCCGGCCGAGCTGGCCGGCGCCGAGGCCATGGTGGGCCTCTTAATCAACACCGTGCCAGTGCGCGCGACCACCACACCGCACACCACCACCACAGAGTTGCTCAACCAACTCCAAACCGCCCACAACCACACCCTGGACCACCAGCATCTAGGCCTAAGCGACATTCAGGCCATCACCGGTCACAAGCAGCTGTTCGACACCGTTTTCGTCTACGAGAACTACCCGGCTGACGCCAATGCATTGTCGGGCAAACACCAATTGGCCATCACCGAGTTCCGCGATTACTACCACTACCCGCTGACCATCCAAGCCGTGCCGGGCCGCGAACTGCACCTACGTGTTCAGTTCCGCACCGACGTGTTCGACCCCGCCGACATCGACACTCTGATCGAACACTTCCGGCAGGTGCTGGTGGCCATGACTACCAACCCCACCCAACCGCTGCCGTCCTCCACCGGGCTGCTCGATCACCGCGACACCCCACTGCCGGCATCGACGCCCCCGCGCCCCGGCAACGGTCATCACCGCGCCCCGGCCAGCCTGGTCGAGCAGATCCTGGCTGACATTTACGCCCAAGTACTCGGGGTAGACCAGGTCGGAGTCGACGATTCCTTCTTCGACCTCGGCGGAGACTCACTGTCGGCGATGCGCGCAATCGCTGCTATCAACGCGACCTTCGACACCCACCTCGGCGTGCTCACCTTATTCGAGGCGCCGTCGGTCCGAAGCCTGAGCCAAGAAGTCCCCGACCTCAGCCCGGCGTCCGAATAGTTAAGGACGCCAAGCCGTGCGGCGGTCACCACATAAGTGGCACTAGGCGATAACGCACCTTCTGCGTGTACTCCGGGTATCCGGCCAACTCTCTTCGGAGCAGTTTCTCTTCGTCGCGGATGCGCATGCTGAGCACGATCACGCCCGGTATGACGAAGACCAGCCCCCAGAAGGAGCCGAGCGCAAGTGGGGCGCCCACCATCATGATCACGTTGCCGGTGTACATGGGGTGGCGCACCAGTCCGTAGAGGCCGGTCGAGACGAGCGTCTGGCTTGATTCCACCCGGACGGTGGCGGCCGCGTGGCTGTTCTGAATGACCACCAGCATCATCACACTCAGTCCCACGGCCACCAGCACATCTCCGGCCAAGCAGATTGCCGTTGGCACCGGCGACCAGCCAAAGCGATGGTCAAGGGCGCTGACCACGAACATCGCCGTCAGCGACAGCCATAGGCCGCCCATCACCACCTTCTGCGCCGTTCGGGTCTCCGCGGTCGGCCCCCCGCGCATCCGTCGTTGCAGCGCAACGGGATTCGTACGTAGCAAGTAGGTGCTGGGAATCCACGTCGACAGGACGTATACCGCCAGAAAAACCCAGGCTTGCCAGTAGTTCACGGTGCCAGCCACCAAAAACAGCACCGTGCCGAACACAACCGGCTCAACGAGTGCGAATAGCAACATTTTAGGAGTGGTTTTCACACATCCTCCTTACCGGCACGATGATAGCGAGCACGAATAAACCCAGGTCGGGTGCGGCAAGTTTACGATGCCGATCCCAACGTCAGACCAACGCGTCGAGGTCGGGCGGCTTCGAAGGGCGCCGGCTGGCTTAAACGACGTGAACCGTGACTGTTTGCACGGCATTTGCTCCGTATCCCAGTCTGTTCCACCGGGGTTGCCTGGGCTGGGCACGACCGGCGTGGTCGACGGCGCACGCGCGGACCGTCACCGCTCCGGGGCGATCGAGCTCGATGCCCAGCTCCCACTGCCGCCATCTGCCCCGCACCGGACGACCCAAAAGGCGCGCCTGCTGCCAGGGCCGCTCGTCCACGCTGACCCAGACCTGGGCGATCGGCGCCGCACCGGACCACGCCAAGCCGCGAATCGTCGCCGTACCGCGGTGAAGCTGTTGTCCTGCAACGGGTTCCGTGGTGACCGCGCGCACTCGTTGTCGCCGAACCGGCGCGCTGACGGCCTGTCCGTCCTGCAGCCATTCGTAGCGGTATCGGTCGGTCTGGAAATGGCCTTCGAAGCTGTGGTCGATGACCTCGATGTCGGTCAACCATTTGACCGACGCCATTCCATACCACCCCGGAACCACCAGGCGTAACGGATAGCCGTGGTGGCGGGGTAACGGCGCTCCATTCATCGCATAGGCCAGCAACGCACCGCCGTCGGCGATGTCGGCCAGCGCAAGGCTGCGCTCAAAGAATGTGGTTTCGGCGCGTCCGTCGACGTGCCCGCAGTCGGCGCCCCGGAACACCACCTCGCACGCATCGGCTGCCACGCCCGCCTCGTCCAGGATGTCGACGAGTCGCACACCGGTCCATGCGGCGGTGCCCGCGGCGCCGAGGCCCCACTGCAGATCCGGCAACTGCTGGTCTAGCGTGGAGCGGTTGTTTCCGGCGCACTCCAGGGTCACGACCCGGGTATGGGAGCGTAGCCCACGCAACTTTTCGAGGCTGTACGTCTGGCGCCGCAGCACGTGGCCGCCGACCGTCAGCCGCCAGTCCGTCGCGTCCACGGCGGGGATGGCGAAGTGATTACGCACGTAGAAGTGATCGGCCGGGGTGATGTCGGTGCCGAGCATGCTGAGCAGCGGCGTTTCGGCGTTGAGCGGATGGGGGGTATGGACGTGCAAACCCGCTTCGACTGCCTGAGAGTAGGCCTCCTCCCATCCGATGGGTGGAGTGGTCAGCGCGGTGATCATCGGGCCGCGACCGGCTCGGCAACCGGCAGCGCCGCCCAGGCGCCATACCCGCCCACGAGATCAGAAACGTCGACAAAGCCGGCCGCGGTCAGCCAGCTCGCCGCGATCATCGAGCGGTAGCCGGCGGCGCAGTAGACGGTGGTCGGGGAGGTGCGGTCCAGTTCGTGGGCCCGTTGCACCAGCCGGCTCAACGGTATGTGCGCAGCGCCCGGGATCACACCGTTGGTGAGCTCGCCCGGATTGCGCACGTCCAGCAGCACCAATCCGGGTGTGTCGACCCGGTGTGTCGCCAGTGCCGTCGCGGTGAGTCGTGAACTGGCCTCGATCGCATCGGCATGGTCGAGGAAAGCGGCCAGCGGGTTGTCGAGGTAGCCGACGACATTGTCGTAACCGATCCGGCCGAGCTGAATGGTGGCCTCGAGTTCTCTACCTTCCGGGCATACCAGGACGAGACGCTGGTCGGGAGGCAGCACGCTGCCGACATATTCGGCGAACCGGCCGTCGAGGCCGACGTTGACCGATCCGCGCACGTGGCCGGCCGCGAAATCCGAGGGGTCGCGCGCATCGAGCACGACCGCGCCCGCGGATCGCTGCGCGGCCAGTGCGGTGAACGACAGCGGGGGCGGCGCGGTTGCCTCGTCGAGCAGTGGGCGCCGCTCGCGGTTGCGTTGGGCGGCGAAGGAGAAGTACGGCGGTGTCGGTGGCTGACCCGTGGTGACCGCGGCGACGAATTGCGCCTCGTCGCGCAGTGCCAGCGCGTGATTGGTCCGCCGCTGTTGGCCGATGGTGGACGAGGTGTCGGCGGAGACGTTGCGGGCGCACGGCGAACCCGGGCCGTGGGCGGGAAACACGCGAGTCTCGTCGGGCAGCGTCAGCAGTTTGCGATGTAGCGAATGGTAGAGCTGGTGCGCCATGTCGGCGCTGGTACAGCCGACACCCGACGTCAAGTCGGGCCGGCCGACATCGCCGATGAGCAGGGTGTCCCCGGTCAGCACGCCGTAGGGTGCGGCATGGTCGCGGTGCTCGTACACCACGATGCTGATCGATTCCGGGGTGTGCCCCGGGGTCGCTCGAATCTCCAGTGCCACGTCGCCCAGATGGAGCCGCTGGCCGTCGTGCAGCGATTCGATCGGGTAATCGGTGGTGGTGCCTGCGCCGTAGCAGATCGTGGCACCGGTCGCGGCGGCGAGTTCGAGGTGACCGGAGAGAAAGTCTGCGTGGCAGTGGGTTTCGATCACCCGCTCGATGAAAAGGCCGTCCTCCTCGGCGTCATGCCGGTAAGCCGCGATGTCGCGGTGCGGATCGACCACGACCGCACGGCCCGAGGCAGAGTCACCAATCAAGTAGGACAGCTGGGACAGGGAAGCCACGAAATACTGCCGGAAGATCATGTCGCCGCTCCTTTGGTGGGCAACCGGGTGCTTCGGAGCTTAGGCGCGACGAGCAGTGAACGCGAGTGTTTCAGTAAAAATACTGAGATTGGTAATCAAGGCCAATCTAGCCAGGTATCCGCATACGGCGGGCGTGGTGGGCACTTCTGGCCGGTGCACGATGGACAGCCGAGGTATGCTGGCATACATGAAACGGACGACGGTCAAGATCCCCGACGCGCTGGATGCTCGCCTGCGGCACGAGGCTGAGCGACGGAATTTGACCATCTCGGAGGTTAGCCGTGAAGCGCTCGAGGCATACCTTGGCACGACCGGTGCCCGTCGGCGCCTCAACGCAGCGGCCGCCGGCCGTAGCGGTCGAAGCGATGTCTCCGAGCGTATCGAGGAGATCTTGGCTGCCGAGGTCAGACCATAGGGGCAATTGTTGTCGACGCGGGTCCTCTATATGCCTATGTCGACGCCGACGACGCTCACCATGTGCCGTCGCTGGAACTTCTAAAGACCCATCCGGGTCCGTTGATCGTCCCGACACTCGTCATCACCGAAGTGGCCTACCTACTGGGCACCAGGCTGGGCGCCGAAGCTGAGGTGCGATTCCTCGGCGACCTGGCCGATGGTGCGTTCGCCGTCGAACCGGTAGCCGCGGGAGATTGGCTGCGGATCGCAGAGCTTGTTGCGCGGTACCGAGACTTGCCGCTTGGCACCGTAGACGCCTCCGTGGTGACCACAGCAGAACGGTTGGGCATCAGCGAGATCGCGACCGTCGACCGCCGTCACTTCACGGTCGTCCGTCCGTGCCATACCGAGAGCTTCACCGTTCTTCCGTGAACCCCCGGGTGTCGCCGGAGTCGGCTCACGCCAGCGGTAGAACCGCGCTGACGTGCGCACCACATTTGAGCCATTAGTCGCTTTAGTCGATGTCCCCAGTCAGGCCGAAGTCGGCCAGGGTGCTCGCGGTCACCTCGCGCAAGGCGGATTTGGTGTTCTCGGCGCCCGGTTGGTAGGCGCCGATACTGATGAAGATCTTGCCATTGATGCGCCCGGACAGAATGATCATTCGGCCGCCGAGTCGTTCCAGGAAGCGGCGGGTTTCGCGTTTGCCCGGTGCCGCGCGCATTCTCCACCTCGGCGACGGTGCCGTCGGGACAGCCGATCACCGACGGAAGGTCGCCGAGATACGAACAAAACACTGGGGCATCGGGGTCAGCAGTCATTGGCGACCATCCGTTTGACCGCCCGCGTCGGCGTGAACGAGGGCAGCCACAGGACCTGCTTCGCTTCGTCCTGGGTCTCTTTCATCGTCTTCAACGTCTGCTTGATGGCGGCCCGGATGTCGCTCAGATCCGTCGTCAGCCCAGTCGGGTCCACGGTGACCCGCGCATAAGACAGTGCCATCGCACGCGTGTCATCCTCGGTGCGATCACTCATCGGGATTTGCAGCGTGACGGCGCCGTCATCGGCTCGTCGGCGCCCGATGCGCTCGGCGAGTTTGGCAGCGAACGCGGCCGCCATCGTGTGACTCGCTCCGCCCAAAGCCTCCGCGCGGGCATCCCAATCGTCCAGGTCGATGTAGGTCGTGACAGCCGGCACGACGACAACGCCGTCGCCGTCGTGTTGCGCGGAGGTGACGGGTCGCGGCACATGTGAGCACAATTGACCGGGAGATTCACACGACCCTGTGCCGCTGACGGATGGCGCCGAGCCAGCTTGAGTTTAGAGCCGGCCGCTTGCTGCCAATACCGCGGAGGATTGGGGCATTTCGTTGGGTCACTCACCCACGGTGGCGCCGACAGCCAGCTATTTGCGTGTTCCTATGCGGCCGGGTTCCGGGTGGCGGCGCACCCATTGATGAGAGTAACCCGATCGGGTGCTACTGCCCGGAACCCTGCGCGGGTCCTGGCATACTCCACTGATGGCCCTCAGCCACGTACCCGCCCTGGACTTCGTGTGTAGTAACGCCGAGGGCCTCCCCTTCGCGGATCAGTACATCGACTACATCGGCACCGGTTGCCACGACCACGTCGCCAGCAGGGAGGCGGGTTTGCACAACTCCTCCGTGCAATTCATCGCGGAAAGGCTTACCAATGAAAAGGTTGTGCGCGGGCTGGAGAGGAACATCGGACGGTTCAAGAAAGTGAAACCGCCCCTTTCCGGGATCCTTAGACGATCGGTCTTTTTCGAAGTTCTGCCACAACCTGCGAAGCTGAGCAACGTGTTACCGAATGTACCGCTTCGCCCAGACAAAGCTTTGTTCGTTGGAGGGGCTGAGTGAACGAGATTAATAGAGAATGCCGGCTATGCGGATCGACGGGTCCCCATCGAACTATTGTGGTTCGCGAGATGATGTTCGGCACCGGAGAGCGGTTTGGATATTTTATCTGCGCCGCGTGCGACACGTTACAAATTGTGAATGAGCCCGAGGGTGAAGAGCTCATGCGCCATTATCCCGGAGGTTATCACTCGTACAACGAACCCGGGATTCTTCGATGGCTCATCACGCGGCAAGACCGCTATAAATTGCAGACCGGCGGCCGGCTGGTCGGTGCCCTCCTGGCGCGGCGCTTGCCCGAGGGCATCCTCCGCCTTCTCCTCGGAGGAGACGTCCTCGGAATGCTCGCTCAGCTTCCGCTTGAACGGAGCGCGCGAATCTTAGACGTGGGCTGTGGTAGCGGTTTGCTGCTGGAGCGATTGGCCAGAGTCGGATTCAGCAACCTGTCTGGCGCAGATCCGTTCATCCCAGCCGATCAGAAGACTCCTAGCGGAGTGCCGCTGATGAAGCGAGATTTGGGTAATGTGGCTGGCGAATTTGACCTCATCATGTTCAATCATTCGCTTGAACACGTTCCTGACCCGATCGCGACCCTCAAGTTGGCATACGAGAAGCTCGCTGCCGGAGGCGTTTGTTTGGCACGCGTGCCGACGACCTCATCCGAAGCATGGGCTACATATGCCGCCGATTGGGTGCAGATCGATGCGCCTCGGCATTTCGTCATACCTTCACGAGAGGCAATGGCACTGGCAGCTGAGAAGGCCGGGCTGCGAGTCGAGCGGACATTTGACGATTCGAATTTGGGTCAGTTTTTGGGAAGCGAAGCCTATCGGCGGGACGTTGCGGTGACTGACCCCAAAATCGTTCGGATGTTTGGGGCCAAGCAAATGTGGGAGTGGGCAAAACGCGCGGATCGACTCAACCGGCAGGGCCGTGGTGACCAGGCCGGCTTTGTTTTACGTGTCAAGTGAGGGCACGAACCCGTTCGTTAATAGATCTCGCCAGTCAGGCCGAACTCGGCCAGTGTGTCCCCAACCAGTTCACGCAAGGCGGGCTTTGTGTTCTCTGCACCTGGTTGGTAGGCGTTGACGGTGAAGTAGATCTTGGAGCCGCCTTCAACGCGCCAAGACTGCAGAGTCATCTGTCCGCCGGTTACCTCGAGCCACTGCCGCGTTACGCCCTGCCCAGTCACCCGCGTCAGGATGATCTCACCGTCGGTGCCATCCGGACGGAACACCACGGGGTCGAACTCGTCGAGATTTGAACAAAGCGTGGGAGCATCCGGGTCGGTGAGTCCCGCATCCACCATCCTTTTCAACGCCCGCTTCGGCGTGAACGGGACCAGCGAGCGCAACTGCAGTGCCTCGTCAGGCGTCTCCCGTAGAGTCCTCAGTGCCTGCCTGATGGCGTCACGGATGTCACGCAGATCGGTCGTTACTCGGCTCGGGTCGACGCTGACCGTCGCGATCGACATTGCGTTCGCACGCGTATCACCCTCGCTGCGATCGTTCATCGGCAGGTGCAAAGTGACGAAGCCGTCGCGAGCGCGTTGTCGCCCCAGGCCCTCGGCAAGTTTCGTACCCAACGCTGCGATCAGCGTCTTCCCCGTTCCGCCGAGAGCCTTTGCGCGGGCATCCCACTCATCAAGATCGACTTGTATCGAGACGGCCGGCACGACCACAGCATCATCGCCGTCACCCGCGCGGATGGCTACAGGTCGCCGTGCTGGCGACCGCGCACCATCCTGTCGCGCACCTGCCTGTTTCCGGGCCAGCCGTGCTGCCGTGACAAGCGCCCGGCCGACCTCAGGCGCCTCCCGTGCCGTTAGGCGGGCATCCTGAACCAGCGCACGCCGCCGCGTACGTGAATTCGATGGTAGGTAGCCAAGATCGTGCGTGTTACCAAGCACGGCATCGGCTACTACCATGTGGAGCCCGAGGCCGTCGACCACGTAGTGGGAAAGCACCATGGAGACCGCGGTCGAGCCGTCGGTAAGGGGAAGGACGCCGAAATGCCAGCCGGGTCCCCGTTCCGGATCAATGCGCACCTGTGAGCGTTCGTCAGCCCAGTCGCTGAGCTCAGCGCGTGGGCGGGCGCACTCACTGACATCAATATCGGAAGGCCGTCGACCTATGACCCACCGATGCCGCGCGAACGGCAGCGGAGAACGTTCGATGAGGCGTCCCAACATCCCGTGACCGAGATTGCGGTTGAGACGTTTCAGCCCATCAAGGTCGACATCGTGCTCATACAGCCACACGACTTGGATGACGAGGTTAATCCCGGCGGCACGATGCCCCGCGAACAATCCTTGGTCCACCAGCGCGAGCCGATTGTCCACTCGCTCATCCGCTTTGGAGATGCGTCTGTTGAAGGATGGTCGTGTACGAGCAATCCGGGCCGGCCGTCGGCTCATGGTCATGGCCGCAGAATAGACGGTGACTCGGTGCTCTCGCCGCGAATCGCCGTATGGTTACGATTTGGCCTTTTGGCCATCAGCTCAGATGACACCCGCGCCCCTGGCCACCAGCGAGAGCCCAACCACCGCGAAGATGGCCGCCAGGACCTGTAGGCGGTGAGCCAGCGCCCATTCGTGCAGCGGTTGCAGCACCGCTTGGGTTTTCGCTGGCGCCAGCAGATGGCTGACGAGGGTGATCTCGAAGACTGCAAACATCACGACGACGAACGCGATGGCGGCGATGACTTGTGTACCGATCGGGGCGCCCGAGGCCACGATCGTGGTGTCTACGAGTAGAAGCATGATGGGACCCGCCGGTATGAACGTCAAACCGACCACCAGAGCGACCCACAACGATCCGCTTTCCCACGCATTGTTCGCGTCGTCAACCAAGCGCCGGATTGCGGACCGGCGCTCCGTCGCTCCATCTTGGTCGCGGCTCTGCGGCGGCGAGATTGAGGTCGGTGTTTTAGAGCTGCCGACCGGTGTCGGCACGTCTTCCCGCCGACGCACCCGGGAGCGCATTGCGATCAGCGCGGAGACCAATAGTGCGACTACACCCATGCCGAGCTGAATGTGTCGGGCGGTGGAGTCTGGGCCCGCCGTGGCCAACTCATGTGCAACCGATCTGAACCCGGGCATGACATGCAGCATCAGCAACAGAATCAGCAGGGCGGGAACATTCGCTATCAGGCAACCGATCCAGCAGACAACCAGATTTTGGATCGGCCGCGGTCGGGAGATCAGAAGAAGGACAAGGCCGAGAAGTACGGGATTAAGCGCCCACAGAAGCGCCATCCCCAGCACGAAAGCCCACACGGCCCGGAACCCTACCCTGTCACGACCTGGCCGCAGGCCCGTTCTGCACGGCGCGGTCGGCTCAGAGCTTTGAGAGGGGCTGCCACAGTAACCATCCCACGTCAGTCAACACGGCTTAAGCGGACGAAACTTTCGAGGAGGTCGGCGGCGTTGGCAACGCTTTCGGCTGGCTTGGTCGTCTGGGCGGCGACCTCGCGGGCCCGAATGACATATTCGGGGTCGAGGATTCGGCGCAGGTCCGCGACCAGCGATTCCGGGCTAGTTGTCGAAAAACGCCGCCCCAAGCCAACTTTCAGTCGTTTGACCCGAGCCGCCCAGATCGCCTGGTCTGGTGCCGTCCAAAGGATCAAGGCGGGGACTCCTGCGCGCAGACTCGCGGCCGTGGTGCCCATACCACCGTGGTGCACGACCGCGGCGCAGGCCGGGAAGGCAGCTGCGTAGTTCACGGTGTCCACCACCTTGACGTGGTCAAAATGGGGGATATCGCTGAAGTTGCTCCAGCCTGAGCACACCAATGCCCGCTCGCCCAACTTCGCGCAGGCCGCGGCGATCATGGCGAGCGTGTCGGCGGGAGATTTGACCGGCGTGCTGCCAAACCCGAAGAAAATCGGAGGTGTCCCCGCGGCAATCCATGAGTTGACCTCCTCGTCGACATCCGTGGGTAATTCCATCGTCAGCGCGCCGACAAAGGGCCGTTGCCCATTGAATTTCGACCATTCGGCTGCCAGCCCAGGAAAGCAAGCCTCTTCGTAGGCCTGAATTTCCAGTGATCCACGCTCGGTGATGCGTCGCGGCGCGGAGCGCTTCGTCTTCGGCAGGCCCAATTCACGCCGCTGTGCGTCATCGAACTTCTTCACCCCACGCCAGTTCACCCACTCGTACCCACTCATTGCGTAACGGCCCAATGACCACGGCAGGAATGGCAGGGACTGATCGTTGGCCCGCACCGGGGCGATATGCAGCGTGGCCAACGGAATGTGGTAATACTCAGCGACATTAGCAGCGGAGTGCTCGAAATTCAGAAAGGTGACTAATAGATCGGCCCCCTCCGTCAGCGACCGCAGCGTCGTGGTGATCTGTTCCCAGTAGTGGATGATCGACTGCCCGATTTCGCGCCACAACCTGATCAGATCTCGGATCTTCCAGAAGTTGCGGAATGAACGCGTCCAGAAGTCGCGGTGCGCGCCCCACCACTCTTGTGTGTCCGGACCTAAGGCAACCGCCGTAAGCCCAGCCGACTCGGCGAAGCCAATCAGGTCAGGCGGAACTGCTAGGCGCACGTCGTGGCCGCGGCGCAGCAGTTCACGGCCGACAGCGACGCAAGGCTCTACATCGCCACGCGTTCCATAGCTTGCCAGCACACATTTCATCGCGGATCTTTCGGCATGAAAGCTTCCTCTGATCTGCAGCGAACTGCTTTGTACCTGTGGCGCTGGGTGGTCAGCGGCTAATCCACGACCGCGCCGGGCGTAGTGAGTTGTGACTATAACTCAGAAGTAATGAACCCAAAGCTGCTGCAAGTCCTCCGGCTGACAGCCTCCATTGTCATTGCGGGGTGAATGGCTTCGAAGACAAGCTGTCGGAAGTACGGTACGACGATGGACAACCTACTCGACCCGCTTGACCAGCTCACGTTTGACGCCGAGCGAGCGACGGGAGTCGCGTCGATGCCGCATCCCTTCTGGGTATACAACCGCCCGGTCGACATCGACGGTCTGCGGAAGTTCCATCAGCATCTTCAGCGCGGATGGTTGCCTCGCCGCATCGAACGGTCACCACTGCGGTTCGGCCGTCACCGCTGGGTATCAGCCGCCGGACCAACCGAGATTGAGATCGCAGCGACGCCCCGGCCGCGCGCAGAACTCGACGCCTGGCTCGAGGAGCAGGCCACCATTCCCATCGATGCAGAGCACGGACCCGGGTGGCACCTTGCAGTGCTGCCCTTCACCGACGGCGGCGCGGCGGTGAGCTTGGCTGTCTCACATTGTCTCGCCGACGGTGCCGGGTTGTTGGAGGCGATGGCGGACGCTACGGATGGCCGCGACGCCTCCATCAGCTGGCCTGCCGCTGGGTCGCGCCGGCGGTGGCAAGCGCTGCGCGAGGACGCCCGTCAAACCGTGCGCGACATTCCCGCTCTCGGCCGTGGTGCCGTTGCCGCGGTACGGCTGGCCCGGCGTGCCATGCGCGACGGTGCCGGAGGCGCGCCGTCCACCACGCCACTTAGACTTCCGGCTGGCGCCGACGAACCCGTCACCCCTCCAATGACAACGGCCTTCGTCGAAGTCGGCGAGTGGGAGGCCCGCGCCCAAGCGCTAGGCGGGACCAGCAACGCGCTCCTTATGGGATTGGCGGCCCACTTGGCCCAGCGAGTTGGACGGGTCACCGCCGACGGCTCGGTCCTCATGAGGATGCCGGTTAATCAGCGTGCCGTCGGTGATACGCACGCCAACGCGGTCAGTCATCTCAACGTCACGGTTGACCCCGCCCGCGCGACGACGGATCTGCGCGAGATCCGGGCCGCAGTCAAACAGGCGCTGATCGACCACCAGGAGCTGCGCGACGACGAGCAGGCAGTGATGTCCTTCGTTCCCCTGTTGGGTCTGATGCCCAAGCGGTTTGTCAGGCTGGTCGACAACACCGTCGTCTCATCCAATATCGGTGTGGTCAACCCGGCCGTCACCCGGCCAGACGGTACAGACGCCGATCTCTGGGCCTCAAGGCTTTCCTACCGAGGGGTGACCAAAACGTTGATGCACCGTTTGGGCGGAGCACTGTACGTGTTGTCGGGAATTGCGCAGGGGAAGGTCTTTGTCTCGGCCACTGTTTATCAGCCGGGTTATACCAACTCGAACGACGCTTTGCGACAAGACCTTTCGAAGACCTTGAATGACTTCTCACTCACCGGTACGTATATCGGAGCGCCCGCGGTCAAACCAGTGACAAATCAGCACGAGCGCCGGCGGCCTGTCCGACAGCAAGCCGCCAATCGGTGAGTCGTCAAGATCGGGAGCACTTTGCCCTCACGTACTATCAACCCGTCTAACGGGATCCAGTTAGAGCCCCAGTTTGTAGCTGAGTGATACGCGAAGGGTAGCGGCTAATGACAACATTCTTGTTCGTGCTGGGGATGGCCCGATCCGGGACCGCCGCACTGACACGGGTCCTGTCGCTATCTGGGGCCGCACTTCCGCCCGGGATGATCGGGGCCGCGAAAGCCAACCCGCGTGGCTTCTGGGAGCCACGTCAAGCCAGCTACCTCAACGAAAAAATCCTGCGCCGCCACCACAGCGGCTCCGCTGACCCCACGCTGCACCTGCACGAACAACCCGCCGACCGAAAAGATATCGCCGAAATCAAGGCCTACCTCACCGCACTGCCGCAGTCGGACCTCTACGTCATCAAGGATCTTCAGATGACCGCGATAGCCGGTATGTGGTTCGAAGCCGCCCGCATCGCCGGTTACAACGTCGGCACCGTGATCGCGGTACGCCACCCCCACGAAGTCATCAAGTCCGCCACCGCAATGATGCCAGTGATCAAACCCGAACTCGCCGCCGCGCTTTGGCTAAAAAACAGCCTGCTCGCTGAACGCTACACACGCGGGCTGCCCCGCGTGTTCGTGGAATACTCTCACCTCCTCAAGGATTGGCGGGGCGAGGTCAAAAAGATCTCCGCAGCCCTGGACATCGATCTCAAACCCGACGAGACGGCGATCAATGAATTTCTCGCCGTCGACGAACGTCATCAACAGGCCGACGGATCCGCATGCCCGGAACCATTCGGCACCGAATGGCTGACCACTACCTACCGCAATCTGCACCGGGCCGCGGATGGCGACACCTGGAGCCAAGACGAGTTAGACGGTGTCTTCTTCGACTACCGAGGCAGCGAACAACACTTGCGCACCGCGCTTGACAATTATCAGCGAGTCACCAAGGCGCAGCGCTTCATTCCACGCAAACTTATCTTCGAAATCGCCGCTCTCGCTCACCGACGCAAAGGCACCTGGGCCTGAAATTCGAGCGTCCTGAACGACGTTCGCTCGCGGTACGCATCCCCGAAACACGCGCCATTTGCGGAATCAGCGTGTCGAATCCACGACATAGGCTTCGATACGTTCCTGAGTTCCTTCAGATGCCTGCCATGGCGCTGGCCACCAGTGAGATTCCGGCTACTGTGCACATGGCTACCAGGATCTTCCGACGGTGTGCCAACGCCCAGTCGTGCAGCCGTTGCACTATCGCTTGTGTTTTCACTGGCGTGATCAAATAGCTGACTAGGGTGATCTCGACAACCGTAAGCACGCCGATGACGAACACTGTCGCGGCGGCGATTTGCGTGCCGATCGCGGCTCCTGAGGCCACGATGATAGCCAACAAGAATAGGCCCGCGTCGGGTTCCACCCCGCCGAATGCCACGCCGATCACAAACGCGACCCACAGCGATCCGCTTTCCCACGCATTGTGGATGCGTTGTAGAAGGCGTCGGATTGCCGACGTGCCCTCCGTCGCCGCGTCCTGTGTGCGGCCAACCAACCAGGAGATTGCGGCCGGTGTATTCGACTCCAGTACCAGGGTCGACGTCTTGTCCGCCGTGTGTTTCGGCCGATGTACCGACTGCCGCCGCCGCGTCAAAGAGCGCACTGTCAACACCGCGGCAATCGATAGCGCGAGCACACCCATGCCGAGTCGGATGTACCGGACGGTGGGGCTCGGGGCCAAATTGTCCGCAAACGATCGGAACATTGGTGTGACATGCAACAGCGTCAGCGGGATCACCACAGCGGGGATACACCCAATTAGGCAGCCGGCCCCGTAGGCGAGCAGGTTTTGCACGGGACGTGGCCGCGAGATCACGAGAAGGATAAGGGCGAGACGCACTGGGTTGAACGCCATCAGAAACGCCAGCGCCAGCAGTGAGCCCCACACGGCCGCAAACACTACCGTGTGTGTCTGCTGGCTTATCGAAGCAACCGCGGGTTTTTCTGACGCCGGTGGGCGCACGATTCCTGTGTGGTGTTGAGTGGCTGAGCCGTGCAGGGCTTCGGTGCTCAACCTTGGTTCAGTTTTTGGCAGCGAGGCTAACGGCGTGTTGCAGAGACGTGCCAATCGTTCAGATCTTTAGAGCCAAGCGAATCTGGGAGCGGGAAAAGCGCGGCGTACGACTCAATCGGAAGTGCTGCGGTGACCAGGCCGGTTTGCCTTACGGCAAGTGAGGCGTGCGCGAACAGCACGGTTGGGCGATAGTTCGTGTGCCCAACACTTTTGGGTTTCAGGTCGTTGGTGCAGGGTGTCGGGTTATGCTGCGCGGCGGTTGAGCATGCATATGGTCTAACTTGCGCTTTGGTTTCCCAGAACGCGAATGGGGAGGAAGGGCTGGGGGAAGCGATGAAGTTTGTGCTGACGTTCTATGGGACTCGTGGCGATGTCGAGCCCGGTGTCGCTGTGGCCCGCGAGTTGCTGCGTCGTGGGCACGACGTTCGGATCGCCGTTCCGCCGGATCTGGTTGGCTTTGCCGAGGCGGTTGGTCTTGTGCCGGTTGCGTACGGGCCAGAGGTGAAGGTGTGGCAAAGCGTAAACCATGACTTCATGGCACGTTTCTTGCGGAAGTTCTGGAAGAACTTCTGGAAGATCGGGGACCTGGTCGGATTGGTGCGTGAGAACTGGCAGTTGTTCACCCAGTGCTGGCAGGAGCTCAGCACGACACTAAGGTCGCTAGCTGAGGGCGCCGACCTGCTGTTTACCGGAGTTATTGGTGAGGAGTCGGCCGGTAACGTTGCGGAACATTACGGCATTCCGTTGGCCACGCTGCATGTATTCCCGATTCGGGCCAACGGCCAGCTCATTCCGGGTCTGCCAGCGCCGTTGACTCGTTTCATGATGAAGATGGGCGAGTGGTCGGCATTGCCCATGATGAAAAAGCTCGACGGCGCAGAGCGTCGTGAACTGAGTTTGCCGAAGGCGACAAAGCCTTCGCCATGGCGGATCGCCGAACGCGGGTCGCTGGAAATTCAGGCCTACGATGAGGTTTGCTTTCCGGGACTGGTTGCAGAATGGACGAAATGGGATGGTCGACGGCCCCTTATTGGCGCGCTGACAATGGAGTTGCCGACCGACGCCGATGACGACATAGCATCGTGGATTGCCGCTGGAACACCGCCGATTTTCTTCGGCTTTGGCAGCATCCCGGTCAAATCCGCCACGGATACGCTGGCAATGATCAGCACAGCTTGCGCGCAGTTGGGCGAGCGGGCGTTGGTTTGCACCGGCTCGAGCGAATTCAGCAATGTTCCTCATTTCGAGAACGTCAAGGTTGTGGGCACGATGAATTATGCGGCAGCCTTTCCGGCCTGCCGCGCGGTTGTGCACCACGGTGGTGCGGGCACTACGGCCGCGAGCCTGCGCGCCGGGATTCCCACCTTGGTCCTTTCGACCGACCTCGATCAGACGCTTTGGGGAGTTCGCGTCAAACGACTGAAGGTGGGTACCGCCCGGCGTCTTTCGGCCACCACGCAGAAATCATTAGTCAGAGACCTGCGCACCATCTTGGCTCCGGAATACGCCACCCGGGCCCGGGAGATCGCCACCCAGATGACCAAACCCGCCGAAAGCGTCGCGACCGCCGCCGACCTCCTGGAAAATTTCGCCCGGCTCAGAAGTGTCGGCTGACAGCAACGGCGGCTACGTCGAAACGAGCGGCGCCGGCCCGTCCACCGCCTGGCACGCGTCACCAGGTGGACCGACTACGGGGGACCTGCCAATCGTGCAGTTTGACAGAACTAGCGTGCCTTGAATCCGGGGGTGCTAGCCTGACCCAGTTGTAAGGATGCGGACCGTTAGTCGGGTTCGAGCCTTCCAACGTCGTCGGCGCGAGCTGTCGCTCTCGGATCCTCCGGCCGAACGATATTTGGAATGACAGGCATTTAGCGGACAACGGAGGTTTACACCTGTGACCACTGCTGGCAGCCCGAAAAGGGTTTAAGCATGGTAGCTGACTACATGAATCACAGGAAAGTCCGCTCCTTTTCAGATATACAGGAATTGTGTCACCGCAATGACACTATTGTGACATTGTGCGGTGGTGGATTAGACAGCGCGTATCTGTTAGCACAGCTGTCGAAACTTGATGTGCAACTTATTGCTCTGTCCGTCGATATCGGGGATGACTTCGATATCGAACAATTCTCATACCTCGCGGACAAATTTGATGTAAATGTCACGCGTCTCGACTGTAGAAAAGAATTTGTGGAGGAGTTTGTCTACCCATCGATTCTTGCTGGCGGCCGATATCTCGGTCAGCACCCCATTAGCGCATCGCTGTCACGACCATTGATCGCCAGAGTCGGGGTGGAGTTCGCGCGATCAGTCGGCGCCAAGTGTCTGCTCCACACAGCCAATCAGTCGCAGAATAGCTTGAGGAGGCTCAATGGAGCCATTTCCGACCTGGGCTTTGACGGTTACTTCGGATCGCCATACGAGGTCGATGCCCTGGCCCGCGACTTCAAGCGTTTAGAACTCCGAGAGGCGTTTGGCATCTCTGGGTTCGCGAATCGGTTGATAAGCGTCGACAGCAACTTGTGGTGCCGAGAGTTCGAGAGTGGCACCCTGGACGACCCCGAAGGTTTCGAAATCGATGAAAACCTGTATCAGTGGTCGGTCCCAACTGAAACGGCGAGCCGTGTCATCGAGCTGCGCTTCGATAGAGGACGTGTCGTATCCGTGGATTCGGAGCCTGTCACTGATCTTGTCGAACTGATCTCCGGCCTCAACGCGAAAGTTGGCCGTTACGGCATCGGACGGTTCTCCGGCCTCGAGCACCTAGAAGGTGGCGAGAAGGTCCTCGAGGTACGTGAGGCTCCTGCTGCAACACTCATCCTGGAGGCTTTCGCTCAGCTCGCGTCGGCGACGGTCGAGGTGGAGACACTTCGTTGGATGCGCACTCTTGGGGAAGCTTTGATTATGGAGGCTGTAGAGGGGCGATGGTTTCGCAATCTCCGAAAGGCGTTGCAGTCCTTCCTCGAAGTGAGCGCTCAACGCGTTAGTGGGGACGTCCGGTTTACTCTTCGAAACGGCGGGTTTGAACTCGCGGGCTTAAAGGCTGTATCACCGCTTTACATCCGTGACCGGGAGCAGTGGGAGTACCGAAAAGCTGCGGTCGCGAGGTCTGTTACGACAAGCGAGCTCGACGGCCCTTCCATCTTGACGGGGCGCAGCAGTGGTCTTGGCTAGCTTGTCGAACGGCCCGACGCTGGCAGGGAGCATCTACCCGGCCGCGAGAATGTGTTGCACGTGCCGGGGTGCCCGCCGCGTGACGTTGCCGTATACCGCTGGCCACCAGGAAGCTGCATGCGTGCCGCGCCGGATGATCCGAACTCGACAACGTAGGCATAGCGTCGAAGCATGAGCGGGCCCGGGGACCATGCTCGTGGCATCAACGCAGGTCACCCTAGCGAGATCGGTGAGATGGATCTGCGGGTAAGGGCGCTGGAAAGCGTGCTCGTCGACAAAGGGTACGTCGATCCGGCGGCACTAGACGAGCTCATTGATACCTATGAGACTCGCATTGGTCCCCGTAATGGTGCGCGTGTGATCGCTCGGGCGTGGGTTGATGCCACTTACCGCGACTGGCTGCTGACCGACGCCACCGCCGCGATCGCGTGGCTAGGCTATACCGGTCGGCAGAGCGAGCACATGATCGCAGTGGAAAACACGCCTCAGCGTCACAATCTCGTGGTTTGCACGCTGTGCAGCTGCTACCCATGGGCGGTGTTGGGCCTACCTCCCAAGTGGTACAAGAGCTCGGCGTACCGCTCGCGTGCGGTACGTGACCCGCGTGGTGTGCTGACCGAGTTCGGCATGACCCTACCGCCAGACACAGATATCAGGGTGTGGGATTCGACGGCCGAAGTCCGTTATCTTGTGCTGCCCATGCGACCGGTCGGAAGTGATGACCTCAATGAAGAGGAGCTCGCCGCGCTGGTGACCCGCGATTCGATGATCGGAACCGGTCTACCCTGCAGCCCGACGACCGTCGACGCATGAGCAGCGACGAGTACGTCACTCACGCCGATCTGGGCGGCCAGCTGGGATACGGTCCGATCAAGCTCGAGGCCGAGCGCGGACCGTGGCACGCGGCTTGGGAGCCGCGAGTATTCGCGCTTCAACTGTCGATGGGTGCTACTGGGGCCTGGAATCTCGACATGACACGCGCCGCGCGCGAGACTCTACCGGACTACGACCAACGCAGCTACTACGAAATCTGGTTCGGCGCGCTACTCAAACAGCTTGAGGAGCGGGGCTTGGTCTCCGCCGAGGAACTGGTTGCGGGCCGGTCGCTGCATCCGGCATGTGCGTTGCCGCGCGTCCTGCACGCGAACGATGTGCCGACACTGCAGGTTCGCGGCGCGCCCACCGAGCGGCTCGCAACCAAGGGTCCGCGGTTCACCGTCGGTCAGCGCGTGCGCACGATCGCGGGGCCCATCCAGCATCACACGCGGCTACCCAGCTATGCGCAGGCCAAGCCAGCGGTGATTGAACGGATGCACGGAATGCACGTCTTTGCCGATGCAAATGCCGGTGGTCACGGCGAACAGCCCCAGTGGCTGTACACCGTGGTGTTCCGGGGCGCCGAGCTGTGGCCGGACGCCGAGCCAGGCCTGACGGTGTCGGTTGACGCATGGGAACCGTACTTGGAGGCAGCATGAATCAGCCCGCTTGGGCTCCCGGGGCCGCCAGCGGCGATGAGCCGGTGTTCGCAGAGCCCTGGGAGGCAAGGGCTTTCGCGATCGTAGTTTCTTTGCACGGGCGCGGGTTGTACACCTGGGCCGAGTGGGCCGACGCACTGGCAACCCGAATCAAAGCGGCACAGGCAGCTGGTGACTCCGACATCGGCGACACTTACTACCACCACTGGCTCGGGGCACTTGAAGACCTGTTGGCGCGCAAAGGCATCGGCTCGTCCGAGACGGCGCGCTGGCGCGATGCGTGGGAACATGCGGCCAGCCGCACACCCCATGGCAAGCCGATCGAACTACAAGCCGATGACTTTGCCGCAAGACACAACAGCTGAGCGGCGCGTGCCGCAAAACCGAAAGACACCCCTCGACCGGCAGGCAGCGCAAGTCCCGGAGTGGCAATGATCGAAGCCGTCCCGGAACTTCTGGATGTCGGTCGGTCCCGCAGGTAGTGGGTTATGCTGCCCGGCAGTTGAACCTGCGGTGCGAGACGCGCACTTTCAATCCGCAGGAACTGCACGGGAAGTGAAGGGTTGAGATCCCGATGAAATTTGTGCTGGCAAGCTATGGAACCCGCGGCGATATCGAGCCATGCGTCGCTGTCGGCCGAGAGCTACTGCGTCGCGGGCACGAAGTGCGGATGGCCGTCCCGCCCGATCTGGTCGGCTTCGCCGAGGCGGCTGGTCCTGAGGCGGTCCCCTACGGACCAGATTTGCAGGACGTTCTGGACGCCCACCGCAACTTCTGGACTCATGTGTTTCGCAACTTTTGGAAAATCCAGGATCTGATTAAGTTGCGGCGCGAAGTGATGGAGCCCTTCCTCCAGTCTTGGACAGAGATCATCAGGACACTGACATCGCTGGCGGAGGGCGCCGATCTGCTGTTTACCGGCGTGAATTTCGAGGACGCCGCTGGCAACGTCGCGGAGTACTATGGCATTCCGTTGGCCACGCTGCATATGTTCCCAATCCGGGCTAATGGCCAGCTTCTTTCATTCCTGCCGGCACCGTTGGGCCGCACCGCAATGACGGGGGCCGAGTGGCTGGGCTGGCGCTCTGCGAGGAAGGTCGAGGGCGTACAGCGCCGTGAATTGGGCTTACCAAAGGCGTCAAGGCCCTCACCCTGGCGGATCACCGGGCGTGGATCGCTGGAAATTCAGGCCTACGACAAGGTTTGCTTTCCCGGTCTAGCAGAGGAATGGGCGAAATTCGCGGACCGACGGCGTTTTGTCGGCGCGTTGACGATGGAGTTGCCAACCGATGCTGACGACGAGGCCTTATCGTGGATTGCTGCGGGAACACCGCCGATTTTCTTTGGCTTTGGCAGCATTCCCGTCGGATCTGCCGCCGACACACTTGCGATGATTAGCTCGGCCTGTGCGCAGTTGGGCGAGCGGGCGTTGGTTTGCGCCGCTGGGACTGACTACAGCCACGTGCCGCCGGTCGAGCACGTGAAAGTGGTGGGCACGCTGAATTACGCGGCCGCCTTTCCCGCCTGCCGCGCGGTCGTGCACCACGGCGGTACGGGTACCACGGCCATAGGGTTGCGCGCTGGAGTGCCCCAGCTGATCCTTTCGACGGACTTCGACCAGACGCTCTGGGGATCTCGGGTCAAACGACTGAAGGTGGGCGCCACTCGGCGTCTCTCGGCCACTACGGAAGAAACTCTGGTCGCAGATTTACGCACCATCTCGGCCGCGCCATACGCTGCGCGGGCCCGCGAGATCGCCACTCAGGTGACCAAACCCGCCGAATGCATTACGGCCGCCGCCGACCTTGTGGAAAATTTCGCCAGCCTCAGTTCTCGATGACTCAGCGACACCCGTCCAATCGAACACCGAAGCGCGGCATGCGATGACGCCGCTGATCGCCGTCTATGCACTGGGCGACACCCGTTGTCTAACAGAGATTCACGCTCTGTCCTAGATCCGACGCTAGGCCGCCGGAAAGTGATGTCGACCTAGGTCGCAGCGGCCAAGTTGTTACGCGGTAGCTGGATGCGCCAGCGTAAATTGTGCGGTCGCACAATGCATTACAGCACCGCTACTTCTGCGACGAGTCGTTCGGCGGTGTTGTGCCGTTGGTCTGCGCAGGACACCGGGGGGTGTCTGTTGCCTGCGATGCTGGCCTGACGTCCTTGATCGCCCGGACTTCGATCCGCGCCCCACGATGTGGCACGAAGGTGACGTGCTTCAGCTTCCGCTTCTCATCGGCTGCTGTAGTGGTGCTCAACTCGACGCGTCGCAGGATCTCACGCAACACAACGCGCGTCTCGACCATAGCGAAGCTGGCTCCGAGGCAACGGCGGGCGCCGCCGCCGAACGGCAACCAGGTGGTCGGACTCAGGTCCGCGCCAATCATTCGCTCCGGGTCGAACCCGTCCGGATCCGGATACAGGGCGGCGCTCGCGTGCACGAGACCAATCGCCGGGTTCACTATGGTGCCTGGCGGCAGGCGGTAGCCGCCCACCTCGGTCGGCTCGGTCAGGAGCCGGGCCGAACTGAATACCGCCGGGCGGATCCGCAGCGTCTCTTTTACCACCGCTTCGAGGTACTCGTCGCCTGCCGGATCGCCGGCCGCGCTGGCGCCGGCAGCCCGCACCGCCTTGGCCAACGCGCCCGGGTGGCGGGTCAGGCGCTCCAGCGCCCAGGCCAGCGTCGACGCGGTGGTCTCGTGGCCAGCCCCGATCAGCGTTAGGAGTTGGTCGCGCAGTTCGCGGTCATCCATCCCGCGTCCGTCGTCGTCCGCAGCGCGGATCAGCATCGCCAGCACATCGGCGCGTTCGGCCAGGTCGGGATTGGCACGACGCTCGGCGATCTCGGTGTAGAGGAGAGCGTCGACTTCCGCGAAGCGCCGGCCCAACCCTCGCCACGGGCGACGCTGCCGCAGGTTCGGCTTCGCAATCGCCGGCGTCTCCCACGGGCTCAGATAGAGAAGCGCGGGCACGACCTTGCGAAGCGAGGCCAGACGGGCCGGATCTGTGGCGCCGATGACGGTCCGCAAGATCACCTCCAGGGTGATCTCAGTCATCCTGGCCGCCGCCGGGAAACTTTTGCCTATGGGCCATCGGGCGATGTTCGCGGCAGCGATCTCGGCCATCTGACCAGCCTGGTGCGCGACGGCATCGCGATGAAACGCCGGCATCATGAGACGACGCCGGTCGCGGTGCTCATCCTCGTCGAGGACAAACAGAGAACTTTCGCCGAGCAGCCCGCCCAACATCGCGTTCGCTTCGCCGGCATGAAAAACCCGCGGATCGCCGGCGAACACCGTCTTGATGTCGGCGGGATTCGCGAGATATACCATTGTGCCCTTCAGCGGTTCACGCACCGCGAACACGTCGCCGTAGCGGCGTTGGCATGCGGTCAAAAAGCGTAACCCGTAGCGCAACGTCAATAAGGACTGCACAAATAGGGGAAGGGGAGGTCCGGGCGGCAGTGTGGTAGACGCGGTATCGGTCACCCGCCGATCGTAGCTATCAGCTATTGGCAGGGATCGCCGGGATGATCGCAATCGGTGCCACCGACTGGTTGACGCTGCTAGCGTCGATTGTGACGGGGTTACCTGGCGGCCATGTGCTGATTTGGCCGGGACGTTTCGAGGCAGCATTTCCGAACTAGAGTTTTGGATGCCATTGACCTGGGTGGCGTTCTATTTGGTAGCTTCACTTGAGGTAACGCGAGCCTTGCGCAGCGCAGCTATTACTGAGCGGTAGGTCACACCGAGATTTTGTCCAAAATCCGGACATGCCTGGCCGCCTCCACTATGGTCTGGAGCGAGATTTACACGTGTCGACTGTGAGGTACGAGGAATCGGTGGGCGTCAATCCGTTCGGCTGCGACAGCGGCAGGTTTTCGGCCAGTGACAGGCGACGCGGCCTGCGGCGGGTGCGGTTCGGCAAAGCGGATCGACCTGCGGGTTCGGGCTACTGCGACCAGGGCTGGCCGCACATGCGGTCGAAGACTCTGCGCGAGAGGCTGGTAGCGGTCCAGGCTTCTGAGAAGTGAACCTTGCTGCTCGGGGGAGTCGGATGGAACGTGACGGTGGGGCGCTGCCGCTGACGCGCGGACAGTTGGACATATGGCTTTCTGAGGAAGCGGGACTCTCCGGCACTAAGTGGCAGATTGGCATGTTCGGCCGAATCGAGGGCCGGATCGACCCCGATTTGCTGAAATCGGCGATCCAACACGTCGTGCACGAGGCCGAACCACTGAGAGCGACCTTTTTCGAGGCCGACGGCCAAGTTTTCCAAAAGGTTGTCGATTACCCGGATATCGAGGTTGCCCGCTATGACCTCATCGGCTCGCAGGATTCTGCGCGGGAAGTCTATCGTTTGGCATCGTCGATTCAACGCATTCCGATGTCACTTAATGGGCCACTGTTCAAATTCACCATTTTTCAAACACGAGCCGATGAATGCTATCTTTTCGTGTGCTGCCACCACATAGCGATCGACGGAATCGGCATCGGTCTCCTTTGTCATCGAATTGCCGGCGTCTATACCGCAATCGCTACCGGTGCTCCGATTCCTCCTCCGATTTTCGGATCGCTGAGCAATCTGATCGACTGCGAGTTGGAATACGAAGCTTCCGACGACTATCTCGATGATCAGGCTTACTGGGAAAGGAACCGTCCGCTCGAACGCGAACCAGGTTATGGGTTGGTGCGCGGCGGCACCGCAGGCCAGCCGCGTGACTACGTGCCCTCTGAGCCTGTCCAACTAGATCCATCCGTCGTTGCCAGGACCCGCGAGTTATCACACGCGCTGGGGGTACGCCGGGCCTCGGTGATCACCGCGGCGTGCGCGCTGCTGGTACATGGGCACGACGCCGCGGGCTCGGAGGTTGTACTCGATTTTCCGGTGAGCAGGCGCGTGCGTCCGGAGGCAATGTTTGTGCCCGGAATGGTTTCCGGAGTGGTGCCACTGGTGTTGAAAACTTCGCCGGAGACCACGGTCGCCGGCTTCTGTGAACACGTCGACAAGCAAGTACAAGAAGCGCTGGAACATCAGCGGTTCCCGGTGCGCACTATTGCGCACAAGTCGCATATCCAGGACCTTGGACACCCGTCGAATAGGGCGACCATCAATTTCATTCCCACGACCCGCTTAGCAGATCTTGCCGATGCTGCCGGGTCGGGGATCGTGACCCACACCGGCCTCCTGGACCAGTTTGGGCTGGTCATTATCCGGAACGACGAACAGCTTTTTCTCAGCCCCACCGGCGTCGGGCAATTGTTTGCTGACTGCGATGCCCGCGACATAGCGGACCGGTTAGAGCGGGTGTTGACGGCGATGACGGCCGATCCCATCCGGCGGTTGTCGGCGATCGATGTGCTCGAGGCCGACGAGCACGCCCGCCTCGATGCGGTCGGCAACCGCGCGGTGTTGGCTGCGCCCGCGCCGACCGGGGTGTCCATTCCGGCGTTGTTCGCCGTCCATGTGGCGCGCGCCCCCGAGGCGGTGGCGATCAGCTGCAACGGCCGCGCCATGACGTATCAACAGCTTGATGAGGCCTCTAATCGGTTGGCGCACCTGTTGGCTGCCCGCGGTGTGGGTCCAGGTCAGTCTGTGGCGCTGTTGTTTTCCCGGTCGGTCGAGGCGATCGTGTCGATGCTGGCGGTGCTCAAGACGGGGGCGGCCTATCTGCCGATCGATCCGGCGGTGCCCGATGCGCGGCTGGAGTTCGTGCTCGCCGACGCCGCACCCGTCGCCGCAGTCACCACGTCGGATCTGGCCGATCGGCTGAGCGGATTCGAGCTACTCGTCATCGACGTCGATGACCCCGCGGGCGACACCCAGCCCAGCACTGCCCTGCCGGCGCCGAGGCCGGACCAGATCGCTTATCTGATCTACACCTCCGGCACCACCGGGTTGCCCAAGGGCGTGGCGGTTCCTCATCACAATGTGATCCGGTTGCTGGAGGCGCTGGACGCTGATCTTGAGCTGTCGGCGGGTCAGGCGTGGACGCAGTGTCATTCGTTGGCGTTCGACTTCTCGGTGTGGGAAATTTTCGGCGCCCTGCTGCGTGGCGGACGCGTGGTGGTGGTGCCCGATTCGGTGGTCCGCTCGCCCGAAGAGCTCTATGCCTTGCTAGTCACCGAGCAGGTCAGCATCCTGAGCCAGACGCCCTCGGCGTTTTATGCGCTCCAGACCGTCGACGCGGTGGCCGCCGAGTTGGGATCTCAGCTCAAGCTCGAAGCGGTGGTGTTCGGCGGTGAGGCGCTGGAGCCCCAGCGTCTCGGGTCATGGTTGGACAACCATCCCGGGTTGCCGCGGCTGATCAACATGTACGGCATCACCGAGACGACGGTGCACGCCTCGTTCCGGGAGATCGGCTTCGGCGATGTCCACAGCGCCGCCAGTCCCATCGGTGGGCCGCTGGAGCACCTGGGCTTTTTCGTGCTCGACGGGTGGCTGCGGGCGGTGCCGACCGGTGTGGTCGGCGAGCTGTATGTGGCCGGTGTCGGGCTGGGTTATGGGTATGTGAGACGGGCGGGGCTGACGTCATCGCGGTTTGTGGCCTGTCCGTTCGCCGAGCCGGGCGAGCCCGGTCTGCGGATGTATCGCACCGGCGATCTGGTGTGTTGGGGTTCCGACGGGCAGCTGCAGTACGTGGGCCGCGCCGACGAGCAGGTCAAGATCCGCGGGTATCGCATCGAGCTCGGTGAAATCCAGGCGGTGCTGGCCGGGCTGGACGGCGTCGAGCAGGCGGTGGTGATCGTCCGCGAGGACCGTCCCGGTGACAAGCGGCTGGTGGGTTACGTGACCGGGGCTGTCGACCCGGCCAAATTGCGTGCCGCGCTTGCTGAGCGGCTGCCGGCCTACATGGTGCCGGCCGCAGTGGTGGAGCTAGACCTATTCCCGTTGACGGTGAACGGCAAACTCGATACCCGCGCGCTGCCCGCTCCGGAGTATCAGGACGTCGATCAGTACCGCGCCCCGGCCAGCGCGATCGAGGAGCTCCTGGCCGGCATCTACGCCCAAGTCCTCGGCGTCGACCGGGTCGGGGTTGACGACTCGTTCTTCGAGCGGGGCGGGGACAGCATTTTGTCGATGCAGGTGGCCTCACGGGCCCGTGCTGCCGGCCTGGTGTGTCGCCCGCGCGATATTTTCGTCGAGCAGACCGTGGCCCGGCTGGCCCGGGTGGTCACGGCCGCCGCCGCTGCGGATGACGCGATCGATGAGGGTCTCGGCCCGGTGGTGGCCACGCCGATCATGCGGTGGCTGGGCGACGTAAACGGCCCGGTTGAGCAGTTCAACCAGACGGTGCTGTTGCAGGCTCCGGCCGGGGTGACCGAGGCCGACGTCGCGGTTGTATTGCAGGCCTTGCTGGATCGGCATGCCATGTTGCGGCTGCGCGCCGAGCACGACGCCGCGGGTGGGTGGGCACTGACGGTGCCCGAGCCAGGCTCGGTGGACGCGGGCCGGTGCGTGGAGACGGTGGATGCGTTGTCCGACGACGCGCTGGTGGCGGCGCGGTTGCGGTTGGACCCGGCCGCGGGGGTGATGCTCAGCGCCTTATGGGATCCCGTCCGCGGACAGCTGGCGTTGGTCGTTCACCATCTGGCCGTCGACGGTGTGTCATGGCGAATCGTGTTGGAAGACATCAACATCGCCTGGGCCCAACATCACAACGGCCAACCCGTGGCGCTGGCTGCCGGCGGGATGTCGTTTGCCCGGTGGGCGGAGCTGCTGGCTGCGCATGCCCGCGATCCAGAAGTGGTTGGTCAGGCCGAGGTGTGGCGTCAGGTTGCGGCGACTCCGGCCGCACTGCCCGCCGCGCGCGCCGACATGGACACGTATGCGAGTGCCGGGCGGATGTCGGCGGAACTGGATGCCGAGACCACCCGCATGCTGCTCGGTGAAATACCCGCGGCGTTCCACGCCGGGGTGCACGACATCCTTTTGATCGCGTTCGGGTTGGCGGTGGCCGAGTTCGTCGGCAATCCCGCTGCGCCGATCGGTATCGATGTCGAAGGGCACGGGCGTGTCGAAGATCTGGGTGGAGCTGTCGACATTGACCTGTCCCGCACGGTGGGCTGGTTCACCACCAAATACCCGGTGGCGTTCAACGCCGACGGGCTGCACTGGACGCAGGTGGTGGCCGGCGATGCCGCGCTGGGCGCGGCGATCAAAGACGCCAAGGAGCAACTGCGGGCCCTGCCCGACGGCCTGACCTATGGCTTACTGCGCTACCTGAACCCCGATGTGGACCTGGCCGGGTCCGACCCGGCGATCGGCTTCAACTATCTGGGTCGTCTGGGAGCTGGTGCCGCCGAGCTCTCCGAGGATCTGTGGCGGCTCCGCCAACCGGGCTTCTCGCTCACCGCTGCGGCCACCGCGGTGCCGCTGCCGTTGATGCACACCGTCGAACTCAACGCCGGCACCGTCGACACCGATGCCGGGCCGCAGCTGCATGCCGACTGGACCTGGGCGCCTTCGGCTCTCGATCACGGTCACATCAGCCGGCTGAACCAGCTGTGGTTCGAGGCCCTGGCTGGCATCTGCGCGCATGTGCGCAGCGGTGGGGGTGGGTTGACCCCGTCGGATATCGCGCCGGCCCGGCTGGACCAGCAGCAAATCGACGAGCTCCAGCGGCACTACACGATCGCCGACGTGCTGCCACTGTCCCCGCTGCAGCAGGGACTGCTCTTCCACACGAGCGTCGCGCAAGGCCCCGGCGACGACGTGTATGCGATGCAACTTGATTTGGTGTTGAGCGGCCCGCTCGACCAGCACCGGCTACACGATGCAGTGCAGGCCGTGGTCAACCGGCATCCACACCTGGTTGCCCGATTCTGCGAACGGTTCGATGAGCCGGTGCAAATCATTCCCGCTGATCCGGTGGCGCCCTGGCGATACGTCGACCTGGACGCCGGCGATCCCGACGAGGAGATCGAGCAGGTCCGCGCCGCCGAGCGCGTCGCGGTCTGCGACCTCCTCGACCAGCCCGCCTTCCGGGCCGCCCTCATCCGCACCGCACCAGACCGGCATCGGCTTGTGCTGACCACCCACCACATCGTGCTCGACGGCTGGTCGATGCCGATCCTGCTGCAGGAAGTCTTCGCGGGCTATCTCGGGCAGCGGCTGCGCGCAGCCCCGCCATACCGCAGATATGTCACCTGGTTGGCCGAGCGGGACGTCGAGGCGGCCCAAGCGGCGTGGCGTGCGGTGCTCGCCGGTTTTGACACCCCCACCTTGGTGGGTCCGCCCGCCCGGCTACGGCTAGGCCGGCGAGGCATTGAATCGTTCCGGTTATCGGGGGAGACCACCAGGGCGGTTGGCGAGCTGGCCCGCTCGCAGCACACCACCACCAACATCGTGCTGCAGGGCGCCTGGGCACAGTTACTCACCTTGCTGACCGGCCAGCATGACGTCGCCTTCGGCGTGGCGGTCTCGGGTAGGCCGGATGAACTGGCCGGCGCGGAGTCGATGGTGGGCCTGTTGATCAACACGGTGCCGGTGCGGGCGACGTTGACGCCGACCACCACCACCGCAGACTTGCTCGACCAGCTGCAGAACGCGCACAACAACACGCTCGAACACCAGCACGTGGCGCTCACCGACATCCACCACTTCACCGGTCACGACCGCCTGTTCGACACGCTGTTTGTGTTCGAGAACTACCCGATCGACACCGCCGCGCCGCTGGGCACCGACGGGCTGACCATCGCCGAGCTCAATTTCCACGAAACCAACCACTACCCCCTTGCGGTGCAAGCACAGCCGGGCCGCGAATTGGGTCTTCGCATCGAATACGACGCCGATGTGTTCGACGCCGACAGCATCAAAGCCCTCATCGAGCGGTTAGAGCGAGTGTTGGTGGCGATGGCGACCGACCTCGGGCGACGGCTCTCGGCGGTGGATCTGCTCGATGCGGCTGAGCATGCCCGCATGGATAGCTGGGGCAGCCGGTCGGCGTTGACCTGGCCGACGACCACGGCATCCGTTCCGGCATTGTTCGCCGAACAAGTGGCGCGTATCCCCGACGAGTTGGCGGTCACCTGCGACGGCCGTTCGATGACGTACCGCGAACTCGACGCGGCCGCTAACCGGCTGGCACATCTGCTGGCCGATCACGGTGCGGGTCAGGGCGAAAGTGTGGCGCTGCTGTTGTCCCGGTCGGCCGAGGCGATCGTGTCGATTGTGGCGGTGCTCAAAACCGGGGCGGCCTATGTCCCGATCGACCCGGCGTTGCCGGGGTCGCGCATCGGGTTCGTGCTGGCCGACGCCGCGCCGATCGCCGCGATCACCACCTCCGGGCTACGGTCGCGACTCGATGGATGCGACGTGCACGTCATCGACGTCGACGACCCTGCTATCGACACCCAGCCCAGCACCGCATTACCGGGACCGACTCCCGACGACATCGCCTACATCATCTACACCTCGGGCACGACTGGCGTCCCGAAGGGCGTGGCGATTACTCACCACAATTTGGCCCAGCTGCTGGAGTCAGTGAATGGCGGCATGCCGGCGGGATCGGCGCGGGTGTGGTCGCAGTGGCATTCCTTGGCCTTCGACGTTTCGGCATGGGAGATGTGGGGCGCGTTGTTGCATGGTGGACGGCTGGTGGTGGTGCCTGAGTCGGTCGGCCGCTCACCGGAAGACCTGCACGGCTTGCTCGTCAGCGAACACGTCAACATGCTCATCCTGACGCCGTCGGCGGTGGGGACGTTGTCGCGGCAGGGGTTGGACTCGGTGACATTGGTGGCGGCAAGTGAGAGCTGCCCGGCGGAGGTGGTGGATCGGTGGGCGCCCGGGCGGGTGATGGTCCACTCCTACGGCCCCACCGAGACCACGGTGTATACGTCTGTGAGTTCGCCATTGGCGGAGGGGTCGGGCGTGCCGCCGATCGGCTCACCGGTGGCAGGGGCGGCCTTTTTTGTGCTGGACGCCTGGCTACGCCCGGTGCCAGCGGGTGTGGTCGGTGAACTGTACGTGGCCGGTGCTGGGGTGGGCTGCGGGTACTGGCGCCGGACGGGGTTGACCGCCTCACGGTTTGTGGCGTGTCCGTTCGGGACGCGGGGACAGCGGATGTATCGCACCGGCGATCTGGTCTCATGGCGTGTTGACGGGCAGTTGCAGTTCGTAGGGCGCGCTGACGAGCAGGTCAAGATCCGCGGGTATCGCATCGAACTCGGTGAAGTCCAGGCAGCTCTGGCCGCGCTGGACGGTGTCGAGCAGGCCGTGGTGATCGCCCGCGAGGGCCGTCCCGGCGACAAACACCTGATCGGCTATCTCACTGGCTCCGCCGACCCGAGCCAGATCCGGGCCCAGCTGGTTGAACGGCTGCCGGCCTACATGGTGCCTGCTGCGGTGGTGGCGTTGGACGCACTGCCGTTGACGGTCAACGGCAAACTCGACACCCGAGCCCTACCGGCGCCGGACTACCAGGACGCAGATCGCTACCGCGCGCCGGAGGGCCCAGTCGAAGAAATCCTGGCCGGCCTCTACGCGCACGTCCTCGGGCTGTCCCTTGTCGGGGTCGACGACTCGTTTTTCGACTTGGGCGGCGATTCGCTGTCGGCGATGCGTCTGGTCACTGCGATCAACAAATCGTTGAGTGCCGGCATCGGGGTGCGCACCTTGTTCGAGGCCCCCACGGTGGCTCGGCTGGCACCCCACATCGGCGGCGACGAGCAACGGCTGGAGCCGTTGGTGGCGGCACCGCGACCTGCGGTCATTCCGTTGTCGTTCGCGCAATCCCGCTTGTGGTTCCTCGACCAGTTGCAGGGGCCCTCACCGGTCTACAACATGGCCGCCGCGCTTCGGATCAGCGGGACACTGGATGTCGACGCGCTCAGCGCGGCACTGGCCGATGTGGTGGGTCGCCATGAGAGTCTGCGGACCCTGTTCGCCGCCTCCGACGGCATCCCGCAGCAGGTGGTGCTGGCCCCGGAGCAAGCCGAATTGCGGTGGGACGTCGTCGATGCCACCGGATGGCCGGCAAGCCCGCTGAGCGAGGCCATCGACGCCGCAGTGCGGCACACCTTTGATCTGGCCACCGAAATCCCGTTGCGGACAACGCTTTTCCGCATCGCCGACGACGACCATGTGCTGGTAGTCGTGGTGCACCACATTGCCGCCGACGGCTGGTCAATCACCCCACTGGTGGCCGACATGGGTGTGGCCTACGCCAGCCGGTGCGACGGACAAGCCCCGCAGTGGGCCGAACTTCCGGTGCAATACGCCGATTACACGCTGTGGCAACGCGCCCAGTTCGGTGACCTCGACGAAAGTGGCAGCCGCATCGCCACCCAACTGGCCTACTGGCAGGACGCGCTGGCCGGGATGCCCGAACGCCTGCAGCTTCCCACCGATCGGCCTTACCCGCCGGTGGCCGATCAGCGCGGCGCCACGTTGACGGTGGATTGGCCCGTCGAACTTCAGCAGCAGGTTGCCAGGGTAGCCGCAGAGCACAACGCCACCAGCTTCATGGTGATGCAAGCGGCCCTGGCCGTGCTGCTGGGCAGGCTCAGCGCGAGTACTGATGTGGCCGTTGGGTTCCCGATCGCCGGACGTCGCGACCCGGCGCTCGACGAACTGGTCGGGTTCTTCGTCAACACTTTGGTGCTGCGCGTCGACCTGGCCGGGGATCCTTCTGTCGCCGAGCTGCTGGCCCAGGTGCGAGCCCGCAGCCTGGCCGCCTACGAGCACCAGGACGTGCCGTTCGAAGTGCTTGTCGAGCGGCTCAACCCGGCCCGCAGCATGACCCATCACCCGCTGGTGCAGGTTGGGTTGGCCTGGCAGAACGTTCCCGGACAAGACATCAACGATCCTGCCGCCGGGTTGACGCTGGGAGATCTGCACGTCACCCAAATGCCGGTGGACACCCACAGCGCCCGGATGGACTTGAGCTTCTCGCTGTCCGAACGTCGGACCCAAGCCGGTGAGCCCGCCGGAATCGGCGGCACGGTGGAATTCCGCACCGACGTATTTGACCCGGCCAGCATCGAAAACCTGGTCGCCCGACTGCAGCGGGTGTTGACCGCCATCACTTCCGACCCGACGGCACGGTTGTCGTCGGTGGATGTGCTCGACGCCGATGAACGCCTCCGACTCGATGCGATCGGTAACCGGGCGGCATTGACCCGCCCCGCGCCTAGGCCGGTGTCGATTCCGGCGTTGTTCGCCGAGCACGTGACACGCGCGCCCGACGCGGCGGCCATCACCTGCGGCGAGCGTTCGTGGACCTACCGCGAACTCGACGATGCCGCAAACCAGTTGGCGCACACGTTTATCGAACAAGGTGCCGGCCCCGGACGGTGCGTGGCGCTGCTGTTCAACCGTTCCGCCGAAGCGATCGTTGCGATCCTGGCGGTGCTCAAGACCGGGGCGGCATATCTGCCGATCGACGCGGCAGTGCCGGTGGCGCGGATGGCGTTCATGCTGGCCGACGCTGCGCCGATCGCGGTGATCACCACCGCCGGTTTGCGCTCGCGACTGAACGGCACCGACCTGCCCGTCATCGATATCAACGATGTCGCCGTCGACGCCGGACCCGGCACAACATTGGCGGCACCCAGCCACGACGACGTCGCGTACCTCATCTACACGTCGGGTACGACCGGCGTGCCCAAAGGGGTTGCGATCACTCACCACAACGTGACGCAACTGCTGGAGACGCTTGACGCCGGGCTGCCGCGCGCCGGGGTGTGGCCGCAGTGCCATTCACTGGCCTTCGACGTCTCGGTGTGGGAGATCTTCGGTGCGCTGCTGCGCGGTGGACGAGTGGTGGTGGTGCCCGAGGACGTCGCGGGTTCACCAGAAGACTTCCACGCGTTGCTGGTTCGCGAACACGTCGACGTGCTCACCCAAACCCCCTCTGCAGTAAGGGTTTTGCCGACCGAGGGCTTGGAGTCGGCGGCGTTGGTGGTGGTCGGTGAAGCGTGTGCTCCCGAAGTCGTGGAGCAGTGGGCTGCCGGGCGGGTGATGATCAACGCCTACGGGCCCACCGAAACGACGATGTGCGTAGCGATCAGTGCGCCGCTGACCGCCGGGTCGGGGGTGCCGATCGGCTCGCCGGTCCCCGCGGCGGCGTTGTTCGTGCTCGACGAGCGGTTGCGGCCGGTGCCCCCCGGCGTGATCGGGGAACTGTATGTGGCCGGTTCTGGGCTGGGGTACGGCTACCTGAGCAGGACCGGGTTGACCGCTTCGCGGTTCGTGGCGTGTCCGTTCGGCGGGGCCACGCGGATGTATCGCACCGGGGACCTGGTGTGCTGGCGTCCTGACGGGCAGCTGCAATATTTGGGCCGCGCAGACGAGCAGGTCAAGATCCGCGGCTATCGCATCGAGCTCGGTGAGGTCCAAGCCGCCCTGGCTGGCCGGGACGGCGTGGAGCAGGCGGTGGCCATCGCCCGCGAAGACCGGCCCGGCGACAAACGTCTGGTGGGCTACGTCACCGGCGCCGTCGACCCCGCCGGGGTCCGTGCCGCGCTGGGCGAGCGGCTGCCGGCCTACATGGTCCCAGTCGCGGTGGTGGTGCTGGACGCGCTGCCGTTGACGGTCAACGGCAAACTCGACGTCCGCGCACTGCCCGCACCCGACTATCGCGACGGCGGCGACCGGTACCGCGCCCCGGCCGACGCGGTGGAAGAAGTCTTGGCCGGCATCTATGCCGAAGTCCTCGCACTTGAGCGGGTCGGCGTCGACGACTCATTCTTCGACCTGGGTGGGGACAGCATTCTGTCGATGCAGGTGGTGGCCCGGGCCCGGGCCGCCGGCCTGGTGTGTCGCCCGCGGGACGTCTTCGTCGAGCAGACCGTCGCCCGACTGGCCCGGGTCGCCGGAGTGGCCGACGCGAGTGGCCCGATCGACGAGGGTGTCGGCCCGGTGTCGGCTACCCCGATCATCAAGTGGCTGCACGACATCGACGGCCCAGTGGACCAGTTCAACCAGACGATGGTCGTGCAGGCGCCGGCGGGCGTGACCGAGGCCGACGTGGTCCTCGTGCTGCAGACCTTGCTGGACCGGCATGCCATGCTGCGGCTGCGCGTCGAGGACGACGGCGCCGGCGGGTGGTCGTTGGCGGTGCCCGAGCCGGGGTCGGTCGATGCCGGAAGCTGCCTGCAATCGGTGGACGCGCTATCCGACGAGGCGCTGGTGGCGGCGCGGTCGCAGTTGAACCCGGCCGCGGGGATGATGCTGAGCGCGCTATGGCTGGTGTCGGCGAATCAGCTGGTCGTGGCGATTCACCATCTGGCCGTCGACGGAGTGTCGTGGCGGATCTTGCTGGATGACCTCAACATTGTCTGGGCCCAGCATCGCAGCGGCCGGCAGGTGGCGTTGCCGGCGGCGGGCACGTCGTTCCAGCGCTGGGCGTCGCTGCTGACCGACTACGCGCAGCGTCGGGACGTTCTGGACCTGGCGGACTCCTGGAAGCAGATCGCGGCCGCCCCGGCGGCGCTGCCGGCTGTGCAACCCACGGTCGACACGTTTGCCAACGCAGGCCAGCTGTCGGCGTCGCTGGACGCCGACACCACGCGCATGCTTCTCGAAGAGGTGCCCGCGGCGTTTCACGCCGGCGTGCAGGACATATTGCTGATCGCGTTCGGGTTGGCGGTGGCCGAGTTGCTGGCCAGCGCCCGCACGCCGATCGGCATCGATGTCGAGGGGCACGGGCGCCACGAGGAGTTGGGCGCCGACGTCGATCTGTCCCAGACGGTGGGGTGGTTCACCGCCAAGTACCCGGTGTCGCTGACGGTCGGCGGCTTGTCCTGGGCGCACGTGGTGGCCGGCGACGCGGCGCTGGGCGCGGTGATCAAAGACGCCAAGGAGCAGCTTCGGGCCCTGCCGGACCCGTTGACCTATGGCGTGCTGCGCTATCTGAACCCTGAGGCCGACCTGCAGAACGCAGACCCACCGATCGGATTCAACTATCTGGGCCGCATGGGTGGCCCAGCAGGCGGCGGATCCAGCGACATTTGGCTGATCTGCCAAGACGGACCGGCAATGACGGCTGCCGCCGCGGCAGTGCCCATGCCGCTGGCACACACCCTGGAACTCAACGCCGGCACCGTCGACACCGACACCGGCCCGCACCTGCACGCCGGCTGGACGTGGGCGCTCTCGGCGCTCGACCACGGGCAAATCACCCGGCTGAGCCAACTCTGGTTCGAGGCGCTGGCCGGCATCTGCGCCCACGTGCGCGACGGCGGCGGCGGACTGACCCCGTCGGACATCGCACCCGCCCGGCTGACCCAACAGCAGATCGACGAGTTGCAGCGGCAATACCCGATCGCCGACGTGCTGCCGCTGACCCCGGTACAGCAGGGTCTGCTCTTCCACGCCAACACCGCGCAGGCCAGCGACGACCTGTACGCCGCTCAGTTGAACATCACCGTGACCGGTCCGCTTGACCCGCACCGGCTGCGCGATGCGGTGCACACGGTGGTCAACCGGCATCCGAACCTGGTGGCCCGCTTCAGCCAAGCGTTCGACGAGCCGGTGCAGATCATTCCGGCCGCTCCCGCGATCGAGTGGCGCTATATCGACCTCGACGGCGACGCCGCCTCCGATGAGGAACTCGAGCGGCTCTGCGCCGCCGAACGGGCCGCGGTCTGCGACCTGGTCCACGCGCCGGCCTTCCGAGGAGCATTGATCCGCGTCGCAGCAGACCGGCACCGGTTTGTGCTGACCAATCACCACATCGTGCTCGATGGCTGGTCGCTGCCGATCCTGCTGCAGGAGATCTTCGCCAGCTATTACGGACAGCGGCTGCCAGCGAACGCGCCGTATCGCGGCTTCATCACCTGGCTGGCCGACCGAGATCTCGATGCCGCCCATGCGGCATGGCGTCAGGTGCTCGCCGGCTTCGATACCCCCACCCTCGTCGGGCCACCGAATCCGTTGCAGCTCGGGCAGCGCGGTATCGAATCGTTCCGGGTGCCTGAGGAGACCACCCGGGCACTGGGCGAGTTGGCGCGCTCGCACCACACCACCGTCAACATCGTGCTGCAGGCCGCCTTCGCGCGGCTGCTGTGCTGGCTGACCCGCCAGCATGACGTCGCCTTCGGCACCGTCGTCTCGGGTCGCCCGACCGACGTGGCCGGCGCGGAGTCGATGATCGGCCTGTTGATCAACACCGTGCCGGTGCGGGCGACCTTCACGCCGGCCACCACCACCGCGGACCTGCTGGACCAACTGCGAAGCGCCCACAACGACACACTCGAGCACCAACACCTGTCGCTCAGCGACATTCACCGCGTCGCCGGTCAGGATCGACTGTTCGACACCCTGTTGGTGTACGAGAACTACCCGATCGACATCGCGGCGTCGTCGGATGACCAGCAGTTGGCGATCAGCGAGCTCGCCTTCCGCGAATCCACCCACTACCCCTTGACCGTGCAAGCCCAGCCGGGACGCGAATTGGGCCTTCGCCTTGAGTACGACACCGACGTGTTCGAGGCGGAAGGCATTCGAGCACTGATCGGGCGGTTCACGACGGTGTTGGCGGCGATGACCGCCGACCCGGGACGGCCGCTCACGTCGGTGGATGTGCTGAACGAAGCCGAGCACGCCCGCCTGGACGACTGGGGCAACCGGGCGGTGTTGGCCCAACCGGTGCCCGAGACGTCAGTGCCGGAGTTGTTCGCCGCCCAGGCCGCCCGCACACCCGAGGCGGTGGCGCTAGTCTGCGGGGACCGGTCGCTGACCTACCGGGAACTCGACGAGGCCGCTAACCGATTGGCGCACTTGATGATTAGCCAGGGCGCGGGCCCGGGGGAGCGGGTGGCGCTGCTGTTCCCGCGATCGGCCGAGGGGATCGTCGCGATTCTGGCGGTGCTCAAGGCGGGCGCGGCCTATCTGCCGATCGATCCGGCGTTGCCGGCGGCGCGAATCGAGTTCATGCTCGCCGATGCCGTACCGATCGCCGCGCTCACCACCGCCGGGCTGGCTGACCGGTTCGACGGCCATGAGCTGCTGGTGATCGACGTCGAGGACCCGCGGGTCGGTGCTCAGCCCAGCACGGCGCCGCCGGGGCCGGCTCCCGATGACCTGGCCCACATCATCTACACCTCCGGTACCACCGGGGTGCCCAAGGGAGTGGCGGTCGCCCAGCGCAACGTGACGCAGCTGTTCAACGGACTGCAGATCGGTGTGCCGCTGGCGCCGGGCCAGGTGTGGACGCAGTTCCATTCCTATGCGTTCGACTTCTCGGTGTGGGAGATCTGGGGTGCGCTGCTGCACGGTGGTCGGTTGGTGGTGGTGCCCGAGCAGGTGGCGCGCTCACCGCAGGACTTCCACGCGTTGTGCGTGCGCGAACAGGTCACCGTGCTGACCCAGACACCGTCTGCGGTGAGCGTGCTCTCCACGCAGGGCCTGGAGTCGGCGGCGCTGGTGATCGGCGCGGAGCCCTGCCCGCCCGAGCTGGTGGACCGGTGGGCACCCGAGCGGGTGATGGTCAACGTGTACGGCCCGACCGAGACCACGATGTGGCTATGTGCCAGTAAGCCGTTGGCGGCGGGGTCGGGGGCGCCCCCGATCGGGTCGCCGGTGGCATGGGCCGCGTTCTTCGTGCTCGACGGATGGCTGCGGCCGGTGCCGGCGGGCGTGGTCGGGGAGTTGTATCTGGCCGGCGCCGGGGTCGGGGCTGGGTATTGGCGTCGGGCCGGGTTGACCGGGACTCGATTTATGGCTTGTCCGTTCGGGGAGCCCGGAACCCGGATGTATCGGACCGGGGATCTGGTGCGCTGGCGCGCCGACGGCCAGCTGGACTACCTCGGGCGTGCCGATGAACAGGTCAAGATCCGCGGGTACCGCATCGAGCTGGGCGAAATCCAGTCTGCATTGACTGCGCTGGAGGGCGTCGAGCAGGCGGCGGTAATCGCCCGCGAGGACCGCCTCGGTGACAAGCGCCTGGTGGGCTACATCACCGGGACCGCCGACCCGCTCACGGTGCGTACCGCATTGGCCGATCGACTGCCGGGCTACATGGTGCCCGCCGCCGTGGTGGCGATGGCGGCGCTGCCGGTGACCGTCAACGGCAAACTCGACGCCCGCGCGCTTCCGGCACCCGACTACGGCGCCGACCATTATCGCGCTCCGTCCAGCGCAGTCGAGGACATCCTGGCCGGCATCTACGCCCGCGTGCTGGGTGTGGAGCGGGTCGGGGTCGACGACTCGTTCTTCGATCTGGGTGGGGATTCGCTGTCGACGATGCGGCTGATCGCGGCGATCAATAGCGCACTGGATACCGACCTCCCGGTGCGTGCGGTGTTCGAGGCGCCCACGGTGGCCCAGCTGGCGCCGCGTATCGGCGAGAGCGCGGGGCGGTTGGAGCCGCTGGTGGCTGGGCCGCGGCCCGAGGTGGTTCCGCTGTCGTTCGCCCAGAACCGGCTGTGGTTTATCGACCAATTGCAGGGTCCCTCACCGGTTTACAACATGGCGGTCGGATTGCAGCTGCGCGGGCGCCTGGACGCCGACGCGCTGGGGGCGGCGCTGGCCGATGTGGTGGGCCGCCACGAAAGCCTGCGCACCTTGTTCGCGGCCGTCGACGGAACACCCCAGCAGGTGGTAATCCCCGTTGAGCGGGCGGACCTCGGATGGGACTTCGTTGACGCCACTGGATGGCCGGCAAACCGGCTGGCCGAGGCCGTCGACGCCACGGTGGGCTATAGTTTTGATCTGGCATCCGAAATCCCTTTGCGGGCAAGGCTTTTCCGAGTTGCCGACGATGAGCACGTGCTGGTGGCCGTGGTGCACCACATCGCTGCGGACGGCTGGTCGTTGACGCCGCTGGTGGCGGATTTGGGTGTGGCTTATGCCAGCCGGTGTGCAGGGCAAGCGCCGGACTGGGCGCCGTTGGCAGTGCAGTACGTCGACTACACGCTGTGGCAGCGCGGCCAGCTGGGTGATCTCGACGACGGTGAAAGTCGTATCGCCGGGCAGCTGGCCTACTGGCAGGATGCGCTGGCCGGAATGCCGGAACGCTTGCAGCTGCCCACCGATCGCCCCTACCCGCCCGTCGCCGATCAGCGCGGCGCCAGTGTGCCGGTGGACTGGCCGGCGGAGTTGCAGCAGCGGGTGCGCGCGGTGGCTGGTGAGCACAACGCGACGAGTTTCATGGTGATGCAGGCCGCCCTGGCGGTGCTGCTGGGCAGGCTCAGCGCGAGTTCTGATGTGGCGGTTGGGTTCCCGATCGCCGGGCGCCGCGACCCCGCCCTCGACGAGCTGGTCGGGTTTTTCGTCAACACCTTGGTGCTGCGCGTCGATCTGGCCGGTGACCCCACGGTGGTGGAGCTGCTGGCCGAGGTGCGACGGCAAAGCCTGGTCGCCTACGAACATCAGGACGTGCCCTTCGAGGCGTTGGTCGAGCGGCTCAACCCCACCCGAAGCCTCACCCATCACCCGCTGGTGCAGGTTGCGTTGGCCTGGCAGAACTTCCGCGGACAAGACAATGACCCGGCAGCGGGGCTGGCCCTGGGTGATCTCGAGGTCACGCCGCTGCCCGTGGACACCCACACGGCCCGCATGGACCTGAGCATCTCCCTGGCGGAACGTTGGACGAGTGCCGGTGCGCCAGCCGGGATCGGCGGAGCCGTGGAATTTCGCACCGACGTGTTCGATCCGGCCACCATCGAAGCACTCATCACGCGGTTTGAGCGGGTGTTGGCGGCGATGACGGCCGATCCGCATCGGCGACTGTCGTCGATCGATCTGGTTGATGAGACTGAGCACGCCCGCCTTGATGTGCTCAGCAACCGTGCGGTTGTGTCCCAGCCGGCGCCTGCCGAGCTATCGATTCCAGTACTGTTCGCAGAACGCGTCGCGCGGGCCCCTGATGCAGTGGCGCTCAGCTTCGACGAACGCAACATGACGTACCGGGAACTCGACGGCGCTGCGAATCGATTGGCGCACTTGCTGGCCACCCACGGTGTGAGGCCGGGACATATTGTGGCGCTGCTATTTTCCCGGTCGGTTGAGGCGATCGTGTCGATGCTGTCGGTATTGAAGACTGGGGCGGCCTATCTGGCGATCGACCCGACCGTGCCCGACACGCGGCTGGAATTTATGCTCGATGATGCTGCGCCGATCGCCGTGGTCACTACCGCTGATCTTGCTTCGCGGCTCGATGGCTATGACGGCGCAGTCATTGATGTCGACGATCCCGCAGTGGACGGCCAGCCGAGCACTGCCTTGCCGGCACCGGCCCCGGAGGACATGGCTTACCTCATTTACACCTCGGGGACTACCGGTGTCCCTAAGGGCGTGGCCATCACGCACCACAATCTCAGCCACTTGGCACAGTCGTCGCCTGAGCCCTTGCCGGAGGCACAGGTGTGGACCCAGTGTCACTCCTATGCCTTCGATTTCTCGGTGTGGGAGATTTGGGCTGCGCTGCTAGGTGGCGGACGGCTGGTGGTGGTACCCGAATCGGTAGCGAGCTCACCGGACGATTTCCATGCCCTGCTAGTCAGCGAACGGGTCAACGTGTTGACCCAAACCCCGTCGGCGGTGAACGCACTTGCCCCGGAGGGGCTGGAGTCGGTGGCGTTGCTGCTCGGCGGTGAGGCTTGTCCGGCCGATGTGGTGGACCGTTGGGCGCCGGGGCGGTTGGTGATCAACGCCTATGGTCCGACTGAGGTCACTGTGTATGCGTCGATGAGTGCGCCACTGCTGCCCGAATCGGGCGCGGCGCCTATCGGTGCGCCCGTGTCAACCGCAGCGTTGTTCGTGCTTGACGAGTGCTTGCGGCAGGTGCCGAGCGGGGTCGTCGGTGAACTCTACGTCGCTGGGAGCGGGGTTGCGTGCGGGTACATGGGCCGGTCAGGGTTGACCGCGTCGCGGTTCGTGGCCTGCCCCTTCGGGTCGCCCGAGCAACGCATGTATCGGACCGGGGATCTGGTGAGTTGGCGTGCTGATGGGCAGCTGCAGTATCTGGGCCGCGCCGATGACCAGGTCAAAATCCGCGGCTATCGCATCGAGCTCGGTGAGATCCAAACAGCTTTAGCAAGTTTGGACGGCGTTTCGCAGGCGGTGGTGATCGCGCGTGAGGACCATCCGGGCACTAAGCGTCTTGTTGGCTATGTCACCGAGTCGGTGGCCGGAGCGGTCGACGCGGCAGGGGCGCGCAGCGCATTGGCGGACCGACTTCCCCAGTACATGGTTCCCGTCGTGGTCCTGGTCCTGGACGCGCTGCCGTTGACGGTCAACGGCAAATTGGACACTCGAGCCTTGCCGGCGCCGGACTACCAGGACGTCGAGCGCTACCGCGCCCCGACCTCCCTCACCGAGGAGATCGTGGCCGGCATCTACGCCCAAGTCCTCGGACTCGAGCGAGTCGGCGTCGACGACTCCTTCTTCGACCTAGGCGGAGATTCGCTGTCGGCGATGCGTTTGGTCGCCGGGATCAACAAGTCATTGGATGCCGGTCTTTCGGTGCGCGCTGTGTTTGAGGCGCCCACGGTAGCCCAACTGGTACCTCGGATCGGTGCGGGTGAGGATCGGCTAGCGGCTTTAGTGGCCGGCCCTCGGCCCGCGGTGATTCCGTTGTCATTTGCCCAATCCCGACTGTGGTTCTTAGACCAGTTGCAGGGACCCTCGCCGGTCTACAACATGCCGACAGCCCTTAGGCTCAGCGGGCCATTGAACGTCGACGCGTTGGGTGCGGCGTTGGCCGACGTTGTGGCACGCCATGAAACTCTGCGCACCCTGTTCCCCGCGGTCGAAGGGGTGCCGCGACAGTTGGTCATTTCCCCCGAGCGGGCCGACTTCGGCTGGGACGTCGTCGATGCAACCAGTTGGACCGCGAGCGGGTTGCAGGAGGTCATCGGCGTCGCAGCACGTTACACATTCGATCTGGCCGCCGAGATACCGTTGCGCGCACGGCTTTTCCGCATCGCCGAGGACGAGCACATCCTTGTGGCGGTCGTTCACCACATCGCCGCCGACGGCTGGTCGGTCACTCCGTTGGTGGGCGATCTGGCGGTGGCCTACGCCAGCCGGTGCGCCGGACAGGCCCCCAGTTGGGCGCCGCTGGCGGTGCAGTATGTCGACTACACGTTGTGGCAGCGCACCCAATTCGGTGATCTCGATGACAGCCAAAGCCGCATCGGCACCCAGCTGGCCTATTGGCAGGAGGCGTTGGCTGGAATGCCCGAACGCTTAGTGTTGCCCACTGATCGGCCTTATCCGGCGGTGGCCGATTCGCGTGGTGCCACAATGGCCGTGGACTGGTGCGCCGAGCTGCAACAGCAGGTAGCCCAATGTGCTCGCGAGCACAACGCGACCAACTTCATGGTGATCCAAGCTGCCCTGACGATGTTGCTTGGCAGGCTTGGCGCGAGTTCTGATGTGGCGGTGGGGTTCCCGATCGCCGGGCGCCGCGACCCCGCCCTGGATGAGCTGATCGGGTTTTTCGTCAACACGTTGGTACTGCGCATCGATCTAACTGGCGATCCGACGGTGGCGGAGTTGCTGGCTCAGGTGCGCGCGCGCAGCCTGGCCGCCTACGAACACCAGGACGTGCCGTTTGAGGTGCTCGTCGAGCGGCTCAACCCGGCCCGAAGCCTCACCCATCACCCACTGGTGCAGGTGGCGTTGGCTTGGCAGAACGCTCCCGGACACGACAACACTGGTCCCGGGCTGGCACTTGGGGATCTCGAGGCCACCCAGCTGCCGGCCGATACCCACACCGCCCGCATGGATCTGAGCTTCTCCATGGAGGAACGGCGTACCCAGGCCGGTGAGCCTGCCGGAATTTCAGGCACGGTCGAATTCCGTACGGATGTGTTCGACGCGGACAGCATCCGAGCGCTGATCACGCGCCTTGAGCGGGTATTGGCGGCGATGATCACCGACCCGCATCGGCGGCTGTCGTCGATCGATGTGCTCGACGAGGGTGAGTACGCCCGGTTGGAGGAGCTGGGTAACCGGGCAGTGTTGACAGTGGCCGCGGGCACGCCGGCGTCCGTTCCGGCGCTGTTCGCCGCCCAGGTGGCGCGTGCGCCGGAGGCAGTGGCGATCAGCTGTGCGGGCCGTTCGCTGACTTATCGTGAACTTGACGAGGCCGCGAATCGGCTGGCGCACTTACTCTCTGATCGGGGCGCTGGCCCGGGCCAGTGTGTGGCGTTGTTGTTGGAGCGCTCCACCGAAGCGATCATCTCGATGCTGGCGGTGCTCAAAACCGGAGCGGCCTATTTGGCGATCGATCCGGCGGTGCCCGCGACGCGCATCGAATTCATGGTGGCCGATGCTGCGCCGGTCGCGGTGCTTACCATCGCTGCTCTTGGGTCGCGGCTGGATGGTCATGACGTCATGGTCATCGACATCGACGATCCGGCGCTGCACAGTCAGCCCGACACGGCGTTGGCGGATCCGGCCCCCGAGGACATCGCGTATCTGATTTATACGTCGGGCACTACGGGTGTGCCCAAGGGTGTGGCGGTCACGCACCGCAATTTGGGGCATGTGGCGCAGTCGACGCCCAAGCAGTTGCCGCAGGCGCAGGTGTGGACGCAGTGCCATTCGTATGCGTTTGACTTTTCGGTGTGGGAGATTTGGGCGGCGTTGCTGGGCGGGGGGCGGTTGGTGATCGTGCCCGAGTCGGTGGTCACCTCTCCAGATGAGTTCCATGCGCTGTTAGTGAGCGAGCGGGTCAATGTGTTGACTCAGACGCCGTCGGCGGTCAATGCGCTCTCGCCGCAGGGGTTGGAGTCGGTGGCGGTGTTGTTGGGTGGGGAGGTGTGTCCGGCGGAGGTGGTGGATCGGTGGGCGCCTGGGCGGGTGGTGATCAATGCCTATGGGCCGACTGAGATCACGGTGTATGCGTCGATGAGCGCACCGCTAGTGGCGGGTTCGGGGGCGGCGCCCATTGGTGCGCCGGTGTCGACGGCGGCGGTGTTTGTGCTTGATGAGTGGTTGCGCCCGGTACCGCCCGGGGTGGTGGGGGAGCTCTATGTCGGCGGCAGTGGTGTGGCGTGTGGGTATTTGCGGCGGTCGGGGTTGACCGCAGCCCGGTTTGTGGCCTGCCCATTCGGCGGAGGCGATATGCGGATGTATCGCACCGGGGATCTGGTGAGTTGGCGTGGCGATGGGCAGTTGCAGTATTTGGGGCGCGCGGATGATCAGGTCAAGATCCGCGGGTATCGCATCGAGCTCGGTGAGATCCAAACGGCCCTGGCGGGTTTGGCCGGTGTCGAGCAGGCGGTGGTGATCGCGCGCGAAGATCAGCCCGGCATCAAACGTCTGGTCGGCTACATCACCGGCACCGCCGATCCCGCCGACCTCCGCAGCGCGCTGGCCGATCGGTTGCCGTCCTACATGGTGCCAGCCGCAGTGGTGGCGATCGATGCGTTGCCGTTGACGATCAACGGCAAACTCGACACCCGCGCCTTGCCGGCACCCGACTACGAAGACGTCGAGCACTACCGCGCCCCGGCCACCCTGATCGAGGAAATCCTGGCCGGCATCTACGCCCAGGTGCTCGGGCTCGAGCGAGTCGGAATCGATGACTCGTTCTTCGATCTGGGCGGGGACAGCATTTTGTCGATGCAGGTGGTGGCCCGAGCCCGAGCCTCGGGTGTCCAGTGTCGACCGCGCGACATTTTCGTCGAACAGACCGTGGCCCGACTGGCCCAAGTGGTGACGGTCACCGGCGGTGAGGTCGGCCCCGTCGATGAAGGTGTTGGTGCGGTGGCGACCACCCCGATCATCGCGTGGCTGCGCGAGATCCACAGCAGCGGCGCCCGCGTTGACCAGTTCAACCAGACGGTGCTGCTGCAAGCCCCGGCCGAGGTGACCGAGGCCGACGTGGCGGTGGTGGTGCAGGCGCTGCTGGATCGCCATGCCATGCTGCGCTGCCGCGTCGAGGACGACGGCGCCGGGGGGTGGTCGCTGCAGGTGCCCGCGCCGGGCTCAGTGACTGCGCAGCTGCAATCGGTGGACGTGTTGGGTGATGAGGCGCTGGTGGCGGCCCGCTCGGCGTTAAACCCGGCTGCGGGGATGATGGTCAGTGCGCTGTGGGCGACCTCGACGCGTCAGCTGGCGCTGATCATTCATCACCTGGCCGTGGATGCGGTGTCGTGGCGGATTCTGCTGGAAGACCTCAACATCGCCTGGGCCCAACATCATCACGGCCAGCCGATCGCGCTGCCGGTGACCGGAACCTCGTTTGCCCGCTGGGCGGCCCTGCTGGGCGACTACGCGCATGCGGTCACGGTGGCCGACCAGGCCGACGGTTGGCGAGAAGTATTGGCGGTCCCGCCCGCGCTGCCGGCGGTGCAACCCGAGCTGGACACCTATGCCAGTGCTGGGCACCTGACGGCATCACTGGATATCGAGACCACCCAGATGCTGCTCGGTGAAGTCCCAGCAGCGTTCCACGCCGGGATACAAGACATCCTGCTGATCGCCTACGCACTAGCGTTGACCCAGTTGCTGAACACCACCGACACGCCTGTGGCCATCGACGTCGAAGGTCACGGCCGCCACGAAGACGTCTCTCCCGACGTGGATCTCTCCCGCACCGTGGGCTGGTTCACGAGCAAGTACCCGGTGGCATTGAACGTCGGCGGACTGCGCTGGTCTCAGGTAGTGGCCGGCGAGCCGAAGCTGGGCCCGGTGATCAAGGGCGCCAAGGAACAACTCCGCGGCCAACCTGACGGGTTGACGTACGGGCTGCTGCGCTACCTCAACCCCGACGCCGAGCTATCCGGATCCGACCCCACCATCGGGTTCAACTACCTCGGCAGGCTGGGTGCGGCTGCAGCGGTCGAGGCGGAGCTCGCCGCCGAACTGTGGCAGGTCAGCCACGACGGGGCGTCGTTCAGCGCGGCCGCGGCGGCACTACCCATGCCACTGGCGCACACGGTGGAACTCAACGCCAGTACCGTCGACACCGACGCCGGACCACAGTTGTATGCCAGCTGGACCTGGGCTCCGTCGGCGCTCGACGACAACCAGATCGGCCGACTCAGCCAGCTGTGGTTCGACGCCCTGACCGGTATCTGCGAGCACGTACGCCAGGGTGGCGGCGGCCTGACCCCCTCCGATATCACCCCTGCCCGGCTGACTCAGCAACAGATCGACGAGCTGAGCCAGCAACACCGGATCGCGGACATCTTGCCGCTGACTCCGCTGCAGCAGGGATTGCTATTCCACGCCAACGCCACCAGCGGCAGCGACCAAGACGACCTTTACGCCATGCAGCTCGACGTCACCATTACCGGCCCGCTGGAAGCGCACCGGCTTCGCAGGGCGGTGCAAACGGTGGCCAACCGCCACCCCAACTTGGCTGCCCGGTTCAACCAGCAATTCGACGACCCGGTGCAGATCATCTGCGCCGAACCCAACGTTCCGTGGCAATACCTCAACATCGCCGCAGACAACGCCGACATCGACGAGCAGATTCAGCGGTTGTGCGCCGCCGAACGCGGCGCGGTCTGCGACTTGGTCCATCAGTCGGCCTTCCGCGCGGTGCTAATCCGTACCGGCGACGGTGAGCACCACTTCGTCCTGACCTACCACCACATCGTGCTCGACGGCTGGTCGCTGCCGATCCTGCTCCAGGAGATCTTCGCGAGCTACTACGAGCATCGGCTGCCCGCCGCCGGGTCCTACCGACGGTTCGTAACCTGGCTGGCGGATCGAGATGTCGACGCCGCCCACGCCGCCTGGCGGGAAGTCCTGGCCGGATTCGACACTCCGACTCTGGTCGCGCCGCGCGGCCGATCAGGACCGGGACGGCGAGCCACCGAAACCTTCCGGCTGCCCGCCGATTCCACCAGCGCTGTCAACGAGCTGGCCCGCAGCTGCCACACGACCGCCAACACCGTGCTGCAAGCCGCCTGGGCACAAGTGCTGATGTGGCTGACCGGCCAACACGACGTCGTCTTCGGTGTCGCCGTCTCGGGGCGGTCGGTCGAGGTGACCGGCTCGGAATCGATGGTCGGTTTGCTGATCAACACCGTGCCAGTTCGGGCCACCATCACCCCGGATACCACCATCGCCGACCTGCTCGATGGCCTGCAACGCCGGCACACCGACACGCTGGATCACCAGCATTTGGCGCTCAACGAGATCCACCGTGCCACCGGCCACGAGCAGCTCTTCGACACGCTGTTCGTGTATCAGAACTTCCCGGTGGAGGCCGCCGCTAACCTCACCACAAATGGGCTGGCGATCACCGAGTTCAACGGCCGGGAATACAACCACTACCCGCTGACCCTGCAGGCTATGCCCGGCAACGAACTGGTGCTGCGCGTCGAATTCGACACCGACGTGTTCGACGCCAAACGGGTCCGAAAGGTCATCGACCGCTTCCAGCGGGTGCTGGCGGCCATGACTGACGATTCGGTGCAGCAATCATGAGCTCCGACGCCACCCGCCGACTGTTATCGCTGGACCTGCTCGATGACGACGAGCACAGCGAGCTGCATGAGTGGGGCAATCGCGCGGTACTGAGCCGGCCCGCGCCGATGCCGGTGTCGATTCCGGCGTTGTTCGCCGAGCGAGTGGCCCGTCACCCGCAGGCCGTCGCGCTGACCGCTGCAGGCCGGTCGTGGTCCTACCTCGAGCTGGACGAGGCCGCGAATCGGTTGGCGCACTTGCTGACTGCTCACGGTATCGGCCCGGGACAGCGGGTGGCGTTACTGTTGCCCCGATCGGCCGAGGCGATTGTGTCGATCCTGGCGGTGCTCAAGACCGGGGCGGCATATCTGCCGATCGACCCGGCGGTGCCCGATGCGCGGATCGACTTCATGCTCACCGATGCCGGGCCCGTCGCCGCGATCACCACGCCGGACCTGTCAGATCGGCTGGGCGAGTATGCGTTGTTGGTCATCGACGTCGACGACCCGACGGTTCACAGCCAGCCCAGCACGGCGCTGCCCGCGCCGAACCCGGACAATATCGCGTACCTCATTTACACCTCCGGCACCACCGGGGTCCCGAAAGGCGTTGCGATCCCACACCGCAACGTCACCCAGTTGTTGGCGGCACTGGACGCTGATCTGACGTTGTCGACGGGACAGGCGTGGACACAAAGTCATTCGGTGGCGTTCGACTACTCGGTGTGGGAGATCTTCGGCGCACTGTTACACGGCGGGCGGCTGGTGGTGGTGCCCGATTCGGTGGTCCGCTCACCCGAAGAGTTCCATGCCTTGCTGATCGCCGAGCGCATCAGCATTTTGAGTCAGACCCCCTCGGCGTTTTATGTGCTGCAATCCCTGGATGCGCAGCAGCCCGAGCTGGGCGCTCAGCTCGAGCTCGAGGCGGTGATATTCGGCGGCGAAGCGCTGGAACCACAACGTCTTCGGTCGTGGTTGGACGATCACCCGGCGTCACCGCGGTTGATCAACATGTACGGCATCACCGAGACGACCGTGCACGCCTCATTCCGCGAGATCGTCGAAGCCGACGCCGGCAAGACTGTCAGCCCGATCGGGGTGCCGTTGGCGCATCTGGCCTTTTTTGTGCTCGACGGTTGGCTGCGCCCAGTGTCGTCGGATGTGGTGGGCGAGTTGTATGTGGCCGGTGCAGGACTGGGTTACGGCTATGTGGGCCGGGCCGGGTTGACCTCGTCGCGGTTCGTCGCCTGCCCGTTCGCAGAGCCGGGGGACCCCGGGATACGGATGTACCGCACCGGGGATTTGGTGTGTTGGGATGCCGACGGACAGCTGCGGTATATGGGCCGCGCCGATGAGCAGGTCAAGATCCGCGGATACCGCATCGAGCTCGGCGAAATCCAGGCGGTGCTAGCAGGATTCGACGGCGTCGAACAGGCAGCGGTGATCGCCCGCGAGGACCATCCCGGCGACAAGCGCTTGGTGGGCTATGTGACCGGGGCTGTCGATCCTGCCGGACTGCGCACTGAGCTGGCCGAGCAGCTGCCGGCGTACATGGTGCCGACTGCGGTGGTGGCCTTAGATGTACTTCCGTTGACGGTTAACGGCAAACTTGATACCCGCGCCCTGCCGGCCCCGGAATACCTCGATGCCGATCATTACCGCGCCCCCGCGACCCCCACCGAGGAGATCCTGGCCGGCATTTATGCCCATGTGCTGGGTGTGGATCGCGTCGGCGCCGATGACTCGTTTTTCGACCGGGGTGGCGATTCGCTCTCGGCGATGCGTCTGGTCGCCGCAATCAACTCCGGCCTGGGCGCCAGGCTGACGGTGCGCACCGTGTTCGAGGCACCCACGGTGTCCCAGCTGGCACCCCGTCTTGGCGAGGATGAGGGCGGACGCTTGGAGCCGTTGGTGGTTGGCCCGCGGCCTGCGGTGATTCCATTGTCGTTCGCGCAATCCCGCCTGTGGTTTATCGACCAGTTACAGGGTCCCTCCCCGGTTTACAACCTGGCGGTGGGGTTGCGACTGGGCGGGCGCGTTGACGTTGATGCTTTAGGCGCGGCGCTCGGCGATGTGGTGGGTCGACATGAAAGCTTGCGCACCCTGTTCGCTGCCCCCGACGGCATCCCGCATCAAGTAATCACGCACCCTGAACGGGCTGAATTCGGTTGGGACGTCGTTGATGTCACCGGATGGGCGACAGGCCGGCTGCATCAGGTCATCGAAGCCGCGGCGCGCTACACGTTCGACCTTTCCAGCGAAATCCCTTTGTATGCAAAGCTTTTCCGCGTCGCCGAGGACGATCACGTGCTGGTGGTCGTGGTACACCATATCGCCGCCGACGGCTGGTCGATCAGTCCGATGGTGGCCGATCTGGCAGTGGCCTACGCCGGCCGGTGTGCAGGGCAAGCCCCGCAGTGGACGGAACTGCCGGTGCAATATGCCGATTACACGCTGTGGCAGCGCGCGCAGCTCGGCGATCTCGACGACAGCGACAGTCGTATCGCCACGCAACTGGGATTTTGGGAAGATGCGCTTGCCGACATGCCTGAGCGGTTGGCGCTGCCTATCGACCGGTCTTATCCGCTGGTAGCCGATCACCGTGGCGCCAAGGCGGCCGTGGACTGGCCCTCCCAGGTGCAGCAGCAGGTTAGCCGGATGGCCGGGGCGCACAACGCGACCGGCTTCATGGTGATGCAGGCCGCCCTGGCGGTGCTGCTCTCGAAACTCAGCGCGAGTTCGGATGTGGCCGTGGGCTTCCCGATAGCCGGGCGCCGTGATCCGGCCCTCGATCAGCTGGTCGGGTTTTTCGTCAACACACTGGTGTTGCGAATCGATGTCGCTGGAGATCCGACCGTTGCCGAGGTGCTCGCACAGGTCCGAGCCCGCAGCCTGGCGGCCTACGAGCACCAAGACGTGCCGTTTGAACTGCTCGTCGAGCGCCTCAATCCTGCCCGGTCTTTGACTCACCATCCGCTAGTGCAGGTGATGTTGGCCTGGCAGAACGTTCCCGGACAAACCGGCGATTCAGCCACCGAGCTGGCGTTGGGCGATTTGGAGGTCACCCAGCTACCGCTGGACACCCACACCGCTCGCATGGATCTGTCGTTTTCGTTTGCCGAACGCTGGACCGAAGCTGGTGAGCCCGCCGGGATTTCCGGGACGGTGGAGTTCCGCACCGATGTGTTCGACCATGCCAGCATCGAGACGCTGATCCAGCGGTTCGAGTGTGTGTTGATGAGCATGGCTGCCGATCCGGGTCAGCGCCTCTCGTCGATCGATGTGGTCGATCGCAGTGAGCACACTCGGTTAGCGGGGTGGGGTAACCGCGCGGTACTGACCCAGCCGGAGATGGTGTCAGCGTCGATTCCTGAATTGTTTGCCGCCCAGGTCGCCCGCGCTCCGGAGGCTGTGGCGCTGACCTTCGACGGCCGTGCGATGACCTATCGGCAGCTTGACGAGGCCGCGAACCGGTTGGCGCACTTGCTTGCTGGGCAGGATGTCGGTCCGGGGCAGTGTGTGGCGCTGCTGCTGTCTCGGTCGGCTGAGGCGATCGTGGCTATCTTGGCGGTGCTCAAGACTGGGGCGGCGTATCTTCCGATCGACCCGTTGGCGCCGAAAGCTCGACTCGAGTTCATGGTTGCGGATGCCGCGCCGATCGTCGCGATCACTACCGCCGATTTGGCCGGCCGGCTGACAGACTGCGATCTGCTGATCATCGATGTCGACGACCCCCGCATTGACACGCAACTCAGCACAGCGTTGCCGGTACCGGTAGCAGAGGAGATCGCCTACCTCATATACACGTCGGGCACGACTGGTACCCCGAAGGGAGTTGCCGTCACGCACCGCAACGTGACCCAGCTGCTAGACGCGGCAGGCACTTGCATGGAGCTGTCTGAACAGGTGTGGACGCAGTGGCATTCGCTGGCGTTTGACGTCTCGGTGTGGGAGATGTGGGGTGCGTTACTCGGTGGTGGGCGGCTAGTGGTCGTACCCGAAGCGGTGGCACGTTCCCCAGAAGACTTCCACGCGTTGCTGGTGACCGAACAGGTCGATGTGTTAAGCCAGACCCCGTCGGCGTTTTATGCTCTGCAATCAGCCGACGCACTCGCACCGGAGCTGGGACAACAACTTTCGCTTCGAGCGGTGGTGTTCGCAGGGGAAGGGCTAGACACGCGGCGTCTCGGAACCTGGGTGAACCACCACCCGCGATCACCGCGCTTGATCAACATGTACGGCACCACCGAGACCACCGTGCATGCCTCGTTCCGGGAAATCGTCGCCGCCGATGTCGACAGCAGTGCCAGCCCGATCGGGGTGCCATTGGGGCACCTAGGTTTTTTTGTGCTGGATGGGTCGTTGCATCCGGTGCCGGTCGGGGTGGTCGGAGAGTTGTATGTGGCCGGCGCCGGGCTGGCCTACGGGTACGTGCGCCGATCGGCGTTGACGTCGTCGCGATTTGTGGCGTGTCCGTTCGGTGGCCAGGAGGCCCCCGGAAGACGGATGTATCGCACGGGTGATTTGGTGTGTTGGGGTGCTGATGGGCAACTCCGATATTTGGGGCGTGCCGATGAGCAGGTCAAGATCCGCGGGTATCGCATCGAACTCGGTGAGGTGCGCGCGGCGTTGGCCAGGCTGGACGGGGTAGAGCAGGCAGTGGTGATCGCCCGCGAGGACCGCCCTGGCGACAAGCGCCTGGTGGGTTACGTGACCGGCGCCGTCGACGTGGCCGGGTCGCGGGCGGCGCTGGCTGAGCGGCTGCCGGCCTACATGGTGCCGGCCGCGGTGGTGGCGATCGAGGCGCTGCCGTTGACGGTCAACGGCAAACTCGACACTCGCGCCTTACCGGCACCGGAGTACCAAGACATCGATCATTACCGCGCCCCGGACGGCAAGATCGAGGAGACGCTGGCCGCCATCTACGCCCAAGTCCTCGGGTTGGAGCAAGTCGGCGTTGATGACTCTTTCTTCGACCTGGGCGGAGACAGCATTTCGGCTATCCAGGTGGTGACGTGGGCCCGTGCGGCGGGCTTGGTGTGTCGCCCTCGCGACATTTTTGTCGAGCAGACCGTGGCCCGGCTGGCCCGAGTGGCGATGGTGACCAGCGGCGCGGACCGTCCGGTTGATGAGGGTGTCGGGCCGGTAGTGGCCACCCCGATCATGCGGTGGCTGCAAGGTGTGGAGGGCCCCGTCGACGAGTTCAACCAGACCGTGCTGCTGCAGGCACCGGTTGGAGTGACCGAGGCCGACGTGCTGGTCGTGCTGCAAGCGTTGCTGGATCGGCATGGCATGTTGCGGTTGCGTACGGAAGATGACGGCGCCGGCGAGTGGTCGTTGACGGTGCCCGAGCCGGGCTCGGTAGATGCGCGCGAGTGCCTTCAGACCGTGGAGGTGTTGTCCGACGAGGCGTTGGTGGCGGCGCGGTCGCGGTTGAACCCGGCCGGCGGGGTGATGCTCAGTGCATTGTGGGGTTCCGCCACTGGTCAGTTGGCGCTGATCGTTCACCATCTGGCTGTCGACGGCGTGTCGTGGCGGATTGCGTTGGAAGACCTGAACATCGCCTGGGCGCAGCATCGCGGCGGGCATCAGGTGGCGTTGCCCGCAGGCGGGACGTCGTTTGCCCGGTGGGCAGACCTGCTTGCCAAGCATGCCCGCGATCCAGAAGTGGTTGACCACGCGGAGCTGTGGCGGCAGGTCGCGGCGACTCCGGCCACGCTGCCGCCGGTGCAACCTGAGCTGGATACGTTTGCCACTGCCGGGCACCTGTCGGAATTGCTGGACGCCGAGACCACCCACATGTTGCTTGGTGAGGTACCGGCGGTGTTTCGTGCCGGGGTACACGACATCCTCTTGATCGCTTTTGCCTTGGCGTGGGCGCAATACTTGGGCGCTGGTGGCACGCCGATCGGCATAGACGTCGAGGGCCACGGGCGCGTCGAAGATTTGGGTGGAGCTGACGATGTGGACCTATCGCGCACGATGGGGTGGTTCACCACCAAATATCCGGTGTCGGTGAACGTCGGCGAACTGCGCTGGACACAGGTGGTGGCCGGGGAGGCGGCACTGGGCGCGGTGATCAAGCAGGCTAAGGAGCAGCTTCGGACCCTGCCCGACGGCCTGACCTATGGCCTGCTGCGCTACCTGAACCCCGAGGTGGACCTCCACGCGTCCGACCCACAGATCGGGTTCAACTATTTCGGGCGTCTGGGTGCCCCGGCCGCTTATGCGTTCGGCGATGTGTGGCGTTTTAGCGAAGAGGGCTTGTCGTTGACGGGCGCCGCCGCTGCGTTGCCTATGCCGCTGGCGCACACTGTGGAGCTCAACGCCGTCACGATCGACACGGACACCGGCCCGCACCTGCACGCCACTTGGACGTGGGCACCCTCGGCGCTCGACCGCACCGCGGTAACCCGGGTCAGCCGGTTGTGGTTTGACGCCCTGGCCGGCATCTGCGCGCATGTCCGGCGCGGTGGGGGCGGGCTCACCCCGTCGGACATCCTGCCTGCCCGGTTGAGTCAGCACCAGATCGACGAGTTGTGCCGCCATCACCGCATCGCCGACGTGTTGCCGCTGACGCCGTTGCAGCAGGGACTGCTCTACCACGCCAGCATCGCCCAAGGATCCGGAGACGATGCGTACGCGGTTCAGCTGGACATCGCGTTGAGCGGTCCGCTCGACCAGTACCGGCTGCGCGACGCCGTACAGGCAGCCGTCCGTCGGCATCCCCACTTGGCGGCCAGATTCTGCCCGCAGTTCGACCAACCGGTGCAGATCATTCCCGCTGATCCCGTAGCGCCCTGGCGGTACGACGAACTGGACGACGGCGATCTCGACGTGCAGATCGAGCGAATCTGTGCCGCCGAACGGGCCGCGGTCTGCGACCTGGTCGACCAGCCGGCCTTCCGGGTGGCGTTGGTCCGCACCGGCCGAGGCCGGCACCGGTTTGTCCTGACCAATCACCACATCGTGCTCGACGGCTGGTCGATGCCGATCCTGATGCACGAAATCTTCGCCAGTTACCACCAGCAGCGGTTGCCCGCGGCCTCGCCGTATCGCAGCTTTATGAACTGGCTGGCCCAACGGGATCGCGCTGCCGCCCAGGCGGCCTGGCGCGAGGTGTTCACCGACTTCGACGCCCCCGCCCTGATCGGTCCGCGGCAGAAGCCGGGTCTGCGGCGGCGAAGTGTTGAATCGTTCCGGTTGTCGGCGAAGACCACTCAGGCCCTTAGCAGGCTAGCCCGCGCGCAGCACACCACGGTCAACATCGTGCTGCAGGGCGCCTGGGCGCTGCTGCTCACCTCGCTGACCGGCAAGCACGATGTGGCATTCGGCACCGTGGTCTCGGGGCGGCCCCCCGAAGTGGTCGGCGCGGAATCGATGGTCGGGCTGTTGATCAACACGGTTCCGGTGCGCGCGCACGTCGCGTCGGCAACCACCGCCGCGGACCTGCTCGACCAGCTGCAAAACGCCCACAACGAGACGCTCGAACACCAGCACGTGGCGCTGAGCGACATTCACCGCATAACCGGTCAAGAACGCCTTTTCGACACCGTGTTCGTGTACGAGAACTATCCGACCGACACCGGTGCAACGCCGGGCTTCGACGGGCTGTCCATCACCGGCTTCACCAGCCGCGACTACTACCACTACCCGCTGACGGTCCAGGCCGGGCCGGGGACGGAACTGAGCCTTCGCGTCCAATTCGACACCGACATTTTCGATTTGGCCAAGATCGAAGCGCTGGTCGAGCGGTTCGAGCAGGTGTTGGTGGCCATGACCGCCCATCCGACGCGGCCGTTGGCGTCGTTGGATCTGCTGGAAGGGGCCGAGCACGCCGGGCTGGATGGGTGGGGCAACCGGGCGCTGTCGGCCCAGTCGGCCAGCACGGCGGTGTCGTCATCCAAACCGCAGAACACCAACGGTGAGTATCAGGCCCCAGCGACGCTGGTCGAGCAGATCGTGGCCGGCATCTATGCCCAGGTGCTGGAAGTAGACCGGGTCGGCGTCGAAGAGTCATTTTTCGATCTGGGTGGTGACTCGCTCGCCGCGCTGCGGGCGATCGCAGCGATCAACGCCGCGCTCGATACCCGCCTTGCGGTGCCCGCCCTATTCGAGGCGCCGTCCGTCCGAAGCCTCAGCCAGCAGCTGGGCCGAGACGTCGACTCGGATAACGTTGGCCTGCGCTAGATTCGGCTACGCCTACCACATCAGTGGTACCAGGCGGTAGCGCGCCTTCTGCGTGTATTCGAGGTATCCGTCCAACTCTTCTCGGAGCAGCTTTTCTTCATCGCGGATGCGCAAGATCAGCACGATCACGCCGGGTATTACCAACACCAGCCCCCAGTAGGAGCCGAGCGCAAGAGGGAAGCCGACCATCGCGATCACGTTGCCGGTGTACATGGGGTGGCGCACCAGCCCGTACACCCCGGTCGAAATGAGCCGCTGGCCTTCCTCCACTCGGACGGTTGAGGCCGCGTAGCTGTTCTGGATGACCACCCACACCGTCAGTCCCAATCCAACCGACACCAGCACGTCACCCACCAAGCACAGCGCCGTCGGTACCGACGACCAGCCAAAGCGGTAGTCAAGCGGGCTCACCACGACCATTGCTGCCAGCGACAAGTACCAGCCGGCGATAACGACCTTCTGCGCGGTTCGGCTCTCCGCCGTGGGCCCCGCGCGCCTACGCCGCTGGTGCGCATCGGGATTCGTCTGCAGCAAGTAAACGCTGGGCACCCACGTCCACAGGACAAACAACGCCAAAAAAACCCATGCTTGCCAGTAGTTGAACGTGCCGGCTGCCGAAAACAGCACCAGGCCGAACACCACAAGTTCAACAAGCCCGAATAGCAGCACTTTAGCAATGTTTTTCACGCAACCGCCTTACCGTCCGACCGGTACCGCATGCTAACAGCGCACATCGTGGGGCCGCTACGGCCATAGGTGGCCCCGATCCCAACGTTCTCCGTTGCGCTGATAGCACAGTCGCTGATGGCGCCTGTCTGGTGCGCCCTCCCAGAATTCGACATAGTGAGGTTGCACGGCGTATGAGATCCATTCGTCCGGAACGAGATCGGGGTTATCACCGAGCTTGCGATGGGCCTTGTCGATCTCTGCCTCTAGCTCTGCGCTATCCGTCAGCGGTTGGCTTTGCCTGAGTGTCAATGCCATCGCGCGTGACCCTAACGGACGAGCCAGGAAGTCTTGTGCGCTCGCCTCGGCTCCATCATCGACGACTATGCCGCCGATCCGTATTTGTCGGACCAGAGTCGGCCAGTAAAAAGTCAAAGCCGCAAAAGCATTGGCCGACAGGTCGCGACCTTTTTGGCTTACCGAGCTGACGGCGAAATGCCACCCTTGCGCGTCGACGGCTTTGAGGATCAGTACCCGGGCCCGCGGTAGTCCTTGTGCGTCGACGGTTGACAGCGTCATTGCGTGTGGTTCGGGCACGGCGGCATCGACGGCGTGCTGCAACCACGTGACGAACAACGAGACCGGTTCTGCGGGAACATCGTCAGTGTTAAATCCTGGGCCGCTGCCAGTTAGGACAGGCAGGCTTCGAAGGTATGTGCGGCCACCGTCGTCCTCAGACCACTGCGGGCGGTCGCGATGCCGACGCGTCATGACACGATCGTGGTAGGCACGGCTTGACTCCTCCGATGTGAGGAGCACCCAGGCGGTCGATGCGTCCGAATTTTGGCTTCCCGGTGGTATGCCACCTGCGCCAGTCGCCAACCCTGCAAACCTTACTCGATGCCGAATTGCTCGCCAAGGACGTACGAATCGGCGCAAGCACAATCTGCACCTTCTCATCGCCGTCGGGGTGGGCTAGTGTTTACACAAGTCTAAGTTGTAAAAACCGCTGTCCTCCTGTCAGCGCGGGCAGCAGAGCTTTAGAGGAGTCGGTGCCGATGAGCATTGCCGAACGATCTACGACGACGACATGGGAAGGCCCGCTGGCACGTGGCGGCGGTGTCCTTTTTGAGGGGAGCAGCGGGGCGCTCGACGGCTTGGCGGTGAGCTGGGCGGCGCGTACCGAGCAGCCGGGCGGCAAGACCAGTCCCGAGGAGCTGGCTGCCGCCGCGCATTCGTCGTGCTTCGCGATGGCGTTGGCGCTGAAGTTGGGCGAGAACAAGACTCCGCCAGAGCGACTCAACGTCGAGTCCACTGTGACGCTCGACGAGGTGGACGGCCTCCCGACGATCACCACCTCCCGGCTCAAGGTGCGCGGCCGGGTGCCCGGCCTGGATGCCGGCGCCTTCGCGACCATCGTCGACGAGGCCGCTGCGCTGTGCCCGGTGTCGCGGTTGTTTGCCGGCGCCGAGATCAGCGTCGACGCCGAACTCGAGTAGGCACCGTGCCCAACCTGGCAGCAGCGCTGGAACGCGAACACCACGAAATCGACGCCGGCATCGCTACTTTCGTCGAAACGCTGGACGGCGGTGACGGGCAACCCGAACAGCTGCTCACAGCACTGGAAGCGCTGCGACGACACATTTATCTCGAAGAGGTGTTCCTGTTCCCGCCGCTACGCGAAGCCGGGATGGTGATGCCGATCTTCGTGATGCTGCGCGAACATGGCGAGCTGTGGCGCACCATGGACGAGCTGAGCGATCTGCTGACAGCCGGAACCGACAGCGAGGGGTTGGCGACATCCTGCCGCACGCTGCTAAGCCAACTCGAGCAGCACAATTCCAAGGAAGAACCGGTCATCTACCCACACGCCGACACCGGTCTGCCCGCCCACACCGCCACGGAGCTAGCCCGCTTCATCGAAAGCGGTAGCACGCCGGCCGGCTGGGTATGCCAGACCGCTGCCTGATTGACACGGGGGCTCCCACTGCCGATTGTTAGCGATGTGGAGGAGCAGCGCCAATGACCGAACCCCGCCTGCCGCTCTTGCCCGTCGCCGAGGCCAAGGCCGCCGCCGACGAAGCCGGTGTACCCGATTACATGGCCGAGCTCAACATCTTTCAGATGCTGCTGAACCATCCCAGCCTGGCCCGCGCACTCAATGATCTGCTGGCCACCATGCTCTGGCATGGTGTGCTGGACTCGCGGCTGCGGGAATTGGCGATCATGCGCATCGGCTGGCTCACCGCCTCCGAGTACGAGTGGACCCAACATTGGCGGGTGGCGCAAGGCCTCGGCATTTCAGCCGATGATCTGCTGGGCGTACGTGATTGGCAGTCCCACAACGGATTCGGCGGCGCCGAACGCGCGGTGTTGGCTGCCACCGACGACGTCGTACGCGACGGCGCGGTGAGTGCCGACAGTTGGGCCGCGTGCGAACGCGAATTCGGCGATCGCACAGAGCTCATCGAGTTGATCACCGCGATCAGCGCGTGGCGGATGATCGCGTCGATCCTGCACAGCCTGCGAGTCCCCCTGGAGGACGGCGTTTCCGGCTGGCCACCCGACGGGCGCGCGCCGAGCGGCCAGTTACGACACGCATCCGACTAAAAGCTGTGCGATAACTGGCCATTCGGCGGAGCTTGTCGTAGCGTCGTCGTCGTGCGAACCAGAGCCGCCGAGATGCTCGGCGTTGAGTTTCCGATCTGCGCATTCAGCCATTGCCGCGATGTGGTGGCCGCGGTGACCAACGCCGGCGGCTTCGGTGTTCTCGGTGCCGTCGCACACAGCCCGCAGCGGCTGGACAGCGAACTCAGTTGGATTGAAGAGCAAACCGGTGGCAAGCCGTACGGCGTCGACCTGCTGCTGCCACCTAAGTACGTCGGCGCCGAATCGGGCGGTATCGACGCGGGACAGGTGCGAGAGCTGTTGCCCGAGGAGCACCGCGCGTTTCTGGACGACCTGCTGGGCCGCTACGGCATCTCGGCGGCCAGCGACCAATCGAAGCCCCGGCCCACCGCCGGACTGAATGTGTCCCCGAAGGGCTATCAGCCGCTGCTCGACGTGGCCTTCGACCACGACATCCGCTTGATCGCCAGCGCGTTGGGTCCACCACCAGCGGATTTGGTCACCCGCGCCCACGACAACGACGTGCTGGTAGCCGCGCTGGCGGGCACGACGCAGCATGCCCTGCGGCACGCGGCCGCCGGCGTGGACCTGATTGTGGCTCAGGGCACCGAGGCCGGCGGCCACACCGGCGAAGTGGCGACGATGGTGCTGGTTCCCGAAATTGTCGACGCCGTTGCGCCACTGCCCGTTCTGGCCGCCGGCGGGATTGCCCGCGGCCGCCAGGTCGCCGCGGCGCTGGCCCTGGGCGCCGAGGGGGTGTGGTGCGGATCGGTGTGGCTGACCACCGAGGAAGCCGAGACGCCGCCGGTGGTCAAGGACAAATTCCTGGCCGCGTCGTCGTCGGACACGGTGCGCTCACGCTCGTTGACCGGCAAACCCGCGCGCATGCTGCGCACCGCGTGGACCGACGAGTGGGAACGGCCCGAAAGCCCGTCCCCGCTCGGCATGCCGCTGCAAAGCGCGCTGGTCGCCGACCCGCAGGTGCGCATCAACCAGGCCGCCGGCCACGCCGACGCCAAAGCCCGCGAGCTGGCGACCTACTTCGTCGGTCAGGTGGTCGGATCGCTTGACAAGGTGCAGCCGGCGCGGTCGGTGGTGCTCGAGATGGTGTCGGAGTTCATCGACGCCGTCGGGCACCTCGACGAGCTGGTCGATCGGTGAGTCCAACCGGTACCCGAACCCGCCGTCGAGCGGTTAGCCGCGACATGCCCGGTCTGGTTCGTAGTCGCGGCATAACCGCAGTTCACCGCATTCAGCGGTGGTTCAGCGAATTCACAGGTGTGTTTGAATTGACCCAGTCGGGGTCTTCATGCATCATCGGTTGGGTAAGCACCTCGTTAGGCGAGGCGTCTACATGGATACAGGCCACTGACCCCGAACGTCGAGAGACGCCCAGGGTCAGGACAGCTCCTCCCGGCTTAAGGGTTGAGCCCAAGTGGCTTCCGGATTCCGGATACGCCGTGTAGTGCCGAAGCTCTGACGAGTGGGGTGCGGGTTTCCCGAGAATCATCGGGTTCTGTACTCCTGCTTGCGCGCGAAATGTGCGGATAGCCGCACACCTACGGCCGCGAGGAGGTGAGGGACGCATGAGTTCCAGTGATAGTCCGGACCGATATCCGGGCTTTGTTTCGTCCCGATCCGGCCTCCGGCACGCCGCGCTCAGCTGAGCCAGCGCGTTTGCCTCAAGGCGCCGTTTCGGACGGGACATCCGAATCCTGTTGTTCCCGTTTGATTTTCCGCTTAGGAGGCGACCATGACCGCTGCACTGTACGACGAAGTGGTAACGGCAACGCAGACGCCGAAGCTGAGGGTGGTGCCCCAGCCGACGGCGGCGACCAAGCACGTCTCCAAGCAGTCCGATCGGCTATTCGCTGGTGACCCGCTAGTCGAGGGGGCGGCCCGGCTGCTGTCCATTCCGCTGCGGCAGCTCTACGCCGCACTGTGGCGGGCGGGCGTGCTGGAGATCAGCTCGTAAGAAGTTGTCGTCGCTCCCGGCGCTGAGGTGTCCGCCTCGGTTCCGGGAGCGTCTCATGTCTGGGCCGCGATGAGCGCGCTCAAGCCGTCGCGGTAGGCGACCAGGCTGTGGCGCCACCCGATGTCGATCGGACCGCCGCTGTCGACGGTGATTTGGCTGCCGACGTGCACGTACGGCGACGGCGGCACGTGCGGGACGATGTCGAGGAAGTTGACCACCCGAAAGCAGCTTTCGATGGTGGCGTTGAACGCCGCGGCGAAGTCGATCAGGCCGACGCGCGGCCCGGCGAACGTGATGAGTCTGGGTTCGATGGTGTTGGGCGGCATGTTCTTGAAAATGTCGGGTGCCGCAAGCACGGCCAGCGCCGCGCCGAGGCTGTGCCCGGTCACCAGGATCTGATCGCAGCCTGCGGTCGCGGCGGGCAGATCCGCGGCGATACTGGTGCGAATGGTCTCGTAGACATCCTGGAAGCCGTCATGCACCTGACCGAACCCGGCCAGCGGCCGATAGTTCTCGGGGACGGCGTCGAGATCGGCAACCCAATCGGCGACGTCCGAGGTGCCGCGAAACGACAAGAACGCGGTGCGGCTGGTGGTGTTGTGACCCATCAACCCGAAAATGTTGGTGTCCTTGGTCATTGCCGTGACGGCGGGATGCGGGTTGATCATCGCGGCCAGCACCACACCGCTGGCCTGGATCAGCGAGGTCTGCACGAATCCCGACGGCAGTGCCGGGGCACTGCCATCCATCACGGTGTATGCCGCCGTCGCCAGCGGCAGAACCACGTCGCGAGCAAACGACGCGTCGAAAGCCACACCGCAGTTTAAGGACGGCCGCCCCGGTTTCGTGGACGTTTGACGGCTACGGCTGGGCCGGTGTGGTGACGACCGTGAGCTGCCACTCGTCGAGCCACGGCTTGATGAGCTCGGCCACCGAGAACCGCGCCGACCTTTCGCAGCCCGGCTTGAATTCGTCGCCGTTGGAACCGGCGACCAGCACGCCCACCGCGGCGGCGGTGCCGTCGGGGCGAACGGTGTAGACCGGTCCGCCGGAATCACCGCACCCGGTAGGCGCCGCGAATGCGACCTTGCCGCCGCTGTTTTTCACGACCGGCCCGCAGACCTGCATTCCGGTGCGAACGCCGAGATGGCAGAGTTGCTCGCCTTCGGTGACATTGTCGTCGACGTCGGTCACCGCCATCCGGTCGGCGATATCCGACGTCAGCGGGATGGCGCCGGGGCTGTCCAGCGCGATGACCGCGATGTCGTGGTGTCCCCAGCCGTCGCCGTCGAACACCGTCGTCGCGAAGGTGCCCACCATCTCGTAGGTGTCGGTCACCGCATACGTGATGGCAGCTGTGCCGGGCCCGCCGGGACGGTTGCAGTGTCCCGCGGAGAGCATGCCGGGATGTCCGGTGCTCGACCGCACCAAAAACCCCGCGGTGCAGCGCATGCCACCTGAACCATCGGCGTAGGAGGCGGCGATCGCAATACCGGGACCAATGGCGGCGGCCGCGGGCAACGACGATTTCGTCGCGGGCATCGGTGTCGGTGGCTCAGGGGCGCTGTGCCAGCGCCAAAACGCCGCCAGAAGTGCGATGACGGCCCACAGCGCCACATTCAGCCGCACCGCCGCACCTCCTCCCACGCGGTTGGCGGGAAAGCATTGTGAGCATACCGAGCGCTGCTGTGCTTCCACCGGCGTCGGGATCCGCAGTAGCGTTGACGTACCCGAGCCGGTCCGAAGGGAGCGCGCATGGCCACCGATCTGATGCTCTATCTCGACGACGACCCAGGCGAGTTGGCCCAAGTCGGCGACGTGCTGGGCCAGGCAGGCGTCAACATCGCCGGCCTGTGCGCCGTCACCAGCGGGGGCGGGCAGGCCAAGGTTCATATCCTGGTCCACGACGCCACATCGGCATTCGAGGCCTTGCAGGATGCCGGCATCCAAATCGCCGAAGAGCAAGAGGTGATCGTGCTCGATGTGGAGGACCGCCCCGGCGCGCTCGGCGAGGCCGTGCACAAGCTGGGCGCCGCGCAGGTCAACCTGGAAACCGTCTACCTTGCGACCAACACCCGCCTGGTGCTGCGGGCCGACAATTTCGCCGGCGCGAGGGCGGCGCTGGACTGATTCGGATTTGCGTCCGCCCCGTACAATCGCTGCAGCGGCGTCGATCCGGCCATCACCGGGGAGCCTTCGGAAGAACAGCCCCTTCAGGCCCAGTAGAACCGAACGGGTAGGCCCGTCACAGCCGTCGTAGAGCGGTCGCGCTTCGGTGCGGCAAGCGGGGTGGTACCGCGGCGCTCGCGCCTACCGGCGCGTCCGTCGTCCCCGGCCAGAGACGTGGCACAGGGAGACGACGTTTTGACCTATCCGAAGCCGACCGGCGGCGCGCCCGACTTCCCGGCAGCAGAACTCGAGGTCCTCGACTATTGGGACCACGACGACACGTTCCGTGCCAGCATCACCCGCCGTGCCGACGCCGAGGAATACGTGTTCTACGACGGCCCGCCGTTCGCCAACGGCCTGCCGCACTACGGGCATCTGCTCACCGGCTACGTGAAAGACATCGTTCCGCGGTATCGCACCATGCGCGGATACAAGGTGGAGCGCCGGTTCGGCTGGGACACCCACGGATTGCCGGCTGAACTCGAGGTCGAGCGACAACTCGGCATCACCGACAAATCGCAGATCGACGCGATGGGTATCGCCGCGTTCAACGAGGCCTGCCGCGAATCGGTGTTGCGTTACACCGACGAATGGCAGGCCTATGTGACCCGCCAGGCCCGCTGGGTCGACTTCGACAACGACTACAAGACGCTGGATCTGTCCTACATGGAGTCGGTGATCTGGGCGTTCAAGCAGTTGTGGGACAAGGGCTTAGCCTACGAGGGCTATCGGGTGTTGCCGTACTGCTGGCGCGACGAGACGCCGCTGTCCAACCACGAGCTGCGGATGGACGACGACATCTACCAGAGCCGCCAGGACCCGGCGCTCACGGTCGGGTTCCGGGTGTCCGACGGGGAACTGGCCGGCGCTTACCTGCTGGTGTGGACGACGACCCCGTGGACGCTGCCGTCCAACCTGGCCGTCGCGGTCAATCCCGAGGTCAGCTACGTGCAGGTGCAGGTCGGTGACCGGCGGGTGGTGCTGGCCGAGGCCCGGTTGGCCGCATATGCGCGAGAATTCGGCGACGAACCCGAAGTGCTGGCCCGGTATCGCGGAGCCGAACTGGTGGGTCTGCGGTATGTGCCGCCGTTCCCGTATTTCATGGACTCGCCCAACGCGTTTCAGGTGCTGCCCGGCCAGTTCGTGACCACCGACGACGGCACCGGGATCGTGCACATGGCCCCGGCCTACGGCGAAGACGACATGGACATCGCCGCCCTGGCCGGCATCGTGCCGGTGACACCCGTCGACGCCAAAGGCCGCTTCGACGCCACCGTCCCGGACTACCAAGGGCAGCACGTCTTCGACGCCAACCCACACATCATCCGCGACCTGAAGAACGGAACCGGCGCTGCGGCGGCCAACGGCGCGGTGCTGATCCGCCACGAAACCTACGAGCACCCCTACCCGCACTGCTGGCGCTGCCGAAACCCGTTGATTTACCGGGCAGTGTCGTCGTGGTTCATCCGCGTGACCGAATTCCGGGACCGCATGGTCGAACTCAACCAACAGATCACCTGGTATCCTGAGCATGTCAAGGACGGCCAGTTCGGCAAGTGGCTGCAAGGAGCCCGCGACTGGTCGATCTCCCGAAACCGCTACTGGGGCACCCCGATTCCGGTGTGGGCCTCTGACGATCCGGCCTACCCGCGCGTCGACGTCTACGGCAGTCTCGACGAGTTGGAACGCGACTTCGGGGCGCGCCCGGATAACCTGCACCGCCCCTACATCGACGAGCTCACCCGGCCTAATCCGGACGACCCCAGTGGGCGCTCGACGATGCGGCGTATCCCCGACGTGTTCGACGTGTGGTTCGACTCCGGGTCGATGCCCTACGCCCAGGTGCACTACCCGTTCGAGAACGAGGACTGGTTCGACACCCACTACCCGGGCGATTTCATCGTCGAATACATCGGCCAGACCCGCGGCTGGTTCTACACCCTGCACGTGCTGGCCACTGCGCTGTTCGACCGGCCCGCGTTCAAAACCTGTGTGGCACATGGGATCGTGCTGGGCTCAGACGGTCAGAAGATGAGCAAGTCGCTGCGCAACTATCCCGACGTGTCCGAGGTGTTCGACCGCGACGGCTCCGATGCGATGCGCTGGTTTTTGATGGCGTCGCCGATTTTGCGCGGCGGCAACCTGATCGTCACCGAACCCGGTATCCGCGAGGGCGTGCGCCAGGTCATGCTGCCGTTCTGGAATGCCTACAGCTTCCTGGCGCTGTACGCGCCGAAAGTCGGGAGCTGGCGCACTGACTCGCGGCATGTGCTGGACCGCTACATCTTGGCCAAGCTGGCGGCGCTGCGCGAGGACCTCACCGCGGAGATGGACGTCTGCGACATCTCCGGCGCCTGCGAGCAGCTGCGCCAGTTCACCGAAGCACTGACCAACTGGTATGTGCGGCGGTCGCGCCAGCGGTTCTGGGAGGAGGACGCCGACGCGATCGACACCTTGCACACTGTGCTGGAAGTGACCGCGCGGCTGGCTGCGCCGCTGCTACCGCTGACCACCGAAGTTATCTGGCGCAATATCACCGGCGAACGCTCGGTGCACCTCACCGACTGGCCGGCCCCCGGCGAGGTGCCCGCCGACACCGACCTGGTTGCCGCCATGGACCTGGTCCGCGAGGTGTGCTCGGCCGCGTCGTCGTTGCGCAAAGCCAAACAGCTACGGGTGCGGCTGCCACTACCGAAACTTACTGTGGCCGTCGATGATCCGTCGCAACTGGAGCCGTTCACCGACCTGATCGCCGATGAGCTCAACGTGAAAAGCATCGAGCTCACCGAGGACATCGCCCGCTACGGGCGATTCGAGCTCACCGTCAACGCCCGGGTCGCCGGACCGCGGCTAGGCAAAGACGTGCAGGCGGCCATCAAAGCGGTGAAAGCCGGCGAGGGCGTCGTCAACGACGACGGCACGCTGACCGCCGGGCCGGCGGTGCTGCAGCCCGAGGAGTACAGCTCCCGGCTGGTGGCAGCGGACCCGGAGTACACCGCCGCGCTGCCCGACGGCGCCGGCCTGGTGGTGCTCGACGGCACGGTCACCCCTGAACTGGAAGCCGAAGGCTGGGCCAAAGACCGCATCCGCGAGCTGCAGGAGCTACGCAAGTCGACCGGCCTCGACGTCTCCGACCGCATCAGCGTGGTGATGTCGGTGCCTGCTGAGCGGGCCGACTGGGCACGCGCACACTCGGAGCTGATCGCCGGCGAAATCCTGGCCACCAGCTTCGAATTCGGCGAGCCCGTCGATGCTGTGGAAATCGGCGACGGCGTGCGGGTATCGCTGACCAAGGTCTAGCACCGAGATCGACGCTAGCGCTGGATTTGTCACGATTTTTGGCGCTAGCGTCGATCTCGGCGCAACAGCTAGGCCTTGGCCGCGCGCCAGCGTAGTCGACGGCGATTAGCATCCACGTCGACATCGTCAAAACCCGCCGCGCGCAACCGGTCCGGCAGGGTGTCCGGCGACACCGGGTTGCAGGTGTCGCGGAAATGCAAAATCGAGAACAGGGTTGACGCCGCGCTGTCACTGCCCGCGAACACTCCGCCAGGCCGCAGCACCCGAAACGCCTCAGCGAACAACTGGTCCTGCAACGCTGGTGTCGGCACATGGTGCAGCATCGTGAAACACACGACCGAGCTGAACTCGTCGGACGGCAGCCCGGTGTCGGTGCCATCCCCGTTGATGATGCGCGCCTGCTCGCCGTACCGTCCTTGCAACCGCTGCGCCATCGGCGGGTCGATTTCCACGGCGGTGTAGTGCGGGGTCTTGTCGATCAGCACCCGGATGTTGGCGCCGTAACCCGGTCCGATCTCGAGCACGTTGTCGCCCAAGTCGATGTCGCCGAGCACCCATGGCAGCAGCCCGTCCTCGACAGCTTTGAAGTAGCGGGTCGAGCTGCAACACAACCGGTGACACAGATTCATGGCCATGGATTCAGACGCTAGCGCAATAGCATCGATTGCTGTGGACTCCCGCTGGGTGCTGCACCTCGACATGGACGCGTTCTTCGCGTCCGTCGAGCAGCTCACTCGACCGACCCTGCGCGGCCGCCCGGTGCTGGTCGGCGGGCTGGGGGGCCGTGGCGTGGTGGCCGGCGCCAGCTACGAGTCCCGGGTTTTCGGCGCCCGTTCGGCGATGCCGATGCATCAGGCCCGTCGACTCGTCGGCATCCAGGCGGTAGTGCTGCCGCCGCGCGGGGTGGTCTACGGGGTGGCCAGCCGGCGGGTGTTCGAGACCGTACGCAACGCGGTGCCCGTCGTCGAGCAGCTGTCCTTCGACGAGGCGTTCGCCGAGCCTTCGGAACTGGCCGGCTCCTCAGCCGCCGACGTCGAGGCCTACTGCGAGGACCTGCGTCGACGGGTGCGCGACGAGACCGGCCTGGTCGCTTCCGTCGGCGCCGGTTCGGGCAAGCAGATCGCCAAGATCGCCTCGGGTCTGGCCAAGCCCGACGGGATCCGGGTGGTCAGGCGCGCCGAGGAGACGGCGCTGCTGGGCGGGCTTCCAGTGCGCAGGCTGTGGGGGATAGGCCCGGTCGCCGAAGAGAAGCTGCATCGACTCGGCATCGAAACGATCGGGCAGCTGGCCGCGCTGAGCCAGCCCGAAGTGGCCAGCATCTTGGGCGCCACGATCGGCCCCGCCCTACACCGGCTGGCCTGCGGCATCGACGACCGCCCGGTCGCCGAACGTGCCGAAGCCAAGCAGATCAGCGCCGAATCCACCTTCCCGGCCGACCTGACCACCCTCGACGAATTGCGCGACGCGGTCGGCCCGATCGCCGAGCACGCCCACCAGCGGCTGTCCCGCGATGGCCGCGGCGCGCGCACGGTCACGGTGAAGTTGAAGAAATCCGACATGAGCACACTGACCCGCTCGGCCACCCTGCCCTATGCCACCGCCGATGCCGCCGCGTTGGCCGCGGTGGCTCGCCGCCTGCTGCTGGATCCGCGCCAAGTCGGCCCGATTCGGCTACTCGGCGTTGGGTTTTCGGGTCTGTCCGACGTCCGCCAGGAATCGCTGTTCCCTGGCCTGGAGGTCTCGGCGGAAACCTCGGAAGCCGATCACGCCGCAGACGTGGAGCCGGACGCGACGACGTGGCGGATCGGCGACGACGTCATGCACCGCGCGTTCGGGCACGGCTGGGTGCAGGGCGCCGGCCACGGCGTGGTCACGGTGCGGTTCGAAACCCGCAGCACCGGACCGGGCCCGGCCCGCACGTTTCCCCTCGTCACCGGCGAACTCACTCCCGCCAATCCCATCGACAGCCTCCAGTGGCCGGAATACGTTGCGGCGCTGGTCGAATCAGCCCCAGCGGCCGACGACGTCGCGCACCGGTAGTTGCGCGGCCAGGGCCGCCATCACCAGCACCCGGACCTGACTGGACGGCAGCCGCGGCACCATCACCGCGCCGGCGTCGACCAGGTCGCGGCCGGGGCCATAACCCGGGCTGACCCGGCCGCCGGCGACCCGGGTGGACACCGCGACCACCACGCCGTCGGCACGAAGCCGGCGCACCCCGTCGATCACCGCCGCGCCGGCGTTACCCGATCCCAGCGCCTGCAGCACCACGCCCCGCGCGCCCGCGGCGGCGCAGGCATCCAGTGCCACCGCGTCGCTGCCCGGGTAGACCGCGACTATGTCCACCCGCGGGCCGGCCGCGGCGCTCAACTCGCCCAGGTAGGGGCGGGCTTTCGGTTCGGCGATCCCACCGTCGACGGTGCCCAGCAGCGCCCCAGTGAAGCCCGTCGCCACCTTGTACAGACCCAACGGCTGCAGCACCCGCCCACCGAAACACACCAGCACCCCCAGGTCGCGGGCAGCAGAACTGGCCGCCACCGACAGCGCGTCGCGCAGGTTGGCCGGGCCGTCGGCATCGGGCGCATCGGCGCTGCGCAACGCTCCGGTGAGAACGACCGGGACCGGGCCGCCATACGTCAGGTCCAGCCACAGCGCCGTCTCCTCGAGAGTGTCGGTGCCATGGGTGACGACCACCCCCGCGGCGCCGTGCTCGGCGGCGGCCCGCACTGCCGCGCCGATCACATCCCAGTCGGCCGGTGTGAGCTGCGAGCTGTCCAGCGCCAGCACGTCGACCACGTCCACGTCGAGGCCGGCGGTCAGGTCGGCGCCGCCGCGGGTCGGCCGTCGCACACCGTCGGCATCCGTGCTGGTGGCGATCGTGCCGCCGGTGGCGATAACGGTGAGGCGGCCCATGCTGGGATGATAGGGGTGTAGCCGCCGGCGAGACGATGCAGCGGGGTCCCCGCGAAGCTGGGGACGAAGCGATGAGGAGGAGCGGCGCTTGTCCACTGAGGAACCAACACGATCGGCCGAGCCGGTCACGACGGCGGGAGACGCCGAAGCTCCCGCGCCGCCGCGACGGCTGCGCCTGCTGCTTTCGGTCGCGGCGGTCGTGCTGGCGCTCGACATCATCACCAAGGTGATCGCGGTCAAACTGCTAACCCCGGGCCAACCGGTGCCGATCATTGACGACACCGTCACCTGGACTTTGGTGCGCAATTCCGGGGCGGCGTTTTCGATGGCAACCGGATACACCTGGCTGTTGACGCTGATCGCCACCGGCGTGGTGGTCGGCATTTTCTGGATGGGACGTCGGCTGGTCTCGCCGTGGTGGGCCGTCGGGCTGGGCATGATCCTCGGCGGCGCGATGGGCAACCTGGTCGACCGGTTCTTCCGCTCCCCGGGCCCGCTGCGCGGCCATGTCGTGGACTTCTTGTCGATCGGCTGGTGGCCGGTGTTCAACGTGGCCGACCCGTCGGTGGTGGGCGGAGCGATCCTGCTGGTCGCGCTGTCGGTGTTCGGCTTCGACTTCGACACCGTGGGCCGCCGTAAGCCCGATGCCTGACCGGTCGATGCCGATCCCTGAGGGGTTGGCGGGCATGCGGGTGGATGCGGGGCTGGCGCGTCTGCTGGGGTTGTCGCGAACCGCCGCGGCGGCTCTGGCCGAAGACGGCGAAGTCGAACTGGACGGCGTGCCGGCAGGCAAGTCCGATCGGCTGGCCGCCGGCGCCTTGTTGCACGTCCGGCTGCCTGAGGCGCCCGCACCGCTGGAGAACACGCCCGTCGACATCGAGGGCATGACGGTGCTGTACTCCGACGAGGACATCGTCGCCGTCGACAAACCCGCAGGGGTGGCGGCCCACGCGTCGGTGGGATGGAGCGGGCCGACGGTGCTGGGCGGGCTGGCCGCCGCCGGTTACCGAATCACCACGTCGGGCATCCATGAACGGCAGGGCATCGTGCATCGCCTCGACGTCGGCACGTCGGGTGTGATGGTGGTGGCGATCTCCGATCGCGCCTATACCGCACTCAAGCGTGCGTTCAAACAGCGCACGGTCGACAAGCGTTATCACGCGCTGGTGCAGGGACATCCGGATCCGTCCAGCGGCACCATCGACGCGCCGATCGGCCGGCACCGCAGCCACGACTGGAAGTTCGCCGTCACCGCCAACGGCCGGCACAGCCTCACTCACTACGACACCCTGGAAGCGTTTGTGGCGGCGAGCCTGCTCGACGTCCACCTGGAAACCGGTCGCACCCACCAGATTCGGGTGCACTTCGCGGCCCTGCACCACCCGTGCTGCGGTGACTTGACCTACGGCGCCAACCCGAAGCTGGCGAAAAAGCTTGGCCTGGAACGGCAATGGCTGCATGCGCGAGCGCTGTCGTTCACCCATCCGGGCAACGGTCGGCAGCTGGAGATCGTCAGCCCCTACCCGCCGGACCTGCAGCACGCGCTGGATGTGCTGCGGGCCGACGGGTGACTCAGGTCGATTGCCCGGGCTTGCGGGCCTCGACAAGCGTCCGGGTGGAATGCGTGACGAACGGGCCCTGCGCCTCGATGCGCTGGTGGAGTTCACACAGCCGGTCTCGGTAGCGGTCGACAGTGAAGTCGGGCACCGTCCAAATCACCTTGCGCAGAATGTAGATGACGGCGCCGACGTCGAAGAACTCTGCGCGCAGTCGCTCCATCCGCATGTCCAGAATCTCCAGACCGGCGGCGGTTGCCTGGGCCCGCTCGACGGCAGGGTCCCGTTCGGCTCCCACCGCCGGCTTTGGTCCGAGGAAAAACTCGATCAGCTCGACCATGGTCGCCGGCCCGACGTGCTGGGCCAAGTAGGTGCCGCCTGGTCGTAGCACCCGGTGAATCTCGCTCCACCACAACGTGATCGGATGGCGGCTGGTCACCACATCGAACGCCTCGTCGGCGAACGGCAACACCGGCTCGTCGGTGGTCGCGACGACCACCACGCCGCGGGGGTGTAACAGCTTGGCGGCACGAGCCCGGTTCGGCGGCCAGGACTCGGTGGCGGCCATCGTCGGCGGAAACTTGTCGGCGCCGGACAACACTTCGCCGCCCCCGGTCTGCAGGTCCAGCGCGGCCGACGCGTCCGCCAGCCGCCGACTCATCAGCCGCTGATATCCCCACGACGGGCGCTGTTCGGTGGCGCGCCCGTCTAGCCAGGAGAAATCCCAGCCGTCCACCGGGGCTGCGGCGGCTTCCGCCACCAGCTCGTCGAACGTTTGCGGCATGGATGCATTGTCCATTGTCGTTCGTGCACCGAGCGTGAAGCCATTGCGAAAAATCGCGCGAAATTTCGCAACAGTTTCACGCTCGGCGAGAGAAAACCCGAACTCAGATCCGCGCAGCCTCGACGTCCGAGGCGATGTCGCCGGCCAGCGGGGTGAGCAGTGCAACGATCTCGCTGATCGTCTCGGCGGTTACTCCGGCCGCCGCCAACGCGTCACACAGGTGACCCGCCACCAGGTTGAAGTGGTGCATGGCGATTCCCCGGCCCTGATGCACCTGCTTCATCGACGCGCCGGAGTAGGGTTCCGGCCCGCCCAGCGCGGCGGCCAGGAAGGCGGCTTGCTTGCCTTTCAGCCGGTTCATATTCGTCCCCGCGAAGAAGACTGCGAGTTCACCGTCGGCAAGCACACGCGCGTAGAAGTCCTCGACAACCACTTCGAGCGCTTCGTAGCCGCCGATTCTGTCGTAGAGCGATTCCATACCGATAGCCGACCATCCAAGGGTTGCGCGGCCGTTAGGCCGCCGTCACGGGGCGATTGCCTGACGTAACAACCCGATTGCCCACGAATCACCGAAACCCGCCATTGCGGTGTAGCAGACTCGACCCATGAATCTCGGTGACCTCACCAACCTCGTAGCAAAGCCAGTGGCCGCGGTGTCCAACATCGTCAACACTCCGAACTCCGCGGGCCGCTACCGCCCGTTTTATCTGCGAAATCTGCTCGACGCGGTCGAGGGCCGCTCGCTGCGCGACGCCGTGGATGGCAGGGTCAGCCTGATCACCGGCGGGTCGTCGGGCATCGGGGAAGCGGCCGCCAAGAAAATCGCCCGCGCCGGCGGCGAGGTGGTGCTCGTTGCGCGCACCCCGGAGAAGCTGGAGAAAGTCGCCGACGACATCCGCGGCGAGGGCGGGACTGCTCACATCTATCCGTGCGATCTGTCCGACATGGACGCCATCGCCGCGATGGCCGACCAGGTGCTGGCCGATCTCGACGGAGTCGACATCCTCATCAACAACGCGGGGCGCTCCATTCGGCGCTCGCTCGAGTTGTCCTACGACCGGATCCACGACTACCAGCGCACCATGCAGTTGAACTACCTCGGCGCGGTGCAACTCATCCTCAAATTCACCCCGGGGATGCGAGAGCGTGGCTTCGGCCAGATCATCAACGTGTCGTCGGCGGGCGTGCAGACCCGCGCACCGCGCTTCGGCGCCTACATCGCCAGCAAGGCCGCCCTCGACACGCTCTGCGACGCGTTGCAAGCCGAAACAGTCAACGACGACGTCCGGTTCACCACCGTGCACATGGCGCTGGTTCGCACCCCGATGATCAGCCCGACCACCATGTATGACAAATTCCCGACGCTGACGCCCGATCAGGCAGCCGGTGTGCTCGCCGACGCGATCGTGCACCGACCACGTCGGGTCAGCTCACCGTTCGGCCAGTTCGCCGCGGTCGCTGATGCCGTCAGCCCGCTGGTGATGGACCTGGTCCGCAACCGTGCGTTCAGTATGTTCGACGACTCCGCAGCCGCTCAGGGCAGCGAAAAGCCCGGGGACACAAACAAATTCGACAAGCGCAGCGAGACGTTCGTGCGAGCGACCCGCGGAATTCATTGGTGAGTGATCATGAGCCTGCCCAAACCTGACAATCAGGCAACCGTCGTCGTCACCGGTGCCTCCTCCGGTATCGGCACCGAGCTGGCCCGCGGCCTGGCCCGGCGCGGTTACCCGCTGCTGCTGGTCGCGCGGCGTCGTGACCGCCTCGACGAGCTCGCCGACGAACTGCGCGACCAACATTCGGTCGGCGTCGACGTCATGCCCCTCGACCTGGCCGACATCAAAAGCCGGGTAGCGCTGGTCGAGCACATCGCCAACACACCGATCGCCGGCTTGTGCAACAGCGCCGGCTTCGGCACCAGCGGTGCTTTTCATACCTTGCCGGTCGAGCGGGAAAGCGAACAGATCACGCTCAACGCGCTGGCGTTGATGGAACTCACGCACGCGGCGCTGCCCGGAATGGTCGAACGCGGCGCCGGTGCGGTGCTCAACATCGCCTCGATCGCGGCGTTTCAGCCGTTGCCGGGCATGGCGGTCTATTCGGCCACCAAGGCCTTTGTTCAGACCTTCTCCGAAGCCGTCCACGAGGGGCTGCACGGAACCGGAGTCTCCTGCACGGTGTTGTGTCCGGGTCCGGTGCCCACCGAGTGGGCCCAGATCGCCGATGCCGAGCACGTGAACGTTCGCATCGCGCAGGTCTCGCCGCCAGAGGTAGCTGAAGCCGCGATCGCGGGGATGCTCGAGGGTAAGCGCAGCGTGGTGCCGGGGATCGTTCCCAAGGTCGCCAGCATGGGCGGCCGGTTCGCGCCGCGCAGCGTGCTGCTGCCCGCGCTGCGGATCGTCCGGCAGCTGCGCGGCTAGGCGGTAGACCCTCGCGGCCTGATCTTGAACGAGAGCCGGAGCTTCGTGCGGTAGGTGATCCCACCCGTCGCGTCCAGGGCCAGATCCTGCTCGACAACCTCGGCGACGCGGATGTCGTCGATGGTCTCCTGCGCCCGTCGCACTGCTTGCGCCGCAGCGTCCTCCCACGACACCGTGCTCGTCCCGATAAGGTCGGTGACCCTGTACACGCTCATGCGCTCAAGCTAGAGGAGCCCGGCCGGACCTGTCCGAGGAATCGATTACGCCGCCGAGCGTGAAGTCGTTGCCACGATCCGGCCAGATGGTCGCAACCAGTTCACGCTCGGCGCGCACCCAGACCGCGCAGACACGCCTCGCGACACGCCGATCACATGTCGGCACCCGGTCATAGACTGGCGTCCCTATGAACCAATCCTTCGTGCACCTGCATAACCACACCGAGTACTCGATGTTGGACGGTGCCGCGAAGATCGCGCCGATGCTGGCCGAGGCGCAGCGGCTGGAGATGTCGGCGATCGGGATGACCGACCACGGAAACATGTTCGGCGCCAGCGAGTTCTACAACGCCGCCACGGAAGCCGGTATCAAGCCGATTATCGGGGTGGAGGCCTACGTCGCGCCCGCGTCGCGGTTCGATACCCGCCGGGTTTTGTGGGGTGACCCGGGCCAGAAGAGCGACGACGTGTCCGGATCCGGGTCCTACACCCACCTGACCATGGTCGCCGAGAACGCCACCGGCCTGCGCAACCTGTTCAAGCTGTCCTCGTTGGCCTCCTTCGAAGGGCAGCTCGGCAAGTGGTCGCGGATGGATGCCGAGCTGGTCGCCGAGCACGCCGCCGGCATCATCGGCACCACCGGCTGCCCGTCCGGCGAGGTCCAGACACGGCTGCGGCTCGGGCAGCGCCGCGAAGCGCTGGAGTCGGCGGCCAAGTGGCGGGAGATCTTCGGCGCCGACAACTACTTCCTTGAAGTGATGGACCACGGCCTGGACATCGAGCGCCGGGTGCGAGAGGGGCTGCTGGAGATCGGCCGGACGCTGAACATCCCCGCGCTGGCCACCAACGACTGCCATTACGTCACCCGCGACGCCGCGCACAACCACGAGGCGCTGCTGTGTGTGCAGACCGGCAAGACGCTGTCGGATCCCAATCGGTTCAAGTTCGACGGCGACGGCTACTACCTCAAGTCGGCCGCCGAGATGCGGGGGATCTGGGATCACGAGCTTCCCGGCGCGTGCGATGCCACGCTGCTGATCGCCGAGCGGGTCAGCTCCTATGCCGACGTGTGGGCTCCCCGCGACCGGATGCCGGTGTTCCCGGTGCCCGAGGGCCACGACCAGGCGTCCTGGTTACGGCACGAGGTGGACGGCGGCTTGCGACGACGGTTTCCCGGCGGTATCCCGGACGGCTACTCCGAGCGCGCCGCCTACGAGATCGAAGTCATCTGCGGCAAGGGATTTCCGTCGTACTTCCTGATCGTGGCAGACCTGATCAACTATGCGCGCTCGGTCGACATCCGGGTCGGTCCCGGCCGCGGCTCGGCGGCCGGCTCGCTGGTCTCTTATGCGCTGGGCATCACCGACATCGACCCGATCCCGCACGGTCTGCTCTTCGAGCGGTTCCTCAACCCGGAACGTACTTCGATGCCCGACATCGACATCGACTTCGACGACCGCCGCCGCGGTGAAATGGTGCGCTACGCCGCCGACAAGTGGGGCCAGGACCGGGTCGCGCAGGTCATCACTTTCGGCACCATCAAAACTAAAGCCGCGCTCAAGGATTCGGCGCGCATCCACTACGGCCAGCCCGGCTTCGCGATCGCCGACCGGATCACCAAGGCCCTGCCGCCGGCGATTATGGCCAAAGACATTCCGCTGTCCGGCATCACCGACCCGAACCACGAGCGCTACAAGGAGGCCGCCGAGGTCCGCGGCCTGATCGACACCGACCCCGATGTGCGGACCATCTACCAGACCGCGCGCGGCCTGGAAGGGCTGATCCGCAACGCCGGCGTGCACGCCTGCGCGGTCATCATGAGCAGCGAACCGCTCACCGAGGCGATTCCGCTGTGGAAGCGGCCGCAGGACGGCGCGATCATCACCGGATGGGACTACCCGTCGTGTGAGGCGATCGGCCTGCTGAAGATGGATTTCCTCGGGCTGCGCAACCTGACGATCATCGGCGACGCGATCCACAACATCAAGGCCAACCGGGGAATTGACCTCGACCTCGAGTCACTGCCGCTCGACGACCCGGCCACCTACGAGCTGCTGGGCCGCGGCGACACGCTGGGCGTGTTCCAGCTCGACGGTGGGCCGATGCGCGACCTGCTGCGCCGCATGCAGCCCACCGGGTTCGAAGACATTGTCGCAGTACTGGCGTTGTACCGCCCCGGCCCGATGGGCATGAACGCCCACAACGACTACGCCGACCGCAAAAACAACCGGCAGGCCATCAAACCCATCCACCCCGAACTCGAGGAACCGCTGCGCGAAATTCTCGCCGAGACCTACGGCCTGATCGTCTACCAAGAGCAGATCATGCGCATCGCGCAGAAGGTGGCCGGCTACTCGCTGGCCCGAGCCGACATTCTGCGTAAAGCGATGGGCAAGAAGAAACGCGAAGTGCTGGAAAAGGAGTTCGAGGGCTTCTCCGAAGGTATGAAGGCCAACGGTTTCTCGGGTGGCGCGATCAAAGCGCTGTGGGACACCATCCTGCCGTTCGCCGACTACGCGTTCAACAAATCGCACGCCGCCGGGTACGGCATGGTGTCCTACTGGACGGCCTACCTCAAAGCCAACTATCCCGCCGAATACATGGCTGGGCTGCTCACCTCGGTCGGCGACGATAAGGACAAGGCGGCGGTCTACCTGGCCGATTGCCGCAAGCTCGGCATCACCGTGCTGCCCCCCGACGTCAACGAGTCCGGGCTGAACTTCGCCTCGGTCGGCACCGACATCCGATACGGACTGGGCGCGGTGCGCAACGTCGGCGCCAATGTCGTTGCCTCACTGCTGAATACGCGTACCGATAAGGGTAAGTTCACCGACTTCTCCGACTATCTGAACAAGATCGACATCGCCGCCTGCAACAGGAGGGTCACCGAGTCGCTGATCAAAGCCGGCGCGTTCGACTCGTTGGGTCATCCGCGTAAGGGTTTGTTCCTCGTGCACACCGACGCGGTGGACTCGGTGCTGGGCACCAAAAAGGCCGAGGCGATGGGACAGTTCGATTTGTTCGGCGGCAGCGATACCGCTGCAGAGTCGGTGTTCGCGATCAAAGTGCCCACCGAGGAGTGGGAGGACAAGCACAAGTTGGCGCTGGAGCGCGAAATGCTCGGCTTGTACGTGTCCGGTCATCCGCTCAACGGGATCGCACATCTGCTGGCCACCCAGGTGGATACGCCCATTCCGGCGATACTCGACGGCGACGTGCCCAACGACACTTCGGTACGGGTGGGCGGCATTCTGGCGTCAGTCAACCGACGGGTCAACAAGAACGGGATGCCCTGGGCATCAGCACAATTGGAAGACTTGACCGGTGGTATCGAGGTGATGTTCTTCCCGCACACCTACACCGCTTACGGCGCCGACATCGTCGACGACGCCGTGGTCCTCGTCGGCGGGCGGGTGAAGATCTCCGACGACCGGGTCTGCCTGATCGCCAACGAGCTTGTGGTGCCAGATTTTTCCAGCGCACAGGTCGATCGGCCGCTGGCGGTCAGCCTGCCCACCCGCCAGTGCACCATCGACAAGGTCAGCGCGCTCAAACAGGTGCTGGCCCGCCATCCGGGCACGTCGCAGGTGCGCTTGCGGCTGATCAGCGGGGATCGGATCACCACGCTGGAGTTGGACGCCTCGCTGCGGGTGACGCCATCGCCCGCGCTGATGGGCGACCTCAAGGCGCTGCTGGGTCCCGGCTGCCTGGGCTGAAATCTTTTGCGCCGAGCGTGAAACTGTTGCGAGTTTTTCGCGAGTTTTTCGCAAGGGTTTCACGCTCGCGGGTCGAGGAGGCGGGTAACTGCAGGACCGCCTGGTGGTCGTGGGTCGGGATGATCGTCACCGCATGGCGCGCCAGGTGCAGCCGCTGCAGTGTCCGGAATGTTTCGCCGCGGTTCTCGTCGGCCAAAACGCCTGGATAGCTTGCCTTTTGCCGGATTTTTTCGATCTGCAGCTCGTGCCACGCCGCGTCACCCGCGATCAGTATCCAGCCCTCGGCGGTGTGGGTAAGAACGCCGACGCTGCCGGGGGTGTGTCCGGCGAGGTCGACCAGAATGACGGAGCGGTCGCCGAACACATCGTGGCTTCTGGTGAAGGTCAGGACCGGCGGTCCGTCGAGTTCGTATTCGACGACGGGCCGGTCGCGCAGCGAATCGCGAACCCCGCCCGCCGGGGCCACCGGCCCGGTGTTGACCCAGTCATATTCGGTGCGGTGCAGCCGGACTGGCAGTCCGGGCATGTCCAGCAGGCCCGAAACGTGGTCCCAGTGCGAGTGGGTCGGGAGCGCGAAATCCAACTCGGGGGTGGTGGCCAGCTGTTCCAGCGCGGTGATCGTGGGGATGGTGTTCGCGGGCGGACGCACCGCAGGACGCAATGCCGCGGAAAGCTGGGCGATGGCCCGGTGTTCGACGTCGACGCACACGGCAGGGTCGACGATGAACGTCGCCGTTGGATGCCTGACGAGAAACGACGTCAACGAGTTCTGCACCCGTCGGGGCGCAAACGTACCCTCCACGATCATCGCGGTCGGCACCGAGCGCGGCATTTGCGGTAGTGCGGTCACGGTCACGGTGGCACCAGGATTTGGCAGCCCCACGTCGACGACACTACGGATGAACCGCTGATCCGGTTGCCGGGGTCGAATCATGCCCCAAACGAGTCCGGCTGCGGCGGTGCAGCATTCGATGACACCGGGGGAGCGGACGGGATCAGGCATGGGGCGCGATCCCGACAATCACAAAGCCGGGCCAGACGCCACGATAACGGGCGCGCCGCAGCTTCTCGCGCAGGCTCAGGTCTCGGTTCACGTTGGTGACACCCGGCACCTTGATCAGCGGCACGATGTTCCATTGCCAGCCGTACCGCTCGTGCAACATGCGATTGCCGGCATCGGCGTCGGCGTCCGACAGGATCGTGGCGTGGCCGGTGAGCTTCGACGCCCCCGGGCGCACTCGGCCCCGGTGGTCGCAGGCGGTGAGTTCGACCTCCGGGTGGGCCGCCAGCCGTCGGGTCTTGGGACCGATTTTGGTGCGAAACACCACGGTCGGTCCATCGAACCCGAACCAGATCGGGGTGTCGACGGGCGTGCCGTCGCGGCGAAACGACCGGAGCATCGCATAACGGGTGGTGCGCAACTCATCGAGGCATTGGGTATGCATGCCACCGAGTCAACAGCTTAGAGTTGACTCTAAGTCAAGCTCGAATATCAGGAGGGTCCGATGGCCGCGGCATTGACGATCGGAGAAGTGGCGCGCGAAGCCGGTGTCGCGGCGACCACCTTGCGCTACTACGAGCAGATTGGTCTGGTCCCGGCGCCGGACCGGGTGGGCGGTCAGCGTCGCTACGACGACGCGGTGCTGGCCCGACTCGAGGTGATCCGGCTGTGCAAGTCCGCCGGATTCGCGCTCGACGAGATACAGCTGCTATTCGCCGACGACGCGCCGGGACGTCCGGTCAGCCGGGCTCTCGCCGAGGCCAAACTCGCCGAGATCGACGCCCAGCTGGCCTCGCTCGCGCGAGCGCGGGCGGTGATCGAGTGGGGCATGCGCTGCACTTGCCCGTCGATCGACGCCTGTACCTGCGGGATTCACCCGGCAATACCGGCCTGAGCCCGACCCCGACGGCGCGGCCGCGAAAACGGGTACATGGCCACAGTGCACATTGCCGCTCTGCTCGCGCTGAGCTCTGCGCTGTGCATCGCGATCGGCGACGTTCTGCAGCAACGCGCAACGCAACGGATCACTGACGCAGGGACCGGCCACGTCAAACTAATCGTGAAGCTCCTGCGCGATCAGCGCTGGCTGTGCGGCACATTGATCCTGCTGGCAAGTATCGGGCTGCAGGCGGCCGCGCTGGTTCAGGGGTCGGTGTTGCTGGTGCAGGCATTGCTCATGTTGTCGATACTGTTTGCCCTGCCGATCAGCGCAGCGTTGTCACATCGCACGGTGACCGGCCGAGAGTGGATTTGGGCCGCGTCGTTGACTGTGGCCGTTGCGGTGATCGTCACCGTGGGACATCCGCAGGCCGGTCGTTCGAGCGCATCGCTTCAGACGTGGGCCGGTGCGGTGGCGGTACTGGGACCGCCGCTAATCGGATGCATCGTGGCCGGCCGGATTTGGGATGGTGCTTTGGCTGCAGTGCTGTTCGCCTTCGTATCGGGTTCGCTCTGGGGTGTCTTCTCCGTACTCACCAAGGAAGTCGTCCACCGGCTGGGCGATGGCGGGTGGGCGGTGGTCCGGACACCCGAGCTGTATGCCTGGCTACTGGTCGCACTGGGAGGTCTCGTGTGGAGCCAATCAGCGTTCCGGGCCGGGCCCCTGACCGCGTCGATGCCGACGCTGCAGGTGTCGCAGCCGGTAGTGGCGGCAGCGCTGGGTATCGCCGTCCTCGGCGAGACGCTGGACACCGGTCGTGCCAGGATGATTGCGCTGGCGGCAGCCGCTTTGGTGATGACGGCGGCAATCTTCGCGCTCGCGCGGATTCGAGGAGAGGCTTCACGGCGCCGCCGGCCAGTCGGTGCGCTCGCTGCGCAGCGACGCTAACTTCGGTCGCTCACGGACGAAGCCCGCTCCAGCTCCACGTCGGCCGTGCGCTGTGACGGGTCATCGGTTCCCCGGGGTGTGAACCGTCGATGCAGCCACGCCAACGGTTTGGGCGCCCACCAGCTCCGCGGACCAACCAGGTGCATGAAAGCCGGAACCAGGACCATTCGCACCAGGGTGGCGTCGACCAGTACCGCAAGTGTCAGGCCGAGACCGAGCATTCGGATGAACGACACCTGCGCCGGAATCAATGCGGCAAACGTAATCGACATCACCACCGCAGCCGCGGTGACCACCCGGCCGATGCCCGCTATGCCCAGGGCCGTGCTCTCGTCGCTGGCCGCGTGGGCGTCGGCCGCGCTCGGTCGCACCTTGTCCGCGGCTCCGGACGTCAGCCAAAACTCACGCATCCGCGAGACCAGGAAGACCTCGTAATCCATGGCCAGCCCGAAAGCGATGCAGAACAACAACACCGGGATGTTGGCATTCAACGTCCCATTCGGGGTCGTCCCCAGTGCGCCGAGGTGTCCGTCTTGGAAGATCCACACCATTGCGCCGAATGCCGCCGTCAGCGATAACACGTTGCACACGAGCGCCTGCACCGGTATCACCACGCTGCCGGTAAGCAAGAACAGCAGCGTGAACGTGATGACGGCGATCAGTCCCAGCACGAGCGGAAGCCGCTTGGTGATCGCGTCGACGCTGTCGCGGTTGATCTGCGCCAGCCCGGTCATCTCCACTGACCGCCCGGCCGGTCCGGCGACTTCATGCAACCGGTCGAGCTGCCTGGCCGAGGCTTCCGAATACAGCGGCGCGGTGCTGGCGACAGTGAGGAATGGACTGCCGTGCGCGATACCGGTGGGCGCGTCGGGCGGTCCAATCAGGCGCCCGGCCACGAACGTTCCAGTCGGTGCGGTGACCGCCGACACGTCAGGTACGCGTGACAGCTCGGCGGCGTAACGCTCTAAGTCGACGCGGGTCACGCCACGTGCGTCGGGGACGACGACGGACACCGCCGTCCCTATCCCGTCGGGGAAGTCGTTGTCCAACATGTCGGCGACTTGGCGCGCCGAAGCCGATCGGGGCAGCACGCGTTCATCGGGAAAGCCCCACTTCACGCCGAGGAACGGGACGCCCAACAGCAGGAGCAGTGCGACCACGCTCAGACCAACCGGCACGGCATGGCGCAGGACGAACTTGGTCGATCGGTACCAGAACAGCGAGTCGGGTGTCTTGTGCGCGTGGTCGCGGCACCACTTCGCACGCGGCAGCATCCGGCAGACCAGGGGGCGGGCGTCCAGCGCGTCCAGTCTCGGCCCCAGCAGCACGATCGCCGCCGGTGTCACCACGACAGTTGCCGCCACAACAACCGCTGCGGTGGCAACCACGGTGTAGGCCGACGATTTCAAGAAATCCATCGGAAACACCATCATCACGGCCATCGACAAGCCGACAGTGGTGGCAGAGAACAGCACGGTGCGCCCGGCCGTGGCCATGGTCCGCAACAGCGCTTGCTCCCGATCACCCATCTGGGCCAACTCCTCGCGGTAGCGGCTGATGATCAACAGGTTGTAGTCGATTGCCAAGGCGAGACCCATCGCGATGGACAGGTCCAGTGCGTACGACGACACGTCGGTAACGAAGCTGATCAGCCGCAACATTGACATGGTGCCGAGAATGGCCAAGGCCCCCAACACAATCGGCAGCGCCGCCGCCACCACACCGCCGAACACCCAGACCAGTACCACGAAGCTGAGTGGAATCGCGATGGACTCCATCAGCAGCAGGTCGCGCTTGTTCAGGTGGTTTATCTGGGCATAGGCCACCGCCATGCCACCGGCGCGCACGGTGACGCCGTCGCGGTCATGCACCAGTTCGCGGGTGAGGGTGCTGGCGTATTTCTGCGCGGTCTTCTCCCCGCCTTTCAGCCCGGCGACAATCAACCCGGACTTGCCGTCCTTGCTGATGAGCCGGTCGGCGGTCTGCGGCGATGTCCACGCCGAGGACACGTCCAACACCCACGGGGATCGTTTCAGGTGGTCGACGATGCCGGTGGCCACCCGGCGGGCCTGATCACTGCGGGCGCCTGCAGGTGCTGTCACCGCGATCAGCATCTTCTGATCGGTTTGGCCGAACTTGTCCCTGAGCAACTTCGTCGCGCGGGCAGATTCCGAGTTCGGGTCTTGAAAGCCGCCGCCCGACAAGCTGCCGACCACCGGGATGCCGAACACCGCGGCCGCCAAGGCAACCAGGACTGCGACCGCGATGATGCGTCGCGGTGCGCTAATGGCAAGTCGAGTGGTTGCTTGCAGCATCTCGGCGTCCCTCCGCTGTCGCTCGCCCGCCGCTACCGCATACCCGGTTCGGGCCGCCTGACCACTTGGATGGGGACATCGGGTTGCGAGCTCCTGGTTGGCCGGCTCATTCGGTGGGTACCTGTACGCAGGCGGAACCCGCACTGAACCGCAAGGATGACCGATGAACGCAACGGACGACGCCATCAAAATCAGGCATCCATCCGATGGCGACTTGCAGGCGGTCTATGAGAACCAGGCGCGCGCATTCGGACTTTCCGCGGAGCCGGGGGACTTCGAAGCCTGGAAGCGCCGGGTCAAACTCGACGACATTGTGGTTGCCGAGGATATGTCCGATCCGCAGCACCCTTTGGTGGTCGGAACCTCGCTGTGCTACAGCCTGGAGGTCACCGTGCCCGGTGGCGGCAGTCTCAGTGCTGCGTGGCTGACCATGGCAACCGTGGCGGCATCACATCAGGGAAGGGGAATTTGGCAGAAGATCAGCGTCCAGGGCGCCGGAATCCTGTTGGACCGCGGTTATTCGTTCATTTGTGGTGTCCCTACCCGGCCAACCGCTTACGAGACCTTGGGCGCCGGCGTGGCGAGCTATGCGCGGGCTTTCCGTATCGAGCCACGTTTTGCCAAGCTGCGAGTCGCGCCAAGCGTAAGGCGGGCACGGGAAGTCAGCGCTTCGGCGGCAAGAGACCAACTACCCCGGATTTACGAGCGATGGCGTGCCGCGACTCATGGCGCACTGACCCGGGACAGCGCCTGGTGGTCCGACTTTCTGGAAGACAGAGTGACGCAGCGCGATGACGGATCGGCGCTCAATTTCATCGTCCATCCCGACGGCTTCCTGACATACCGGGTGGTCGGAGCGGCGGCACACGCGTTCCGGCCGCCGTTCGGCACCGTGGTTGTCCAAGACTTCTGCCCCATCACGGACGAAGCACATACCGAATTGCTCGAGGCGTTGTTGGCTTTGGACGTGTTCGAGCACATAGAAATCGAGGTCCCGCCCGACGATCCGCTTCCGCTCAAACTCAAGGATCTGCGTGCCGCTCAAACGACCGGGGTGGGTGATTTCCTCTGGATACGAATCATGAACGTGCCCGAAGCGCTCGGAGCGCGGGTGTACTCGGCCGACGCTGACGTCGTACTGGACGTCACAGATCCGTTTGACGTCGCCGGTGGACGATTCCTGCTGCAGACTCGTGACGGTGCCGGAAAGTGCACGCCACATGACGGTCCCGCCGACGTCGAAATCGGTCTGGGTGAACTGGGAACGATCTACATGGGTGCGCATCCGGCGTCGGAACTTCACCGGGCCAACCGCATCATCGAGTTGCGTAGCGGTGCGGTACGAAACCTGGACGCCGCCTTCAGTACCGACCGGGCACCTTATTGCGGCACCCTTTTTTGACCCATTAGCTCGGCGGTGTTCCGGCCGGATGTTTGTGAATCACACCATTTTTCATGACAAAGTCGACCTGACCGGTGACCTCGATGTCGGCGAACGGGTCGCCGGGCATGGCGATCAGATCGGCGATCTTGCCCTCGGCGATCACACCGAGGTCGTCGAGTTGCAGCAGTTCGGCCGCAACGCTGGTGGCTGCTCGCAGGGCACGCAACGGCGAGATGCCGGTCGACACCATCATCGGGAACTCCCGCCAGTTCTCGTGATGCGGAAACATGCCGGCGTCGGTGCCGAACGCAATCCGCACGTTGCTGCCGGCCAGCCGATCGGCAGCATCCAGCAGCGGGCCGCGGTATTTGCGGAACTTGCGTAGCGCGTACTCCGGAAGGGCGGCCAACAGCGGGTCGTTTTCGTCGCGCCGGGCACCGGAGACGATCGCGTACTGAGTCGGCACCATAAAAACCCCGGCGTCCTCCATCATCCGCAGCGTGTCGGCCGAGGCGAGGTTGCCGTGTTCGATGCTGCGCACCCCGGCCCGGACGGCTCGTTGAATGCCGTCGTCGCCGTAGCTGTGCGGGGTAGCCGGGATTTCGAGGTCGGCCGCGGTGGCGACCAAGATGTCCATCTCTTCCTGGCTGTAGGTGGCGTGCCCGGGGTCGTCGGACGGCGAGGCGAAGCCACCGGTCGCACCGAATTTGATCCAGTCCGCGCCGGCGCGAATCTCTTGTCTGACGCGGGTGCGGATCTCGTCGGCGCCATCGGCGGCCGCCAGTTCCAGTGGTCGCGAACAGCCTTGATACTCGTCGGCGAGGAATCCACTGAAGTCGCCGTGGCCGCCGCGCGCCGAAATCATATGTGGCGCCACCAGCATGCGCGGTCCCTCGATGATGCCAGCCGCTACCGCGTTGCGCAGGTCGACCGTCGGATAGTCGAGATCGCCACACCCGAGGTCGCGCACCGTGGTGAAGCCGTTGTGCAGCAGCGCCCGTAGCACCGGCAGCGACTTCAACGTCTTTGCGGTGCTGGAGTCGGCGGCCGTGGCCGGGCCAAGCGGCGGTGTCAATGTCACGTGGGTATGGCAGTCCATGAAGCCCGGGGTCAGGGTGTGCCCGGACAGGTCGAGCACTTCCGCGTCCGCAGGAGCGTCGATCGTCTCCTCGACTCGTTGGATGCGGCCGTCGGCGACCAGCACGTGCCGCGGCGCTGCGGCGTCCGACACCCCGTCCCACACGTTCGCACCGGTGATCAAGGTTGCTGCCATGGCCATAGTCTCTAGAACATACGTCGATTCTGGGCACCGCGCCCTGCCCGGCGACCTACGGTCGGAGACATGGAAGCCCACGACCCGACGACTGTCGAGGTGGTGGCTGATGGCCAACGCGGTTCGATCACGTTGAACCGGCCGGCGAAGCTCAACCCGCTCAGCACGCAGACCTTGAACGAACTGGTGGCCGCCGCCCGTTGGTTCGACGCCCGGCCTGAGGTCAAAGTCGTCGTCGTCAGCGGCAATGGTCGCGCGTTCTCGGCCGGGGCGGACTTGGCGGTGTTCACCAATCCCGCCGACGGGGCCGGCGCAGCGCGGGAAGCCGCCGACGCCGGGCGGCGGATGGCCGACGCCGTCGAAGCCATGCGTGCGGTGACCGTCGCGCGGCTGCATGGTCATTGTGTCGGCGGCGGACTGGTGCTCGCGGCCGCATGCGACCTGCGGGTCGCGGCCGACTCGGCTCGGTTTTCCATACCCGAGGTCGATCTCGGCATCCCGCTGGCCTGGGGCGGCATCCCGCGGCTGGTGCGCGAGATCGGCCCCGCACTTACCAAGGAACTGGTGATGACGTGTCGACCATTCGGAGCCGATGAAGCCAAGGCAGCCGGATTCCTCAACCGCGTGGTGCCGGAGACCGATCTCGACGAGGAGGTCGAACAACTGGTGCAACAACTACTCACCAAGTCGGCGCTGACGCTCGCCGCGACGAAGCGCCACACCAACGCCGTGGCCGACGGGATGGTGGCCACCGCGCGAAGCTGGAGTGACGCAGACGTTCTGGTCACTGCATTGCACGATTCCGAGTCGCGGAAAGCCGCCGAGGCCTACCTGGACCGGGTACGCCGCCGCTGAGCATCCAAGGAGGAGAACCGATATGACCACGGCCGAGCGTCCGACCACCCTGCCAGACGCATTCCAGCGCACGGCGGCGATCGACCCCGACGCCGTCGCGCTTCGCACCCCGGGCGACACCCAGACCATGACGTGGCGCGAGTACGCGGCGCAGGTACGCCGGGTCGCTGCCGGGCTGGCCGGGCTGGGGGTGCGCCGCGGCGACACGGTGTCGCTGATGATGGCCAACCGGGTGGAGTTCTACCCCCTGGAGGTGGGCGCACAGCACGTCGGCGCCACGTCGTTCTCGGTCTACAACACCCTGCCCGCCGAACAGCTGACCTACTTGTTCGGCAACGCCGGAACCAAAGTGGTGATGTGCGAGGCGCAGTACGTCGAGCGGATCCAAGCCAGCGGTGCGCCCATCGAGCACATTGTGTGTATCGACGGGTCACCGGAGGGAACGCTGTCTCTGGAGGATCTGTACGCCGCCGGCGCCGACGATTTCGACTTCGAATCGACTTGGCGTGCAGTGCAACCCGACGACATCGTCACGCTCATCTACACCTCCGGCACGACCGGAAACCCCAAGGGCGTGGAGATGACGCACGCCAACCTGCTGTTTGAAGGACAGGCGCTCGACGCCGTTCTCGGTGTCGAATTCGGCGACCGAATCACGTCGTTCCTGCCCTCCGCGCATATCGCCGACCGGATGATGGCGCTCTACAACCAAGAGGTGTTCGGCACGCAGATCACCGTGGTTTCCGACGCGCGTGCCATCGCGGCCGCGTTGCCCGATGTTCGGCCGACCATTTGGGGAGCCGTGCCCCGAGTATGGGAAAAGCTCAAGGCCGCAATTCAATTCGCCGTCGCGAATGAACCCGACGAGGAGCGGCGGCAGGCGTTGCAATGGGCACTGGCGGTGAGCGGGAAGCGCGCTGCGGCATTGATCGCCGGAGACCCGGTGCCCGATGACGTGGCGGCGGAGTGGACCACCGCCGACGAGTTGGTGCTGTCCAAGCTGCGCGCCAAGCTCGGATTGGACCAGCTGCGGTGGGCGGTGTCGGGGGCGGCGCCGATCCCGAAGGAGACCCTCGGCTTCTTTGCCGGAATCGGCATCCCGATTGCCGAGGTCTGGGGCATGTCGGAGCTGAGTTGTGTTGCCAGCGTTTTTCATCCGCGCGAAGGGCGGCTGGGAACCGTCGGCAAGCTGCTTCCCGGGCTGGAATCCAAGATCGCCGAAGACGGCGAATACCTGGTGCGCGGTCCGCTGGTGATGAAGGGCTATCGCAAAGAGCCGGCGAAGACCGCCGATGCGATCGACGCCGACGGCTGGCTGCACACCGGTGACATTCTCGACGTGGACTCCGAGGGATATCTGCGGGTGGTCGACCGGAAAAAGGAGTTGATCATCAATGCGGCCGGCAAGAACATGTCGCCGGCCAATATCGAGAACGCGATCCTGGCCGCGTGCCCTATGGTCGGCGCGATGGTCACCGTCGGGGATGGGCGACCGTACAACACCGCGTTGATGGTGTTCGATGCCGACTCGGTCGGCCCGTACGCGGCCCAACACGGACTCGCCGATGCCTCGCCGGCAGCTCTCGCGGCCGACCCGGAGGTGATCGCGGGGATCGCGGCCGGGATCGCCGAGGGCAACGCCAAGCTCTCGCGCGTCGAGCAGATCAAGCGCTTTCGAGTGCTGCCGACACTGTGGGAGCCCGGCGGTGAGGAAATCACCCTGACGATGAAACTCAAACGACGGCCGATCGCCGCCAAGTACGCCGCCGAAATCGAGGAGTTGTACGCCGGCGAACCGGGACCGGACGTGCACGAACCCAAAGCCTCGTCCGCGACGCAACCGGCGTGAGGTTTAGGCGCGCAATACCAACTTGGACACCAGTCCGGCCGTGACGGCCACGGCTGCGGCGGCCAGGACAGAGGGCGCCGCGCTGGCGGTGAGCACTCCGACGATCAGCAACGTGGCCAGCCCCGCGAGCAGCGCGACCAGCTTGTGGGCTGGCCACGGCACACCGGCGACCAGCATCCCGGCCGGCTTGGGCCCGGTTAGCGCGTCGACGTGCTGGGAGGTGGTCATGAGTTCAGGATACCCGGCACTCTAGTTTTCGGCTAGCCGAAACACACCCTGAACTGCCAAGAAGCTCCGGATGTCTGCGCCGATTGTGCGCTTTCATACGCGACACGCGGCTGAGGCGGATGGAACCGCACACTCGCAGGCTTCCCCCGCAGGGCTCCTCCGCAAAACCGACAATCATTTATCTTCTGCCTCAAGAAACTCGCCTATCACAATTTCAGCATTTGTAACAAGCGTGTCGTTGCACGCAGGAAAGATCCCGCTGCGATTTAACTTGATTGCCCGAACGACGCCATCAGTCGTCGTAACATTACGCACGATTGATCCATCGTCCGTGTTCCGATCCGTGCGATGATGACAGGCGGCAGCTTCCTTACTTTGGTTAACGATAGGAAGGGCAGCATGCGGAGGGGTTTCGCGGATGTACCGGCGGGGTGGCGCAGCGGTTCGGCGTTCGATGAGATTTGTGCTGCAGTCTCAGTGATTCATACCGCAACGGGTATTCGAGGGGCTCGGCCGTGCGCTGGGCAACGAGCGCGTCTTCATCTCTGACGCCGACGTCACGACGCGCAAATCGCATGCCGACAGGACCGGGATTTCCTGAGGGGTCATTCGATTGGGGTAGGTGATTACCCTATCCCGCTTGACGCAGCCGCGGAATAGTCAAGTGATCAGCTCCGGGGGATCGCGGGGATGAGGGGTTTGCGCGGGAGGCTTGGCGCAAGCCCAGTGTTCGACACATAAATCTTGAATTTGCATCCGTTGCAGGGGGCTTCGATGGATGTCGCTGATCGGGTATTTCCGTTAACGCGTGGCCAGCTCGACATATGGCTTGCAGAGGAAACAGGTCGTTTCGGTGCCAGGTGGCAAGTCGGCGTATTTGCGCGAATCGCGGGCCCGGTTGACCTCGACTTGTTGGAGTGGGCGGTCCGTCGAGTGGTCCGCGAGGCTGAGCCACTAAGGGCCGCGTTTTTCCAGGTTGATGGCCAGGTTATTCAACGAGTGGTTGATGATCCGCCCGTCAAGCTGGCTCATTATGACTTGATCGGATCGCAGGATCCCGAGCAGGACGCTTATCGGCTAGCCTCGTCGATTCAGCAGACGGCAATGCCGTTAAGTGGGCCGCTGTACAAATTTGCGTTATTGCAGACACGTACAGATGAATTTTATGTTTTCGTATGCTGCCATCATATAGTAGCGGACGGAATCGGCCTTGCTCTAGTTCTGCATCGAATTGCAACTATCTATAGCGCTATTGCTGTTGGTGGGTCAATTCCTCCGACTTACTTTGGGTCGCTGAGTGATCTCATTGATTGCGAGTTGGAGTACGAGGCGTCTCCCGATTATCTGGATGATCAGGAATACTGGGCCAGAAACCTCCCGTCCGAAAGCGAACCGCGTTATCGGTTGGCGAATGCTACGAACGGGCATGATGCCCATGTAACGGCTGCGCCGGTTCAATTGAACCCTTCCGCAGTTGCTGGGATCGATGAGTTGGCCCGGGCGCTAGGTGTGCATCGATCGTCAGTGATGACCGCAGCGTCCGCACTGCTAGTTGGTGGATGCGATGCTGAAAGTTCAGAGGTCGTATTTGATTTTCCGGTAAGCAGGCGCGTTCGTCTGGAGTCAAAAGTGGTGCCCGGAATGATTTCCGGTGTGGTCCCATTAGTGCTAAAAGCATCGCCGGGTGCCACGGTCACAAGCTTTTGCGAACACGTTGACTCGCGGATCCACGAAGCGCTGCAGCATCAGCGGTTCCCAGTGCACACCATCGAGAGTGCGGCACGTCTCCGCGGCTCTGAGCAGATCTCGAATCGGATAGCGGTTAATTTCATCCCGACGACACATCTGGCGGATCTCGCTGGTTCTGCGGTGACGGCGACCCTGACCCACGATGGCCTAGGGGATCAGTTTCGGCTGGTCTTCTTCCGGGATGAGGATCAGCTTTTTCTCAGCACACCGGGTGCGGGGCAATTGCTTCCGAATTGTGATCTCCGCAATTTGGCGAATCGGTTGGAGCGGGTGCTGGTGGCCATGGCTGCTGACCCGGGGCGGTTGTTGTCGTCGGTGGATGTGCTCGATCAGGATGAGCATGCCCGGTTGGATGTGCTGGGTAATCGGGCGGTTTTGACCCAGCCGGCATGCCCGACGGCGTCGATTCCGGCGTTGTTCGCCGAGCGGGTGACCTGTCATCCAGAGGCCGTAGCGGTCAGCTGTGCGGGTCGGTCGCTGACGTATTGCGACCTGGATGAGGCGGCTAACCGGTTGGCGCATCTGTTGGCTGGTCACGGGGTGGGCGCGGGACAGTGTGTGGGGCTGCTGTTGGAACGCTCCGCGGAAGCAGTCGTGGCGATGCTGGCGGTGCTCAAGACGGGAGCGGCGTATCTGCCGATCGATCCGCAGTGTCCACGAGCGCGGATGGGTTTTATGCTCGCCGATGCTGCGGCGGTGGCGGTAATTACCACCGCGGATGTGGTGGGGCGTCTACCCGGGCTGGACCTGTTGGTCGTCGATGTCGAGGATCCGGCGATCAACAGCCAACCCAGCGCCGCGCTGCCGGCGCCAAGCCCGGACCATATCGCGTACCTCATTTACACCTCGGGTACTACCGGGGTGCCTAAAGGGGTGGCGATCACCCATCACAACCTGACCCAGCTGGTGGAGTCATTTGATCCCGGCGTGCCGCGCACGGGTGTGTGGACGCAGTGGCATTCCTTGGCCTTTGACGTTTCGGTGTGGGAGATCTGGTCTGCGCTGCTGGGCGGCGGGCGGCTGGTGGTGATACCGGAGTCGGTGGTCGGCTCACCAGATGAGTTGCATGACTTGTTGGTTGGTGAGCAGGTCAGTGTGTTGAGTCAGACCCCCTCGGCGGTTGGGATGCTCTCGCCCGAGGGTTTGGGTTCGGTGGCGTTGGTGGTGGCCGGTGAGCCGTGTCCGGCCGAGTTGGTAAAGCGCTGGGCGCCGGGGCGGGTGATGGTCAACGCCTATGGTCCGACCGAGATCACGGTGTATGCGTCCAGGAGTGCGCCGCTGGTGGCACGGCCGGGGGTGGTGCCCATTGGTGCGCCGATGGCGGGGGCGGCGTTGTTTGTGCTCGACGGGTGGTTGCGGGCGGTGCCGGCCGGCGTGGTCGGTGAGTTGTATGTGGCGGGCCGCGGCGTGGGTGTGGGGTATGTGCGCCGGGCGGGGTTGACCGCATCCCGGTTTGTGGCGTGTCCGTTCGGCGGAGCCGGTATGCGCATGTATCGCACCGGTGATCTGGTGCGTTGGGGCGCCGATGGGCAGCTGCGCTATCTGGGGCGTGCGGACGAGCAGGTCAAGATCCGCGGGTATCGCATCGAGCTCGGCGAGATCCAAACCGCCCTGGACGCGCTCGACGGGGTCGAGCAGGCGGTGGTGATCGCCCGTGAGGACCGCCCGGGCGACAAGCGGCTGATCGGGTATGTGACCGGCACCGTCGACCCTGCCCAGGCGCGCACTGCGCTAGCCGACCGGCTCCCGGCCTACATGATCCCGGCCGCGGTCATCGTCTTGGACACGTTGCCGCTCACGCCAAATGGCAAAGTCGACAAGCGAGCTCTGCCGGCACCGGATTATCAGGACACTGACCGTTACCGCGCCCCGGGCGATGCGATCGAGGAAATCTTGGCCGGTATCTATGCCCAGATTCTCGGGCTCGAGCGGGTCGGCGTGGACGACTCGTTCTTCGATTTGGGTGGGGATTCGCTGTCGGCGATGCGTCTGGCTGCCGCGATCAACACCGGCCTGGATGCCGGTTTGGCGGTGCGTGCGGTGTTCGAGGCGCCCACGGTGGCCCAGCTGGCACCGCGTATCGGCGTTGGTGGAGATGTGTTGGCGCCGTTGGTGGCTGGTGAGCGGCCCGCAGTAGTGCCGTTGTCGTTTGCCCAGCAGCGGTTGTGGTTCTTGGATCAATTGCAGGGCCCCTCGCCGGTGCACAACATGCCGACAGCGCTGCGGATCAGTGGGGCAATGGATGTGGCGGCGTTGGGTGCGGCGCTGAGCGATGTGGTGATCCGCCATGAAAGCCTGCGCACGTTGTTCCCGGCGGTGGAGGGGATCGCGCGGCAGGTGGTGGTTTCTGCGGAGCGGGTTGACTTCGGCTGGGACGTCGTCGATGCCACCGGATGGTCGGCAAGCCAGCTGCAGGAGGCTATTGATGCGGTGACGCGTCATCCATTTGATTTGGCTGGTGAGATTCCGTTGCGGGCGCGGCTTTTCCGCGTGGCCGAGGATGAGCATGTGTTGGCGGCGGTGGTGCATCACATCGCTGCTGATGGTTGGTCGATCACCCCGCTAGTGCGTGATTTGGGGGTGGCGTATGCCAGCCGCTGTGCCGGGCAAGGGCCCACGTGGTCGCCGTTGGCGGTGCAGTACATCGATTACACGTTGTGGCAGCGCGCCCAATTCGGGGATTTCGACGACAGCGGTAGCCGCATCGCCACGCAGTTGGGTTATTGGCAGGATGTGTTGGCTGGGATGCCCGAGCGGTTGGTGTTGCCTACTGATCGGCCGTATCCGGCGGTGGCCGATTCGCGTGGTGCCACGATGGCGCTGAGTTGGTGTGCCGAGTTGCAGCAGCAGGTGGCCCAGTGTGCGCGTGAGCATAACGCGACCAGTTTCATGGTGATGCAGGCCGCCTTGGCGGTGTTGTTGGGCAGGCTTAGCGCCAGTTCTGATGTGGCAGTGGGGTTCCCGATTGCTGGGCGCCGCGACCCGGCCCTGGATGAGTTGATCGGGTTTTTCGTCAACACCTTGGTGCTGCGCATCGATCTGGGCGGCGATCCCACCGTCGCCGAGTTGCTGGCGCAGGTGCGGCAGCGCAGCCTGGCCGCCTACGAGAACCAGGACGTGCCCTTCGAGGTGCTCGTCGAGCGGCTCAACCCGGCCCGAAACCTGACCCACCACCCGCTGGTGCAGGTGGCGTTGGCCTGGCAGAACGTGCCCGGCCACGACAGCGAAGCTCCCGGGTTGGCGTTGGGTGATCTGACGGTGGCGCAGCTGCCGGCCGATACCCATACCGCCCGAATGGATCTGAGCTTCTCGCTGGCGGAGCGTCGCACTCAGGGCGGTGCGCCGGCGGGCATCGGTGGGACGGTGGAATTCCGCACCGATGTGTTCGACCCGGCCAGTATCCGAGCGCTGATCGCACGTTTTGAGCGGGTGCTGGCGGCGATGACCACAGATGCGCATCGGCGGCTGTCGTCCATCGATGTGCTCGACGCGGGTGAGCACGCCCGTCTGGAGGAGTTGGGTAATCGGGCAGTGTTGACTCAGCCCGCGCCGGTTCCGGCGTTGTTCGCCGAGCGGGTGACCTGTCAACCGGGGGCGGTGGCGGTCAGCTGTGCGGGGCGGTCGCTGTCTTATCGCGAGTTGGATGAGGCGTCGAATCGGTTGGCGCACTTGCTGGCTGGTCGGGGTGTGGGCCGCGGTGAGTGTGTGGCGTTGGTGTTGGAGCGCTCGGCCGAGGCGATTGTGTCGATGTTGGCGGTGCTTAAGGCTGGGGCGGCGTATTTGGCGATCGATCCGGCGGTGCCCGATGCGCGGCTGGAGTTCATGGTGGCCGATGCCGCGCCGGTCGCGGTGCTTACCACCGCTGCTTTTGGGTCGCGGCTGGATGGTCATGGCGTCACGGTCATTGACGTCAACGACGCGGCGGTGCACGGTCAGCCTGACACGGCGTTGCCGGATCCGGCTCCCGAGGACATCGCGTATCTGATTTACACGTCGGGCACTACGGGTGTGCCCAAGGGGGTGGCGGTCACGCACCGCAATTTGGGTCACCTGGCGCAGTCGACGCCAAAGCAGTTGCCGCAGGCGCAGGTGTGGACCCAGTGCCATTCGTATGCGTTTGACTTTTCGGTGTGGGAGATTTGGGCGGCGTTGCTGGGTGGGGGCCGGCTGGTGATTGTGCCCGAGTCGGTGGCGAGTTCACCCGATGAGTTCCATGCGCTGTTAGTCAGCGAGCGGGTCAATGTGTTGACCCAGACGCCGTCGGCGGTCAATGCGCTCTCGCCGCAGGGGTTGGAGTCGGTGGCGGTGTTGTTGGGCGGGGAGACCTGCCCAGCTGAGGTGGTGGATCGGTGGGCGCCGGGGCGGGTGGTGATCAACGCCTATGGGCCGACCGAGATCACGGTGTATGCGTCGATGAGCACACCACTGGTGGCGGGTTCGGGGGCGGCGCCGATCGGTGCGCCGGTGTCGACGGCGGCGGTGTTTGTGCTTGATGAGTGGTTGCGCCCGGTACCGGCCGGGGTGGTGGGGGAGCTCTACGTCGGCGGCAGTGGTGTGGCGTGTGGGTATCTGGGGCGGTCGGGGTTGACGTCGGCGCGGTTTGTGGCCGACCCCTATGGGGGTGCGGGGGCGCGGATGTATCGCACCGGGGATCTGGTGAGCTGGCGTGGCGATGGGCAGTTGCAGTATTTGGGCCGCGCCGATGATCAGGTCAAGATCCGCGGGTATCGCATCGAGCTCGGCGAGATCCAAACCGCCCTAGCAGGTTTGGCCGGTGTCGAGCAGGCGGTGGTCATCGCCCGCGAAGACCAACCCGGCACCAAACGGCTGGTCGGCTACATCACCGGCACCGCCGATCCCGCCGAGCTGCGCACCGCGTTGGCCGAGCGGTTGCCGGCCTACATGGTGCCAGCCGCCGTGGTGGCGATCGAGGCGTTGCCGTTGACGGTCAACGGCAAACTCGACACCCGCGCCTTGCCGGCACCGGAGTATCAGGACGTCGAGCGTTACCGCGCCCCCGGCGATGCGATCGAGGAAATCCTGGCCGGCATCTACGCGCAGGTTTTGGGGTTGGAGCGGGTCGGGGTCGATGACTCGTTCTTCGATCTGGGCGGGGACAGCATTTTGTCGATGCAGGTGGTGGCCCGGGCCCGAGCCTCAGGGGTGCTGTGTCGACCGCGCGACATTTTCGTCGAACAGACCGTGGCCCGGCTGGCTTCGGTGGTGACGGTCACCGGCGGTGAGGTCGGCCCGGTCGATGAGGGCGTGGGTGCGGTGGCGAGCACCCCGATCATCGCGTGGCTGGGCGAGATCCACAGCAGCCGCGGTGGGGTGGACCAGTTCAACCAGACGGTGGTCGTCCAAGCCCCGGCCGAGGTGACCGAGGCCGACGTGGCGGTGGTGGTGCAGGCGCTGCTGGATCGCCACGCCATGCTGCGGTGCCGCGTCACCGATGACGGTGGCAGCGGGTGGTCGCTGCAGGTGCCCGCTCCGGGCTCAGTGACTGCGCATGTGGTGTCGGTGGACGTGTTGGGTGATGAGGCGCTGGTGGCGGCCCGCTCAATGTTGGACCCGGCTGCCGGGGTGATGGTCAGTGCACTGTGGGCGACCTCGACGCGTCAGCTGGCGCTGATCATTCACCACCTGGCCGTGGATGCGGTGTCGTGGCGGATTCTGCTGGAAGACCTCAACATCGCCTGGGCCCAACATCATCACGGCCAACCGATCGCGCTGCCGGTGACCGGAACCTCCTTTGCCCGCTGGGCAGCGCTGCTGAGCGAACATGCGAGTGCTGCGGTGGTGGTCGAGCAAGCCGAGCGCTGGCGGCAGGTGGTGGCGATCACCTCGGCGCTGCCGGCGGTGCAGCCCGAGCACGACACCTATGCCAGCGCTGGGCATTTGACCGCTGCATTGGACATCGAGACCACCCGCCTGCTGCTCGGTGAGGTCCCGGCCGCGTTTCATGCCGGGATCCAAGACATCCTGCTGATCGCCTACGGCTTGGCGTTGACGCAATTGCTTGACACCACCGCTACGCCGCTGGCCATCGATGTCGAAGGCCACGGCCGCCACGACGAGCTCGCCCCCGACGTCGACCTCTCCCGCACGGTGGGCTGGTTTACCACCAAGTACCCGGTGGCGTTGAACCTCGCCGGGCTGCACTGGTCTCAGGTCATCGCCGGCGAGGCGGCGCTGGGCCCGGTCATCAAAGACGCCAAAGAACAACTGCGCGCCCTGCCCGAGGGCCTGACCTACGGACTGCTGCGCTACCTCAACCCCGACGTCGACCTGCCCGACGCCGACCCCACCATCGGATTCAACTACCTCGGCAGACTGGGCGCCCCGATCGCCGACGGGATTGAGTGGCGTATCTGCCAGGATGGCGTCTCAGTCACCGCCGCCGCAGCGATACCGATGCCACTGGGGCACACCGTCGAACTCAACGCCGGCACCGTCGACACCGAGGCCGGCCCGCAGTTGCACGCCGCCTGGACCTGGGCCCCCTCGGCGCTGGACGACACCCAGATCAGCCGCCTCAGCCAGCTGTGGTTCGACGCCCTGGCGGGCATCTGCGCGCATGTGCGATGCGGTGGCGGCGGCCTTACCCCCTCCGATATCGCGCCCGCTCGAGTAAGCCAGCAGCAGATCGACGAGCTCCACCAGCAATATGAGATTGCCGACGTTTTGCCGCTGACCCCCCTGCAACAGGGGCTGCTTTTTCACGCCAACACCGCACAGGCCAGCGATGACGATATATATGCGGTGCAGCTCGACTTCACTGTGATCGGTGCCCTTGACCAGCACCGCCTGCGCGATGCCGTGCACACGGTCGTTGCCCGGCATCCCAACCTGGCGGCCCGATTCTGTGACCGGTTTGATGAGCCGCTCCAGATCATCCCGGCTGATCCCGCGGCGGGATGGCGTTATGTCGAGCTGGACGGCGAAGACCTCGATGTCGACGAGCAGATGCAGCGACTGTGTGCCGTCGAACGCGCGGCGGTCTGCGAGCTCGACGGGCAGCCAGCCTTTCGGGCTGCCCTCATCCGCAGCGCACCAGACCGGCACCGGTTCGTGCTCACCAATCACCACATCGTGCTCGACGGTTGGTCACTGCCAATCCTGCTGCAGGAGATCTTCGCCAGCTATCACCGGCAGCGGCTGCCCGCCGCCGGGTCGTATCGCAGCTTTCTCACTTGGCTGGCCGGTCGGGATCTTGACGCTGCCCGCGCGGCGTGGCGTGAGACGTTCGCCGGCTTTGACGCGCCCACATTGGTCGGCCCGCCAGACCGATTAGGGCTAGGACCGCGACGCGTTGAAGCGTTTCGCGTGTCCGAGGAGACCACGCGGGCCCTTAGCGAGCTGGCGCGCTCCTGCCACACCACCGTCAACACTGTGCTGGAAGGCGCCTGGGCGCAGTCGCTGATGTGGCTGACCGGCCACCACGATGTCGCCTTCGGCGTCGCCGTCTCGGGGCGGCCTGCCGAGGTGGCCGGGGCAGAATCGATGGTCGGCCTGCTGATCAATACCGTGCCGGTTCGGGCGAACGTCACGCCGGCAACCACCACCACCGACCTGTTGGACCAGCTGCAAAACACTCAGAACCGCACACTTGAGCACCAGCATTTGGCGCTCAACGAAATTCACCGCATCACCGGCCACGAACAGCTTTTCGACACCTTGTTCGTGTACGAGAACTACCCGATCGACACCGCGGCATTGTTGGGCGACCACGAGTGGGCTATCACCGAGGTCAACAGTCGCGAACACAACCACTACCCGTTGACCGTGGCGGCCCGCCCGGGCCTCGAACTCGGCCTGCGCGTCGAATTCGACACCGATGTCTTTGACGCGGTGAGTGTTGAAGCGTTGGTCGAGCGGTTGGAGCGGGTGTTGGCGGCGATGGTTGCCGATCCAGGGCAGCCGTTGTCGTCAGTGGATGCGCTCGATGAGGTTGAGCATGCGCGGTTGGATGCGCTGGGTAATCGGATGGTGTTAACCCAATCCGTATTGCCGGCGCTTTCGGTCCCTGCGTTGTTCGCCGAGCGGGTATCCCGCTGCCCGGAGGCGGTCGCGGTGACCTCGGACAGCTGTTCGCTGACCTATCGTGAACTTGACGAAGCGTCGAATCGGTTGGCGCACTTGCTGGCTGGCCGGGGTGTGGGCCGCGGTGAGTGTGTGGCGTTGGTGTTGGAGCGCTCCGCTGAGGCGATTGTGTCGATGTTGGCGGTGCTCAAGGCCGGGGCGGCCTATTTGGCGATCGATCCGGCGCTGCCGGAGGCGCGCATCGCGTTCATGGTGGCCGACGCGGCGCCGGTCGCGGTGCTTACCACCGCTGCTTTTGGGTCGCGGCTGGATGGTCATGACGTCACGGTCATTGACGTCAACGACGCGGCGGTGGACGGTCAGCCTGACACGGCGTTGCCGGATCCGGCTCCCGAGGACATCGCGTATCTGATTTACACGTCGGGGACTACGGGTGTGCCCAAGGGGGTGGCGGTCACGCACCGCAATTTGGGTCATGTGGCGCAGTCGACCCCGGCGCAGTTGCCGGATGTGCAGGTGTGGACGCAGTGCCATTCGTATGCGTTTGACTTTTCGGTGTGGGAGATTTGGGCGGCGTTGTTGGGTGGGGGCCGGTTGGTGATTGTGCCCGAGTCGGTGGTCACCTCGCCCGATGAGTTCCACGACTTGTTGATTGGTGAGCGGGTCACTGTGTTGACCCAAACCCCGTCGGCAGTGAACGCGTTGTCGCCGCAGGGGTTGGAGTCGGTGGCGGTGTTGTTGGGCGGGGAGGCCTGTCCGGCTGAGGTGGTGGATCGGTGGGCGCCCGGACGGGTGGTGATCAACGCCTATGGGCCGACCGAGATCACGGTGTATGCGTCGATGAGCGCCCCACTGGTGGCGGGTTCGGGGGCGGCGCCCATTGGTGCGCCGGTGTCGACGGCGGCGGTGTTCGTGCTCGATGCGTGGTTGCGCCCGGTACCGCCCGGGGTGGTCGGCGAGCTCTACGTCGCCGGCAGTGGTGTGGCGTGTGGGTATCTGGGGCGGTCGGGGTTGACCGCAGCCCGGTTTGTGGCTTGCCCATTCGGCGGGGCCGATATGCGGATGTATCGCACCGGGGATTTGGTGAGTTGGCGCGCTGATGGGCAGTTGCAGTATTTGGGGCGCGCCGATGATCAGGTCAAGGTCCGCGGGTATCGCATCGAGCTCGGTGAGATCCAAACGGCCCTAGCGGGTTTGGATGGGGTCGAGCAGGCGGTGGTGATCGCCCGCGAAGACCAACCCGGCATCAAACGTCTGGTCGGCTACATCACCGGAACCGCCGATCCCGCCGAGCTGCGCACCGCGCTGGCTGAGCGGTTGCCGGCCTACATGATGCCAGCCGCCGTGGTGGCGATCGAGGCGTTGCCGTTGACGGTCAACGGCAAACTCGACACTCGTGCTTTGCCGGCACCCGACTACGAGGGCGTCGAGCGCTACCGCGCGCCGGTCAGCGCCGTCGAAGAAATCTTGGCCGGCATCTACGCCCAAATTTTGGGGTTGGAGCGGGTTGGGGTCGACGACTCGTTCTTCGATTTAGGTGGAGATTCACTGTCGGCGATGCGTCTGGTCGCCGCGATCAACACGGGCCTAGACGCTGGCCTTTCAGTACGCACCGTGTTCGAGGCGCCCACGGTGGCCCAGTTGGCATCGCGTATTGGTGTTGGTGGTGATGGGTTGGCGCCGTTGGTGGCTGGTGAGCGGCCCGCGGTGGTGCCGTTGTCGTTTGCTCAGCAGCGGTTGTGGTTCTTGGATCAATTGCAGGGGCCCTCGCCGGTGCACAACATGCCGACGGCGCTGCGGATCAGTGGGGCATTGGATGTGGCGGCGTTGGGTGCGGCGCTTCGCGATGTGGTGGTCCGCCATGAAAGCCTGCGCACGTTGTTCCCGGTGGTGGAGGGGATCGCGCGGCAGGTGGTGGTTTCTGCGGAGCAGGTTGACTTCGGCTGGGAGGTCGTCGATGCCACCGCATGGTCGACAAGCCAGCTGCAGGAGGCTATTGATGCCGCAGTGCGGCACACCTTCGACCTAGCTACCGAAACCCCGTTGCAGGCAAAGCTTTTCCGTGTCGCCGAGGATGAGCATGTGTTGGCGGCGGTGGTGCATCACATTGCTGCTGATGGTTGGTCGATCACCCCGCTGGTGGCCGATTTGGGGGTGGCCTATGCCAGCCGCTGTGCCGGGCAAGGGCCCACGTGGTCGCCGTTGGCGGTGCAGTACATCGATTACACATTGTGGCAGCGGGCAATCCTTGGCAATTTCGACGATGGTCAGAGTCTGATCGCCACGCAGTTGAGTTATTGGCGGGATGCGCTGGGCGGGATGCCCGAGCGGTTGGTGTTGCCCACCGATCGGCCGTATCCGGCGGTGGCCGATCAGCGTGGAGCCACGGTGGCGGTGCAGTGGCCCGCACAGTTGCAGCAGCAGGTCATTCGGGTGGCTCGCGAGCATAATGCGACGAGTTTCATGGTGATGCAGGCAGCGCTGGGCGTGTTGTTGGGCAGGCTTAGCGCCAGCTCTGATGTGGCGGTGGGGTTCCCGATCGCTGGGCGCCGCGACCCGGCCCTGGATGAGTTGATCGGGTTTTTCGTCAACACGTTGGTGCTGCGCATCGATCTGGGTGGCGATCCCAGCGTGGCGGATTTGTTGGCTCAGGTGCGCGCCCGCAGCCTGGCGGCCTACGAGCACCAGGATGTGCCTTTTGAGGTGTTGGTGGAGCGGCTCAACCCGGCCCGAAGCCTGGCCCATCATCCGCTGGTGCAGGTGGCGTTGGCCTGGCAGAACGCCGCCGAGGATCCCGCTGCCCGACTGAGTTTGGGTGATGTGCAGGTCATCCCGCTGCCGGTGGATGTCCCCACTGCCCGGATGGATTTGGCGTTTTCATTGTCCGAACGCTTCACCGAGGGCGGTGAGCCCGCTGGGATTTCGGGAGCAGTGGAGTTTCGCACCGATGTGTTCGATGCGGCCAGCATCGCAGCGTTGATCGCACGCTTTGAGCGGGTGTTGGCGGCGATGACCACTGATCCGCATCGGCGGCTGTCGTCGATCGATGTGCTCGACGCAGCTGAGCACGCGCGGTTGGCCGAGTTGGGTAATCGGGCAGTATTGACCGCCCCTGCCGACACGCCGGTGTCGGTTCCGGCGTTGTTCGCCGAGCGGGTGACCTGTCAACCGGATGCGGTGGCGGTCAGCTTTGAGGGGCGGTCGCTGTCTTATCGCGAGTTGGATGCGGCGTCGAATCGGTTGGCGCACTTACTGGCTGGCCGGGGTGTGGGCCGCGGTGAGTGTGTGGCGTTGGTGTTGGAGCGCTCGGCCGAGGCGATTGTGTCGATGTTGGCGGTGCTTAAGACGGGGGCGGCGTATTTGGCGATCGATCCGGCGCTGCCCGATGCGCGGCTGGAGTTCATGCTCGCCGACGCCGCGCCGGTTGTCGCGGTCACCACCGCTGCGTTGGCGGCGGGGCTGGATGGTCATGACGTCACGGTCATTGACGTCAACGACGCGGCGGTGGACGGTCAGCCTGACACGGCGTTGCCGGATCCGGCTCCCGACGACATCGCCTACCTCATCTACACCTCGGGCACTACCGGTGTCCCGAAGGGGGTGGCGGTCACGCACCGCAATTTGGGTCACCTGGCGCGATCGACCCCGGCGCAGTTGCCCGATGTGCAGGTGTGGACGCAGTGCCATTCGTATGCGTTTGACTTTTCGGTGTGGGAGATTTGGGCGGCGTTGTTGGGTGGGGGCCGGTTGGTGATTGTGCCCGAGTCGGTGGTCACCTCACCCGATGAGTTCCACGACTTGTTGATTGGTGAGCACGTCACTGTGTTGACCCAAACCCCGTCGGCAGTGAACGCGTTGTCGCCGCAGGGGTTGGAGTCGGTGGCGGTATTGCTCGGCGGGGAGGCCTGTCCGGCTGAGGTGGTGGATCGGTGGGCGCCGGGGCGGGTGGTGATCAACGCCTATGGGCCGACCGAGATCACGGTGTATGCGTCGATGAGCGCCCCACTGGTGGCGGGTTCGGGGGCGGCACCCATTGGTGCGCCGGTGTCGACGGCGGCGGTGTTCGTGCTCGATGCGTGGTTGCGCCCGGTACCGCCCGGGGTGGTCGGCGAGCTCTACGTCGCCGGCAGTGGTGTGGCGAGTGGGTATCTGGGGCGGTCGGGGTTGACCGCAGCCCGGTTTGTGGCGTGCCCATTCGGCGGCGTCGGACAAAAGATGTATCGCACCGGGGATTTGGTGAGCTGGCGCGCCGATGGGCAGTTGCAGTATCTGGGCCGCGCCGATGATCAGGTCAAGATCCGCGGGTATCGCATCGAGCTCGGCGAGATCCGAACGGCCCTAGCTGGTTTGGCCGGTGTCGAGCAGGCGGTGGTGATCGCCCGCGAAGACCACCCCGGCACCAAACGCCTGGTCGGCTACATCACCGGCACCGCCGATCCCGCCGAGCTGCGCACCGCGCTGGCCGACCGACTCCCGGCCTACATGGTGCCAGCCGCCGTGGTGGCGATCGAGGCGTTGCCGTTGACACCCAACGGCAAACTCGACACCCGCGCTCTGCCGGCACCCGACTACCAGGACACCGATCATTACCGCGCCCCAGGCGATGCGATAGAGGAAATCCTGGCCGGCATCTACGCCCAAATATTGGGGCTGGAGCGGGTTGGGGTCGACGACTCGTTCTTCGACTTAGGTGGGGATTCAATCTTGGCGATGCGCCTGGTCGCCGCGATCAACACCGGCCTGGATGCGGGTTTGGCGGTGCGTGCGGTGTTCGAAGCGCCCACGGTGGCCCAGCTGGCACCCCGTATTGGTGCGGAGGCGGGCCGGCGTCCGCGGTTAATACCGGTTGCGCGGCCCGCGGTGATTCCGTTGTCGTTTGCGCAGAGTCGGTTGTGGTTTATCGATCGGTTTGAGGGTGGGGTTGCGACGTATAACATGCCGACTGCGTTGCGGGTGAGTGGGGCGTTGGATGTTGAGGCGTTTGGGGCGGCGCTTGATGATGTGATTGCGCGTCATGAGTCGTTGCGGACGGTTTTTCCTGATGTGGATGGTGTGCCGTTCCAGGAGGTGTTGCCGGCTCGGTCGGGGATGTGGCGGGTCGGGGATGCGGCGGTGGTGTCGTTGCCGGAGGGTGATGTGGTGGCGGCGTTGGTGGGGTTGGCGGGGTATCGGTTTGATTTGTCGGCTGAGATTCCGATTCGTGTGCAGGTTTTTGCGGTGGGGTGTGAGCAGTATGTGGTGGGTATTGTGGTGCACCACATTGCTTTTGATGGTTGGTCGTTGGCGCCGATGGCGCGGGATTTGGGGGTTGCGTATGCCAGTCGGTGTGTGGGGCGGGCGCCGGGGTGGGTGCCGTTGGTGGTGCAGTATGCCGATTATGCGTTGTGGCAACAGGAGTGGTTGGGGGTGGAGTCTGATCCGGGCAGTGTGATTGCTGGGCAGTTGCGGTATTGGTTGCAGGAGTTGGCTGATCTGCCTGAGGTGGTGTCGCTGCCGACGGATCGGGTTCGTCCGCCGGTGCCTAGTTATCGCGGTGAAGCGGTGGAGTTGCGTATTGATCCGCTGGTGTGGGCGGGGGTTAAGCGGGTGGCGGCTGCGCATAATGCGACGGCTTCGATGGTGTTGCAGGCGGTGTTGGCGGTGGTGTTGCACCGGGTTGGGGCCGGTGATGACGTGGTGATGGGCTCGCCGATTGCGGGGCGCGCGGATGCGGCGCTTGATGATTTGGTCGGGTTTTTCGTCAATATGTGGGTGTTGCGGGTGGGTGTCAATTCTGGGCATCGGTTCAGTGATGTGCTTGAGCGGGTGCGTCAGAAGGCGCTGGATGCCTATAGCAATCAGGATGTTCCGTTTGAGTTGTTGGTTGAGCAGCTTAATCCGGTGCGTTCTGCGGCGCATCATCCGCTGTTTCAGGTGGCGATGGCTTTCCAGAACAATGTGCGTCCCGAGATGGTGCTCGATGGGGTCGGTGTTGAGCCGTTGGCGGTGTTTACCCGCACCGCCAAATTTGATTTGGATATTGAGTTAAGTGAGGTGGCTACTGAGGATCCGGGTGCGCCGATGGCTGCGGGGGTGGTGTTGTATGCCACGGATTTGTTTGACCGGGCCACTGTCGAGCGGTTGGTGGCTTGGTTTGGGCGGGTGGTCGAGGCGGTGACTGTTGATGCCTCGGTGGTGGTGGGTGAGGTGTCGTTGCTGGATGCCGGTGAGCGGGATTTGGTGCTGGCGGGGTGGTCTGGTGTGGGGGTGGGTGCGCCGGTGGGGGTGGCGCCGCAGTTGTTGGCGGCGGCGGTGGCTGCCGATCCGGGTGCGGTGGCGGTCATCGATGGTGGCCGGCGGCTGTCGTATGGCGAGCTTGATGGGTGCTCGACGCGGTTGGCGCGGGTGCTGATTGAGGTGGGGGTGGGTCCTGAGCGTGCGGTGGGCGTGGCGATGGATCGGTGTGTGGAGTTGGTGGTGGCGTGGTGGGCGGTGCTCAAGGCTGGTGGGGTGTATGTGCCGGTGGATCGGGCTCATCCGGTGGAGCGGATTGCTGCGGTGTTGGATGCGGCAGGGGCTGTGTGTGTATTGACTTGCGGTGCTGATGATCTGGTGGCGGCTGGGCCGCGGCCGGTGCTGCGCGTCGACGGTTTGGACCTTTGTGGGGGCAGTGCGGATCCGATTGTCGATGCTCAGCGGTTGGCTCCGTTGGGAGTGGATAACACCGCGTATGTGATCTTCACTTCGGGATCTACTGGTGTTCCTAAAGGGGTGGCGGTCAGTCACGCGGGTCTGTTGGGGGTGGCGGCGGCCCATCGTGAGGTGTTCGGGTTGGGCGCGGGTGCGCGGGTGTTGATGGTGGCTGCGCCGACTTTTGATGCGTCGGTTTTTGAGTGGTTGTTGGCGGTGGCCTCGGGGGCGGCGTTGGTGGTGGCGTCTGCGGATGTTTATGGCGGGGAGGCGTTGACTGCGTTGTTGCAGGCTCAGCGGGTCAGTGCGGCGTTGTTGACTCCGACGGTGCTGGCGTCGTTGGATCGCGCTCGTCTAGATGGGTTGGGCACGTTGATCACTGGTGGGGAGGCCTGTGCGGGGGAGTTGGTGGCCGCTTGGGCGCCGGGTCGGCGGATGTTTAACGCCTATGGTCCGACCGAGGTCACGATTTGGGCTAGCTGTGGTGCGTTGGTGGCGGGGCAGCCGGTCAGTATTGGTGGTCCGATTCCGGGGGTTAGTGCGCTGGTGCTTGATGGGCGGCTGAGTCCGGCGCCGGTCAAGGTGGTGGGGGAGCTGTATTTGGCCGGGCCGGCGTTGGCCCATGGTTACATCGGGCGCACGGAGTTGACTGCGGAACGGTTTGTGGCCAACCCCTATGGGGGTGCGGGGGCGCGGATGTATCGCACCGGTGATGTGGTGCGTTGGACGTCTGCGGGCACTTTGGAGTATCTGGGCCGGGCCGATACTCAGATCAAGTTGCGTGGACAGCGTCTGGAGTTGGGTGAAATTGAAAACGCGCTGCTGGCTTGTCCGCAGGTCATCCAGGGCGCGGCCACGGTGCATCACGGTGACACTGGCTCGCATTTGGTCGCCTATGTGGCTCTTGAGCACACCGTCACTGTCGCTGATGACGAGGCCGAAATTGTTGGCCAGTGGCAACACATCTACGACAAGCTGTATGACGCTGATGTCGCGGTGTCGGGGTTCGGCATGGATTTCCGGGGCTGGAATAGCAGCTACACCGATGATCCGATTCCACTTGAGGAGATGGTGGAGTGGCGGTCGGCCACGGTGGATCGGATCATGGCTTTGGGGCCGCGGCGGGTGTTGGAGATCGGCGTGGGCTCGGGGCTGGTGTTGTCGCAGATCGCCCCGGTGTGTGTGGAGTATTGGGGTACCGATTTCTCTGCGCCCACGATTCAGCGGCTGCAGGCGCTGGGGGCTGGGCAGCCGTGGGGGGATCGGGTGCAGTTGCGGGTGCAGCCGGCCGATGTGGCCGATGGGCTGCCTGAGGGCCATTTCGATGTGGTGGTGCTCAACTCGGTAATCCAGTATTTCCCCAGTGCGGGGTATCTGACCGATGTGTTGGTGGTGGCGATGCGATTGCTGGCACCTGGTGGGGCGTTGTTCATCGGCGATGTGCGTAACCACAGCTTGCAAAGCGCGTTTCAGACCGGTGTCGCGCTTGCCCGCACCACCGGTGAGGACACCGCTGAGATTCGTCAACGAGTCCATCGCGCCGTGCTTGGTGAGCCTGAATTGCTGCTGGCTCCAGAGTTTTTCACCACCTGGGCCGCCGACCATGCATCGGTGGCCGGGCTCGATATCGAAGTCAAATGTGGGTTGGCCGACAACGAGTTGACCCGGTATCGCTATGACGTCACCATCCACAAGACCCCCACAGCGGTTCGTTCATTGGCTGGTGCGCCCAGCTGGGCATGGACTCAATGTGCCGGCCTTAGTGGACTGCATGCCGAGTTGATATCGCAACGTCCAGACGTCGTGCGCATCACCGATATTCCCCGCGCCGGACTGATCACTGATGTCGGTATCGAAGCCGGCTTGGCCGCTGGGCTGCCGCTCGCCGATGCGGTGGCCCAAGCGGCCAGCGTGGCCGCTGAGGCCGCCACTCCCGAACAATTGCATCGCCTGGGTCAAACCGCCGGCTACCACGTGGCGCTCACCTGGGGTGCCCAACCGGGCACTCTTGATGCCGTCTTGGTTATCCCCGCTGACTGCGATGGCCAGCACGCCCCACCGCTGACCGACCTCTACCTGCCTCCCGCCGGGGTCCACCAACGCAACACCTACGCCAATGATCCCCAAACCAACACCAAGATCAGCGCGGTGCGGCAATGGTTGAGCACAAGGTTGCCCGATTACATGGTGCCGGCCCAAATCATGGTGCTCGACGAATTCCCGTTGACCTCCTCGGGCAAGATCGACCGAAAAGCACTGCCAGCACCGGTGTTTGCCACCACACCCTTCCGGGCGCCGCAGACCCAGACCGAAAAGATCGTCGCCGACGTATTCGCCGAAGTGTTAGGACTAGACCGCGTCGGACTCGACGACGACTTCTTCGCCCTGGGCGGGGACTCATTGATCGCCACCCGAGTCAGCGCACGACTGCAATCAGCACTCAACAGACAAGTCCCCGTGCGCTACCTATTCGACGCCTCCACCGTGGCAAACCTGGCCGACTACCTACACCGCCACCACGACGCCCCCGCCCGCGCCCCACTCCAAGCAATGCCACGCCCCCAACAC
>NZ_JCALCK010000079.1:0-819 GCF_059812285.1 Mycobacterium sp. NGS62 | reverse complement strand
CGCCAATTCGCCGCGGGCGCGGGCGGCCTCGATCATGTGCAGGGCGGGGCGGTCTTTCATGCTGCCGCCGGGGTTGAACCCTTCCAGCTTGGCCCAAAACCCGCGACCGGGCGGGGTGAGCGGTGCTGAGATCTGCAGCACCGGGGTGTTGCCCACCAGGGCGGCGGGTCGCCGGGAGGTGGTGGGGGCGGGTTGTCTGCAGTCGCGGGGCTCGATGACCTTCAGCGCCGCGAGAGGCTGAACATAGTTGTCGAACGACAAGACGTCAGTCATGGGATTCGTCGCTTTCACGTGCACGCCGCGACAGCACTGCGCGGCAAAAGTTGACAGGGGTCAGCAGTCACCGGCCGCCGGCACAAGGGCCTACGACCTGATGCTGACCACGTCAGCGACGAGACAAGCAGAACCGGGTCAAGACGTCTTGACCGGTAAGGGAAAAAGCCGGTGCGCGCGGGGGGCCCCGCCCAGCAGGCACCCACAGCTGGGTCAGCCCACCAGCGACAGCGAGCACCGCCACCACGCCCAATGCGATCAACGCAACCACGGCCGAGCCCGACCGCGGCAACACCGCCGCCGTGAACTGCTCATGATGTCCGCCCGAGGAACCCTTGCCCACATGCGGATGATCGACGGAAACGGTGAACTCACCACCACCCAGCGACGCCACCACGGCGTGGGCCGGGTGCGCTACCGAAGACGCCGAATGCCCCATGACGCTATGGGCGCCGATCAGGACCCCCCACGCCGCCAACCACGCGGCGGCCCCCACCGCCACCACATACCGCAGCCGAGGCATCCCGCTAGCGCCGCCAAACCTCA
>NZ_JCALCK010000078.1:0-823 GCF_059812285.1 Mycobacterium sp. NGS62 | reverse complement strand
CGCCGGACAGGTCTCCCCGCCCAACAACACCGCCACCGACTCCAACCCCTGCGGCGAGAGCGCATTGACCGCCGACGGGGTTTGGGTCAACACATTGACCCGCTCGCTGACTAACAGCGCATGGAACTCACCGGGTGAGGTGACCACCGACTCGGGCACAATCACCAACCGGCCCCCACCCAGCAAAGCCGCCCAAATCTCCCACACCGAAAAGTCAAACGCATACGAATGGCATTGGGTCCACACCTGCGCCTGCGGCAACTGCTTTGGGGTCGACTGCGCCAGGTGACCCAAATTGCGGTGCGTGACCGCCACCCCCTTGGGCACACCCGTAGTGCCCGACGTGTAAATCAGATACGCGATGTCCTCGGGAGCCGGATCCGGCAACGCCGTGTCAGGCTGACCGTGCACCGCCGCGTCGTTGACGTCAATGACCGTGACGCCATGACCATCCAGCCGCGACCCAAAAGCAGCGGTGGTAAGCACCGCGACCGGCGCGGCATCGGCCACCATGAACTCCAGCCGCGCATCGGGCACCGCCGGATCGATCGCCAAATACGCCGCCCCGGCCTTAAGCACCGCCAACATCGACACAATCGCCTCAGTGGAGCGCTCCAACAACAACGCCACACACTCACCGCGGCCCACACCCCGATCGGCCAGCAAGTGCGCCAACCGATTCGACGCTTCGTCAAGTTCACGATAAGTCAGCGACCGCCCCTCACAGCTGACCGCCACCGCCCCCGGTTGACAGGTCACCCGCTCGGCGAACAACGCCGGAACCGGCGCGGGCTGAGTCAACACTGCCCGGTTACCCAACTCC
>NZ_JCALCK010000077.1:0-847 GCF_059812285.1 Mycobacterium sp. NGS62 | reverse complement strand
GCAACCAATGTTTTTTCGAACTTCGGCGTTAGCATCGAGGCCTGCAGCGGCAGCGCCAGGTAGACCTGGAAGGTCAACATGTACGAGCCGATCATCGCCGCCGCGAAGAGCAGGAACCGCCGGTTGCCGGCGACAACCCGCCAGTCCTGCAGGAACGACGTCTTCTGCGGTGCCGGATCGACACCGCGCTGCGGCAGCGCTAATAGCTGCGCCACCGTCAGCACGGCGAACACCGCCGCCGCGGCTGCCGCGGTGACCTGAAAGTCGACGGCTAGCAGGGCCAGTCCGACCAGCGGGCCCACCAGGATTCCGGCCTGGTAGAAGACGTTGAACATGGCGAAGGCCTCCACGCGGCGATCCCCGGCATCAGCGGCCAGATAGGCACGCACCGCCGGGTTGAATAGGGCGCCGGCGAAACCGGTGGCCGCCGCGGCGATCAGCACGGCTGGCAACGAGTGGGCCACCACCAGCAGCGCGAAACCACCTGTGCGCAGCAGACACCCGGCCACGATCAACGGCTTGTAGCCCACCCGGTCGGCCAGGGTGCCGCCCACGATGAACATGCCCTGCTGGGAGAAATTCCGCACGCCCAGCACCAGCCCGACCGCCCAGGCGGCCAGCCCGAGCGGGCCAGCCAGGTACCCGGCCAGATACGGCATCAGCATGTAAAAGCCCATGTTGATGCCGAACTGGTTGATCATCAGTACCCGGCTGGGCCCGTCGAATCCGCGGAACCGCACGATAAAGGCCCTCATCGCAACACCAGTGCGGGGTTGGTGATGGTGGTGGTGCGGGTCCAGGAGGTGATGAGGTGGTTGTTGGGGTTGGTGATGGTGGCGGGTTGGGG
>NZ_JCALCK010000076.1:0-932 GCF_059812285.1 Mycobacterium sp. NGS62 | reverse complement strand
CCCGTGGCGGGCCTGGACATCGACAGTGGAGATCAGCCGATCCCGTGCCACCCGCCGCGCGATGCGAAACACCCCGTCCTCGCCGGCTTCGACGTCTTGGCCGGCTACCAGCCCCAGCAGCTCAGCGGCGTCGGCCAGCGGTCCGCTCAACTCGTGGCCGTCCAACGCCGCCAGCGCGGCCTGGGCATCGCGGACCAGCGCATCCACCAGCGCCTCCCGGGCAGCCGGGTCGTCCCAGTCGCACGGCGGCTTACCCAGCGTGGCGTAGTCATCGTCACGCTGCAGTGCCGTGCGCACCGCGCCCGCCAGCACCGGGTCGGCCCGATCCGCCGCGGACAGGACTTTGCGGATCGCGGCCCGCAGCTGGATGACGGTGTCCTGGGTGGCCACCGCATCAAACAGCGGGGTGGAATCGAGCACCCGGCGCCGTCCTCGTAACAACCCCGCCGCCCGCGCGGTGGTGGTGACATCGTCGAACAACCGCCGCGGCCGCTCCGAGGCGCGCAGCCGGTTACGCATCCCGACCAGCACCGTGGGGTGAAAAGCCGCCGCCCCCACCGTCAACCCGGCGGCGGCCTTCCAACGCAGATCAAATGCCAACCGGTCACAGGCCTCCCGATCCGACAAGCCCTCGTAGGCTTGCAGCAGCATCACCGTGGCCACCACCCGCGCGGGCACCGTCGGGCGGCCCCGCGTCGAGACCTTGAACAAGTCGGCGAAATACTCATCACCGAACAGCGCGCCACCGTGCTCAGCCAACAGCCGATAGACACTGCCCTCGGGCAGCTGATCACCCAACAGCAGCATCACGTCATCGAATCGGCCCTGCCGAATCTCACATCCCAACGCCACGCACCGATCCTCGCGGCACGCCCGCACCAAGCCCGGTCAGCCACGCCGAAACCCGATCCACAAAATCAGCAGTCTCCTAG
>NZ_JCALCK010000075.1:0-941 GCF_059812285.1 Mycobacterium sp. NGS62 | reverse complement strand
GCTCTCCGCAAATAAGCGTGCACCGGTAGTTGGAGTTGGCCCTTGAGCGGGGTCGTGTCGTTTCGGTGAGGTGGGGCCTCGGTGGGTGACGATGCAGGTTCCTGTACGTGCCCGCCGACACCACCGAGGTGACCCTTGTCTGAGGCTACTGCCTGCCTGCCGTCTGTTGTTGTCGACACGATCATGCGCACGATCGAGTTGGGGGTGACGATCACCGACGCCGCCATCAACGACGAGTCGACGATGATCTTTTGCACGCCGGTGCAACGCGATGCGCGCTGCCCGGACTGTGGGCGTAACGGCAGTTACCGCGACACCGTCACCCGGGCGCTGACCGATCTGCCGGTGGCCGGCTATCCGCTGGTGTTGCAGGTCGCCGTTCCCAGATACCGCTGTATTACCAGCGACTGCGGTCGCACGATTTTCAACCAGAATCTGGGCAAGCTCGCGGCACCTCGGTCATCAACGACGCGCCGCTGCGCTCGGTATGTGTTGCGGCGGTTGATGATCGATCGCACCACCATCTCGGCGATCGCCGCCGAACTGGGCGTGTCCTGGCATACCGTCAGCTCCATCGCGATGCGCGCCGCCGAGGCGCTGGTGGCCGCTGCCGGACCGGGCCGGCTGGCGGGAGTGCGGGTGATCGGCGTCGATGAGCACCGCTGGGCGCCGCGGCGTCGCGGGGCCGAGGGGTTCGTCACGCTGATCATCGATCTGACACCCACCCACGATCAGACCGGCCCGGCGCGGCTGCTGGACCTGGTCCCCGGTCGGTCCGCGGCCGCACTGGCCGACTGGCTGGCCGCCCAACCCACCGACTTCGCCGCGGGGATCGAGGTGGTGGCCATGGACGGATTCGCCGGCTACAAGACCGCCGCCACCGATGCGGTCCCGGATGCGGTCACGGTGATGGACCCCTTCCACGTCGTGGCTCTTGCCGG
>NZ_JCALCK010000074.1:0-948 GCF_059812285.1 Mycobacterium sp. NGS62 | reverse complement strand
GAGGTGGTGGATCGGTGGGCGCCGGGGCGGGTGGTGATCAACGCCTATGGGCCGACCGAGATCACGGTGTATGCGTCGATGAGCACACCACTGGTGGCGGGTTCGGGGGCGGCGCCGATCGGTGCGCCGGTGTCGACGGCGGCGGTGTTTGTGCTTGATGAGTGGTTGCGCCCGGTGCCGGCCGGGGTGGTGGGTGAGCTCTACGTCGGCGGCAGTGGTGTGGCGTGTGGGTATCTGGGGCGGTCGGGGTTGACGTCGGCGCGGTTTGTGGCCGACCCCTATGGGGGTGCGGGGGCGCGGATGTATCGCACCGGGGATTTGGTGAGTTGGCGCGCTGATGGGCAGTTGCAGTATTTGGGCCGCGCCGATGATCAGGTCAAGATCCGCGGGTATCGCATCGAACTCGGTGAGATCCAAACCGCCCTAGCGGGTTTGGCTGGGGTCGAGCAGGCGGTGGTGATCGCCCGCGAAGACCAGCCCGGCACCAAACGCCTGGTCGGCTACATCACCGGCACCGCCGATCCCGCCGAGCTGCGCACCGCGTTGGCCGAGCGGTTGCCGGCCTACATGGTGCCAGCCGCCGTGGTGGCGATCGAGGCGTTGCCGTTGACGATCAACGGCAAACTCGACACCCGCGCTTTGCCGGCACCGGAGTATCAGGACACCGATCATTACCGCGCCCCCGGCGATGCGATCGAGGAAATCCTGGCCGGCATCTACGCCCAGGTGCTCGGGCTCGAGCGAGTCGGCGTCGACGACTCGTTCTTCGACTTGGGTGGGGATTCACTCTCGGCGATGCGCCTGATCGCCGCGATCAACACCAGCCTGGACGCCGGCCTTTCAGTACGCACCGTGTTCGAGGCGCCCACGGTGGCCCAGCTGGCACCCCGTATTGGCGGGGAGGCGACTCGGCTTCCGCGGTTGGTTCCGGTTGAGCGGCCGGAGCAT
>NZ_JCALCK010000073.1:0-952 GCF_059812285.1 Mycobacterium sp. NGS62 | reverse complement strand
CACAAGTCACGGGCCCGCACCTTCGACGGCTACAAGAGCCACCTCAGCGTGGATCCCGACGAGGAACTGATCACCAATGTGGCCGTCACCGCGGCCAACACCGCCGACCGCGAGGTCATCGACGAGCTGCTCGACGAACCCACCACGGGCGCACCTGCCGCCGACAACGCCGACAACGCCGACAACGCCGACAACGCCGACAACGCCGACAACGCCGACAACGCCGACAACGCCGACAACGCCGAGGATGACGGTAGCGACTCGCAGCATGATTCGGGGTCGAAAGGTTTTGAGGTCTATGGGGATTCGGCCTATGCCGGCGGGGCCACGCTGAATGAGCAGACGGCGCGGGGTCATGACATGCGCGCCAAAGTGCCTGCGGTACGCAACGCCAACGGCTATTCCAAAGACCGGTTCAGGATTGATCTGGCCAGCGGCACCGTCACCTGCCCGGCTGATCACACCGTGAGCATCCGCGCTGGCCTGCGTCACCGCGTGGCGCGCTTCGGTGTGCTGTGTCAGTCGTGTCCGTTGCGGGCGCAGTGCACGAAGTCGCGTCGGGGGCGGGTGATCAGCATCCACCCCCACGAAGCCGCGCTGCAGCACGCCAAAGCGCGCCAACAGGATCCGGGTTGGCAGCAGGACTACCGAACATATCGGCCCGTGGTGGAGCGCAAGATCAGCCACTTCACCCACCGCCCCTGGGGCGGCCGAAAAGCCCGCTGCCGCGGACACAAACGCATCATGACCGACATCTTGGCCCGAGCCGGCGCCATCAACCTCGCCCGACTGGCCACCCTGGGCCTCCACCACGGTGCCACCGGCTGGGCGATCGCCTGACCCGGCCACCAACCAGGCACCCAGGGGGTCAACTTCACATGCCGCCAGGGGTCAGGATTCGAACGCCATCGACACCAGCCCACCAAAGGGCACTACATCAGCGGCATCCTAG
>NZ_JCALCK010000072.1:0-975 GCF_059812285.1 Mycobacterium sp. NGS62 | reverse complement strand
TCTAGCGCGGTATCTGCATCCGGCTCCTCGTGCCCTACGCGCGCATGCTCCAACGCGCCGTCCGTGATGCATCAAGTAAAGATGCCCGCGAAATCTGATCCATGCATCACGTAAGAAATGCCCGCGAAACCGGGTGGTTCAGGAGGCCTTGATCCGGATGCCTTTGCGGATGTCCGGTAGGGCGGTGGGAATGCTTGCCAGGTAGAGCTGCTCGGTCTTTTCCTTGGCCAGGACGAGGAGTCGGCTCTGGAGGTCGGCGATCTCGCGGGCGATCTTGGCGGGGTTGAGGCTGTCGCGGTAGGCGAGCAGTTCTGATTGTTGGGCTGGTGAGAGGACTCCAGCGGCCAGCAGCCGGTCCAGTGGGGTCTTGGGGTTGTCGTAGAGTCGGCGGCGCTGACCGTCGCGGCTGCAGCCGTAGCCGATGGGTTTGATGGTGGGGGTCAGGTAGTTGAGCCGGTCGTTGACCAGGCGCCAGAGCCGGTTGAGCACCGCACGTTCCTCGTCGGTGTCGTAGCGGTAGTAGAACCCGTACTTGCGCACCAGGTGGTTGTTCTTGGCCTCGATCGTGGCCTGATCGTTCTTCTTGTACGGCCGTGAGCGGGTGAAGAAGATCTCCATCTGCGCGGCCCACTTGATGACGGCTTTATTCAGGAACTCGCTACCGTTGTCGAAGTCCAAACCGGTGACCTCATAAGGTATTTCATGCACACCTGTCTTCAGTGCGCCGAGGATGTGGGTGTGGGCGTTGTTGCGCACGGTGCGGGTGAAGACCCAGCCGATATGCATATCGGTGAGGTTGACGGTGGGGGCGAACTCACCTTTGAGGGTTGGTCCGCAGTGCGCGACGGTGTCGCCTTCGAAGAACCCCGGCGATGCCTCGACCTCGTCGGTGGCCTTGCGGATCGTGATCGCCGACCGCAGCAACGGGGCTGGCTTGGTGGTCGATCTCCCCGTGATCTGGTCGCGGGCCTTACC
>NZ_JCALCK010000071.1:0-1000 GCF_059812285.1 Mycobacterium sp. NGS62 | reverse complement strand
TCGTGCACAAGTTGCCCCGTCGCTGCCTACCACGCCACTGATGTTGCCTGCCGGAGCGGACGAACCCGTAGCGTTGGCAACGACGACGATCTTCGTCGATGCCGACGAGTGGGAGGCCCGTGCACACTCACTCGGGGGAAGCAGCAATGCGCTGCTTGTGGGATTGGCCGGCCACCTGGCCCAGCGACTGGGACGAATCACCGCAGGCGGCTCGCTCACCCTGAAGATGCCGGTCAACGAGCGCGTCGCCGGTGATACTCGCGCCAACGCGAATAGCGATATCGCGGTCACGATCGACCCTGCACCTGCGACGACAGACCTGCGTGAGATCCGGGCCGCAGTCAAACAAGCGCTGATTGACTACGGGGAGGAGGTCGATGAGCGTCGAGCACTGTTATCGATTGTTCCCCTTTTGCCGCAGCGGCTTTTCAGGCGAATGATCACTGTATTGGCCGGCGTCACCTCGTCAAACCTCGGCGTGGTCAATCCGGCCGCGAGCCGGCCAGATGGCACTGACGCCGACTACTTCGCCATGAAGATTCTCTACTCAGGCGTGTCCAGGGCGATGATGCACCGGTTCGGTGGGCCGCTGTTCTTGCTCTCCGGGAGAGCGCGTGGACAGGTTTCTATCTCGGTGACTGGTTACCAGCCAGGCCGTCCCAACTCGAACGATGGTTTGCGACAAGAAACTTCGCGGGCCTTGAGCGACTTCTCGCTCGGCGGCACGCATTTCGGAGCGCCCCAGGATCACACACATTGAAAAAACCACTACGTCAATTCCACGGTACAGACGCTCGACGCACTAGAGCCGCAAAGTGCAAGCCCGCTAGCGGGATTCAAGTCCGGATCGCGCTACCGAGATGCCGACGCGTGCGGTTGCGATGTCATTTCATTTCAGGGTGGAACCGGTCTTTCGGCATATGGCACGAAGTACGGTACGAAGATGGGCAATGTGCTTGATGTGGTCGACCAGGCCGCGTTTGATATCGGTCGAGTGACG
>NZ_JCALCK010000070.1:0-1168 GCF_059812285.1 Mycobacterium sp. NGS62 | reverse complement strand
CGCGTTGACTCATCCAAAATGCCCGCGTAGCCCCCTTCGTTGACTCATCTGAGAATGCCCGCGTGCGGCGTGTCGTCTGAACGTCGGAGCGGGGTTGCGCTACCGCCGGAGGATGGGATTGACGATGGCAGAGCGCAAGGCCGTGACGAAAGCGATCGCGACCCGCTACCAGCGGGCGGACAAGCCCGGTAAAGCGAAGATCCTCGATGAGTTGTGCGCCACCACGGGGTGGCATCGCGATCATGCGCGCAAGGCATTGCGTGGCGTCCTGCGGCCACGAGTTGTTAAGCAGCGAGCGCCGCGGCCACCGAAATATGGACCGAAAGTCATTGCAGCGCTGATCTTCTGCTGGGCGGTGCTGGGCATGCCCGCCGGCAAGCGGCTGGCGCCGATGCTGGGCGAGCTGGTGGCGATCTTGCGCCGGTTCGGTGAGCTGGTCATCGATGACGACACCGCGGCGCTGCTGGTCGCCATGTCGGCGGCCACCATCGACCGCCGCCTGGCGCCCGAGCGCAAGCGCCACGAGTTGAAGGGCCGCAGCCATACCAAGCCGGGATCACTGCTCAAATCCCAGATCCCGATCCGCACCTGGGCCGACTGGGACGACGCGCGGCCGGGGTTCGTGGAGATCGACCTGGTCGGCCACGAGGGCGGCAACGCCGCTGGTGAGCACGCCTACACGCTGACTGTCACCGACATCGCCACCGGCTGGACCGAGAACCGCAGCGTGCCCAACAAGGCCCGCAAATGGGTGCTCGCGGCCCTCGACGACATCGCCAAGGTCATGCCGTTCCCGATCCTGGGCGTAGACAGTGACAACGGATCGGAGTTCATCAACCATCACCTCTTGGTCTGGTGCGAGCAGCGCAAGATCACCTTCACCCGTTCGCGGCCGGGCAACTCCAACGACGGCTGCCACGTGGAGCAAAAGAACTGGGCGATCGTGCGCACCGTGGTCGGCTACCACCGCTACGACACCAAGGCAGAACTGTTGCTGCTCAACACGATCTGGGCGTTGCAGTCACTGCTGACCAACTACTTCTACCCGCAGCAGAAATTGGTGTCGAAGGTACGCGACGGCGCGAAAGTGTCCAAAAAATACGACATCGCGACCACCCCACACCGCCGCGCCGAACGCCATGACACGGTCACCGCCCAAGACAAAGCG
>NZ_JCALCK010000007.1:0-169863 GCF_059812285.1 Mycobacterium sp. NGS62 | reverse complement strand
ACGGGTAATAAGCGCGCCCGACGGGCTACAACTGTTCGGCGCCACCATCGACGAACAGCTCGCTTCCGGTCATGAAACTGCTGGCATCCGAGGCGAGAAACACCACCGCCGCCGCGATCTCCTCGGGCTGGCCCACCCGCTTCATCGGCACAATGGCTGCCTGCCCATCGAGCAGGGCCTGCTGTTGGTCGGGCTGCGCCAACTCTGTAAGGCCACGTGTTTCGACAGGGCCGGGAACGATGGTGTTAACCCGGATGTTGCGGTCGACGAGTTCGGCTGCCCATGTGCGGCCGAAGGAGCGGACTGCGGCTTTGGATGCCGCGTAGACGCTGAATGAAGGTGTTCCGTTGTAGGCAGTGGTCGAGCTTGCCAACACGATCGATGCTCCCGGATTCAGCAGCGGAAGCACGGTCTGGACGGTAAAGAGCGTGCCCCCGACGTTGCGGTCGAAGGTGTCGGCCAGGTGCTGGGCAGTGATCTCTCCCAGCTGGGCATACTCGCCACCACCGGCGTTGGTGAACACCACGTCGAGGCCATTGCCGCGAGCCTTGATCGCTTCGGAAAGGGCATCGCGATCGCCTTGTTTGGTGACGTCGCTACGTATTCCAGTCGCCGAGTCGCCGATCACGCTGACCGCGTCGTCGATTGCCTGCTGGTTGCGGCCGGTGATGAAGACGTGGGCGCCCTCGGCTGCCATGGCGCGTGCTGTGGCCAGACCGATCCCGGAGGTTGCGCCCGTCACTAGAGCTGTCTTGCCGTCGAGTTGGCCGATGATGATCTCCTCGGTTACGGGTACGACTGTGTCGGAACGGCGCAGACCACTGTCGTCAAACATCGGTCAACGATGAAGCAAGGCGCCGTGAAACCGGTCGAAAAAAGGCTTCGACGTTTCGCGAAAGCGCGCCCGAAGAGATTCGAACTCCCAACCTTCTGATCCGTAGTCAGATGCTCTATCCGTTGAGCTACGGGCGCCTGTGTTCACTTGTTGTCGTACCTTTGCGGCGACCCGCTTCGCCCGGCTTACGCCGCGCTCGCGATCGCCTCGTTGGCGGAGGCGAGAGGATTTGAACCTCCGGTCCCCGGTAAGAGGACAACTCATTAGCAGTGAGTCCCATTCGGCCGCTCTGGCACGCCTCCTTGGATTTCTGAGGGTACCGGACACCGGTCGGGGTCCCGGAACCGCCGCGGAGCACAGCGTACACAGCCCCCACATATGCTGTCTAAATGCCTGCCCGCCTGCGTCCTGAGCTGGCCGAGGTGGCGGCTTACGTCGAGGGTAAGACGATCCCGGGCACGATCAAGCTGGCCAGCAACGAGACGGTGCACGGGCCGCTGCCCAGTGTGCGGGCCGTCATCGCGCAGGCCGTCGAGGACGTCAACCGCTATCCCGACAACCACAACGTCGAGCTGCGGTTGCGGCTGTCGCAGCATCTGGACTGCGGCTTCAGCCCGGAACACATCGCCGTCGGCTGCGGTTCGGTGGCACTGTGCCAACGGCTCGTCCAGGCCACCGCGTCGGTCGGCGACGAGGTGCTCTACGGGTGGCGCAGTTTCGGGATGTACCCGCTGCAGGTCCGGGTGGCCGGCGCGATTCCGGTCGAAGTTCCGCTGCGGGACGAGACATTCGATCTGTACGCCATGTTGGCCGCCGTCACCGACCGCACCCGGCTGATCTTCGTCTGCAATCCGAACAACCCGACGTCCACGGTGGTCGACCCGGATGCACTGGCCCGGTTCGTCGAGGCGGTGCCGTCGGACATCGTGATCGCCATCGATGAGGCTTACGTCGAATACATCCGCGACGGCAAGCTGCCCGACAGCCTTCAGCTGGTCCGCAGCTACAGCAATGTCGTTGTGCTGCGTACGTTTTCGAAGGCCTACGGGCTGGCCGGGCTGCGGGTGGGCTACGCGGTGGGAGACCCCGAGGTGATTACCGCCCTGGACAAGGTGGTGGTGCCGTTCACCACCACCAACGTCTCGCAGGCAGCAGCGATCGCCTCGCTGGACGCTGCCGACGAGTTGCTGGCCCGCACCGATGCGGTGGTGGCCGAACGGGAGCGGGTTTCTGGCGCGCTGCGCGCCGCCGGTTTTACCCTGCCGCCGTCGCAGGCCAACTTCGTGTGGTTGCCGCTGGCTGAGCGCACGCCGGAGTTCGTGGAGCAAGCCGCCGAGGCCAAGATCGTGGTGCGGCCCTTCGCCAACGACGGTGTGCGGATCACCATCGGCGCGCCAGAGGAGAATGACGCGTTACTGAAGTTCGCGAAAGGATGGATTTCATGAGCGACGAGCTGGCCCGCAAGAAGTTCACCGAGTTCACCGAGCGCACCGGCACCATCGACGACGCCGAACTCGACGACTACTGGGCGAGTCTGAAGCCTGCCCGCATCGACGACATGCTCGGCGAATGGAAAGGCGGCGAGTTCGTCACCGGCCACCGCATGAACGGGCAGCTGGAGAAGGCCCGCTGGTTCGGCAAGTCCTTCAACTCGGCCACCGACGTGCAGCCGCTGGTGTGTCTCGATGACGACGGCAACAAGTTCTCCAACGTCAAGATGGGCAAAGGCGAGGCCAGCCTGTGGCTGGAAGAGTTTCGTGGCGAGGTCACCGCCAGCATGGTCTACGACGGCCAACCCGTGCACGATCACTTCAAGCGGATCGACGACACCGCGGTGATGGGCATCATGAACGGCAAGGGCGTGGTCGATGACGGCCGCTACTTCTACTTCTATTTGGAGCGGGTCTAAGGCCGGGGGTGGCGACCGGTGAAGGCGACCAGACGGTCCAGCGCCGGTGCGTTGTCGGCCACGTCGACGGGGTCGTCGAACCCCACTATCGAGCGCGCCTGTGGTGTCAGATTCTTGCGTATCAGCCGTAACACGTATTCGGCCACCGACTCCGTGACGTCCACCTCATGTCCGGTCGCGGCGGCGTAATCCCACGCGTGCACCAGGAATTCGAGCGACAGGATGCCGGCGGCGGCCGCGGCGGGCAGCTCGTTCGGCCCGATGGTCACCGTGCCATCCAGACCCCGGCGGTGCCACGCGTCCAGCGCGGGCCGCGCCGCGCCGACGACCTGCCGTTCCACCGAGTCGCCGGCGTCGCGGTCGGGAAACTGTGCGCCCACCGCACCGCCGATCACGGTGATGGAGTTCAGCAGATGGTCGGTCAGCTGCGCCACGTCGTATTCCGAGCACGGCGTTGGCTTGGACAAGTCGTCGCGCGCGATCGGATGCAGCACATGTTGAAGCACGCCCAACGTGGCTTCAGCGCTGGCCAGTTCGTCGGTGGGCGGTGAGTCAGGGCCGGGCCGCAGGTCAGAGGACATGACCTCCACGGTACGGTCTGGCCATGGGTGAGCCGTACGAATCCGTCACTGTCGAGATCAAAGATCGCGTCGCGCAGGTCACGCTGATCGGACCGGGCAAAGGCAACGCGATGGGGCCGGCGTTCTGGTCGGAGATGCCCGCAGTGTTCGCGGCACTGGACGCCGACCGCGAAGTGCGGGCCATCGTCCTGACCGGGTCGGGCCCTAACTTCAGCTACGGCCTGGACATCAAGGCGATGGGTGGGTCGATCGGCTCGGTGCTGGCCGAGAGCGCATCGGCGCGCCCGCGCGCTGACTTCCACGCCGAGGTGCTGCGCATGCAGCAGGCCATCAGCGCCGTCGCCGACTGCCGCACCCCGACGATCGCGTCAGTGCACGGTTGGTGCATCGGCGGCGGCGTCGACCTGATCTCGGCGGTGGATATCCGCTATGCCAGCGCTGATGCCAAGTTCTCCGTCCGCGAGGTGAAACTCGCAATGGTCGCCGACGTCGGCAGCCTGGCTCGGCTGCCGCTCATCTTGAGCGACGGCCACTTGCGGGAACTGGCACTGACGGGCAAGGACATCGACGCCGCGCGTGCCGAGAAGATCGGTTTGGTCAACGATGTGTTCGCCGACGCCGACGCTGCGCTGTCCGCCGCGCACGCCACCGCCGCCGAGATCGCTGCCAACCCGCCGTTGACAGTGCACGGCATCAAGGATGTCCTTGACCAGCAACGTATTTCGATGGTGTCCGCGAGCCTGCGCTATGTAGCTGCGTGGAACTCGGCGTTCTTGCCGTCCAAAGACCTGTCGGAGGGTATCTCGGCAACGTTTGCCAAACGCGCGCCACAGTTCACCGGCGAGTAGGACGGTTCGGCGCGGCCGGGGTTGGGAACCCTGGGGCTATGTCTACCTACCGAGTGCTCAACCCGAAGGGCGACGTCGTCGCGACCAAGGACATCGCCAGCGCCGACGACGCGCACGCGTGGTTCGTCGACGCCAAAGCCGATAACACCGAACTCGGCTGGCGGATGGAAGTCAACATCGATGGCGACTGGCGGTTTTTCGACGACACCGAAGGCGACCGCGCCTGAGGCGGCGTTTGTCCGCCCAGTAGGCGGGCAACCCAACCGGGCATGGATTCCGAACGCTTCCGCCAGTTACTGACCACCCGCGGCCCGTTCGCATCGGTCTATTTCGAGGACTCGCACGACACTGAAGATGCCGCCACCCAGCTTGACCTCAAGTGGCGAGGACTGCGCGACCAGCTTGTCGAACAGGGCATCGACGACGCGCTGACCGCTGGGATCGAACGCGCCGTCATGGATTTGCGCGCCCCAGTCGGGCATAGCGGCCGCGCGGTGGTCGCCGGTGCTGACGGTGTCGTGCTCAACGAGCATCTGCTGCGCCCGACCGCCGCGCCGGTCGTTCGCGTGTCCGAGTTGCCCTACATCGTGCCGATCGTCGAGCAGGGCTTCGAGGACATCAATTACCTGCTCGTCGCCGTCGACCACACCGGCGCCGACATCACAGTGCACGTCGACGGCACGCTGAGCTCGGAGACTGTCGACGGCGGCGGTCATCCGGTGCACAAGGCGTCGGGCGCCGAAACCGCCGGCTACGGCGATCCGCAACTGCGCACCGACGAAGCCGGCCGCAAGAACGTCCGTGCGGTGGCCGACCGGATCGCCGAACTGGCCGACGACGCCTCGGCCGACGCCGTCTTCGTCGTCGGCGAGGTCCGGTCCCGCTCTGATCTGCTGGCCGCGCTGCCCGCGCGGGTCAGCGCGCTCGCGGTGCCGCTGCAGGTGGGTGCCCGGCACAGCGGCCACGACTTCGACGAGGTGCAGCAGGCCATCGAGGAGGAGCTGCTCAAACGCCGGTTGGCGGTACTCGACGAAGCCGCACAACGTTTCAGCGCCGAGATCGGCCGACAATCCGGGTTGGCCGCTGAAGGACTCGGCCCGGTGTGTTCGGCCCTCCGCCAGGGTGCGGTGGAAACCTTGATCATCGGCGACATCGGCGAGGCGACGGTCGTCGCCGACGAAGACCTCACGGCGGTGGCACCGAACGCCGACGTGCTCTCCGAGCAGGGCGCCGCGCCGGCCCGAACGGTGCGGGCCGACGAGGCGCTGCCGCTGCTCGCGGTGTCGATCGGGGCGGCGCTGGTCCGCACCGACGAACGCATCGCCCCGGCCGACGGGATAGGCGCGGTGCTGCGGTACGCACCGACGTTGCACTGAGCGCTGTGATCGCCTAGGCGTCTTCGTCTTTGCGTAAGAGCTTCTCGGGGTGGTGGTAGGTGTTGGTTCTGGGTTGGCCGCGATCGAGATGCGGTGGTGGAATCCATTCGGTGTCGCCGTTTTTGAGCTTGCGGGTGGTCCAGCCGTCCTCGGTGACCAGTTTGTGGTGCGGCCGGCAGCACTGAGTGAGATCGTTGACGTCAGTTTCGCGGCACTGGGAGTAGTCGGTGCAGTGGTGAGCTTCGGTGAGATACCCCGGCACGGTGCAGTTGGGGAACGTGCAGCCACGGTCTTTGGCGTGCAATACAATTCGCTGTCCGGGCGAGGCCAGCCGCTTGGTGTGATAAAGACCGATCGCTTTGCCCTTGTCGAAAATGCACAAGTAGTGATGCGCGTGTGAAGCCATCCGGATCACATCACTCATCGGCAACAGTATGCCCCCGGCGGTCAGCGCTTTACCGGCGCCGGCCTCTAACTCGGCCAGGCTGGTGGTCACGATGATCGACGCCGGTAGGCCGTTGTGCTGCCCTAAATTGCCGGATGCCAACAGCGCGCGCCCCGCGGCATTGAACGCATCGTGATTGCGCTGGCCGGCGCTGCGGGTGTCAGTCTCGATGGCTTGCTGCGACGGCGTACCACTGATGCAGGGGGTGGGGTCCTCGGGGTTGCACATGCCGGGGGCGGCCAGTTTCGCCAGCCAGGCCTCGACGGTGGCGCGGGCTTCGGGCGTGAGATACCCGGTGATCTTCGACATGCCATCGGTGTCTTGCTTGCCCAGGATCAGGGTGCGCCGCCGGGCGCGGTCGTTGTCGGTGAAATCGCCATCGGGGTTGAGGCAGTCGGTGAGTCTGTCGGCCAGTTTGGCCAGGTGATCCGGCCGAAACTCCCCACCTTGGCAAGCCAGCTGGGCTTCGGCGTGCTGGGCCGTCTCGACGTCTACCGCCTCGGGTAGCCGGTGATAGAAGTTGCGGATCACCGCCACATGCCCAGACCCGATGGTGCCGGCGCGCTGCGCCTCAGCCGTGGCGGTCAACACCGGCTCCAAGACTTCACCGGTCATCGCCCGACGTGGCCCCAGATCGGCGGCCTCCCCGATACGCCGGCAGGCTTCCCCGCGCGTGATTCGCAGCCGCTCGGCCAGCGCAAAGGACAGTTTGCCGCCCAGCTCGGCCTCGTCAGCCTGTTCGCCGATCTGGTTGATCAACGGATGCTCCACGGCCGGCAACTGACGGCGCAGTGTCTCGCAGCACTCCAGCAACGCCAACCGCTCCGGGGTGGTCAACACGTCAAAAGACAGATCCAGGGCGCGTTTGATGTCGGTCTTGAGCGCGTCGAAGACTTCGACGATCTCCTCACGACTGTTCGCCAACATGTTCGAATAATATCGTCGGGGTACGACGCTGGGCCTACCAAAATCGCAGGCTGTGGATAAAAACCGAACTGGGGATAACTCGGCGGGGGTCGCACTACGCGGTCACATCGCACTAACACGTAGCCTCGCGGGATGAGTAATTCCGACGGCGCAATCAGCGTGCCCGCCGACCTCGACGCTGTCACCGCGGTAGGCGAGGAGGACCATTCCGAAATCGATCCGAAAGCCATCGAACGGATTTGGGCGGCGGCCCGGTACTGGTACCAGGGCGGCATGCACCCGGCCATCCAACTGTGCCTGCGCCACAACGGCCGCGTCGTGCTCAACCGCGCGATCGGCCATGGCTGGGGCAATGCCCCGACCGATCCGCCCGACGCGGAGAAAATCCCGGTCACGACCGACACCCCGTTCTGCGCGTACTCCTCGGCCAAGGCCATCACCGCGACCGTCGTGCACATGTTGGCCGAACGTGGGAAGTTCTCACTCGACGATCGGGTCTGCGAATACCTGCCGACCTACACCAGTCATGGCAAGGACCGCACCACAATCCGGCACGTGCTGACGCATAGCGCCGGTGTGCCGTTCCCGACGGGACCGAGGCCGGACCTTAAACGGGCGGATGACCACGAGTACGCCCAGGAACAGCTCGGCAAGCTACGGCCCCTATACCGGCCCGGGCGAGTACACATCTACCACGCGCTGACGTGGGGACCGCTGATGCGTGAAATCGTCTATGCCGCCACCGGCAAGGACATCCGCGAAATTCTGGCCACCGAGATCCTCGACCCATTGGGCTTCCGCTGGACCAATTTCGGTGTCGCAGAACAAGATCTCCCGCTGGTCGCACCCAGCCACGCTACTGGCAGACAACTGCCTGCCCCGATTGCGGTGGCTTTCCGCAAGGCGATTGGCGGTACGGTTCACCAGATCATCCCGCTGACCAACACACCGCTGTTCTTGACGACGGTTGTCCCGTCGTCGAACACGGTCTCCAATGCTGATGAGCTTTCGCGGTTCGCCGAAATCTGGCGGCGTGGCGGTGAACTCGACGGTGTGCGAGTACTGCAGCCCGAGACGATGCGCGGTGCGGTGCGCGAATGCCGACGTCTACGACCGGATTTCGCAACCGGACTGGCTCCGCTTCGCTGGGGCACCGGATTCATGTTGGGTTCCAACAGGTTCGGGCCGTTCGGACGCCAAGCGCCGCAGGCCTATGGGCACTTGGGTTTGGTCAACGTCGCGATTTGGGCCGACCCCGAGCGCGGGCTGGCGGCCGGGCTGATCAGCAGTGGCAAACCCGGCAGGGATGCTGCGCCCAAGCGCTACACCGCGCTGATGGACCGCATCGCCGCCGAAATCCCGTCCCTCACGAAGGACGGTTCTCGCCTCTGACAAAAACGCGGTGGCGGAGGGATTTGAACCCCCGGACGGTTTTAGCCGTCTCTCGCTTTCAAGGCGAGTGCATTAGGCCGCTCTGCCACGCCACCGCCGATAAGGGTAGCGGGAGCCTAGGTCCGGTTGCCCGACAGCTTCAGCGCGGCGGCGATCCGACGACAGTTCTCTCCCGTCGCCGAGATCTGCGACCGCGACAATGGGCCGAGAAAATGGGTGCGCACATCTTCGGCATAGGTGACCAGGGCCTGCGTCGCCACCACCCGGCCGTCGTCGGTAATGGTGGCCACTACGCCACGTCGGTCGTCGCGGCTGGCCTCCCGCCGCACCAGCCCTTGCAACTCGAGACGACCGATCTGCCGGGTCAGCCGGCTCGGCAAGGCCGGCAGCGCCTCGGCCAGATCACCCATCCGGAGGGAGCCGCCGGGCGCGCTGCAGAGCAAGTCCAACACCCGGACATCGATCAGGGACAGCTGGTGGACGTCGACCAGCCGGCGGTTGAGCGTCGCATACAAACGCAGCGCGGCATCCAAGAAGTTCTGCCACGACTTCTGTTCGGCGATATCCAGCCCGGGCATCTCACTGGCAGTCCAGCCGGCGATGAGGCCGCCCATCCCGTCATGCTATGCGACACATCGTCTTTGGAACAGCCGGAATTCCCAGGTAGTAGCGTGTCGGGAATGCACGCCATCGTCGCTGAATCCGCCGATCAACTTCTGTGGCAGCAAGTGCCCGACGCCAAGCCGGGCCGCGGCGAGGTGCTGATCAAGGTCAGCGCCGCCGGCGTCAACCGCGCCGATGTGCTGCAGGCCGCCGGTCGCTACCCGGCGCCGCCGGGCGCCAGCGAACTGCTCGGCATGGAGGTGTCCGGTGTCGTCGCCGAGGCGGGCGACGATGTCGCCGAATGGTCGGCCGGGCAAGAAGTCTGCGCTTTGCTGGCCGGCGGCGGATACGCCGAGTATGTCGCTGTTCCCGCAGGTCAGGTCATGCCGATCCCGGAGGGTATCGACTTGCACGATGCCGCCGGGTTGCCCGAAGTCGCATGCACAGTGTGGTCGAACCTGGTGCTGACAGCCGAGTTATCCGAAGGCCAGCTAATCCTGATCCACGGCGGCGCCAGCGGTGTGGGCAGCCACGCCATCCAAATCGCCCGTGCGTTGGGCGCCCGGGTAGCGATCACGGCCGGGTCCCCCGCCAAGCTGAAACTTTGCCGCGAACTGGGCGCCGAGATCACCATCGCCTATCGCGACGAGGACTTCGTCGCGCGGGTGAAAGAGGCCAGCGACGGCGCGGACGTGATCCTGGACATCATGGGCGCGGCCTACCTGGACCGCAACATCGACGCGCTGGCCGCCGACGGCAAGCTGGTCATCATTGGTATGCAGGGCGGCGTCAAGGGTGAGCTCAACATCGGTAAGTTGATCAGCAAACGAGCGCAGGTCATCGGGACGGCGTTGCGGGGACGGCCGGTGACGGGTCCCAGCGGCAAGAGCGCTGTCGTCGACGCGGTGCGGCAGTCGGTGTGGCCGATGTTTGCCGACGGCCGCGTTCGCCCGGTCATCGGTGCCCGGATGCCGATTCAGCAGGCCGCCGAGGCGCATCGAATGCTCACCTCGGGCGGGGTGACCGGAAAGATCGTGCTGACGCTGGACGAATCGGCCAGCTAGCCAAGCGAGGCCAGCGCGCGGACCAACTGGTCGACCTCCGCCATGGTCGAGTAATGCGCCAGACCGACTGTGACCGCGCCGCCCACGTCGTTGACACCGATCACGTCGAGCACCCGCGAGCTGGCATTGGAGATCGCCAGAATCCCGTTGTCGGCCAACCGTTGCACCACCCGCTCGGCCGGCACCTCGTGGACGGCGAAGCTGACGACAGGTATCCGCGCCTCGGGCCGACCGATCACCATCACCAAGGGCAGCGACCGCAACGAGGTCATCAGGTAATCGAATATCCGGCTCATGTAGGACGCGGCGGATTCCATCGAAACGGCGAGGCGTTCGCGTCTGCTTCCGCGCGCCGATTCGTCGAGCGACGCGAGGTACTCGACGCTGGCGACCAATCCGGCCAGCAGCCCGAATTGGTGCACGCCGACTTCCAGCCGGGCCGGACCGGCCGCCTGCGGGTTCGTCGACACCGAGCCAAAAGAATTGATCAGCGAGGCATCGCGAAATACCAACGCTCCGATCGGCGGACCGCCCCACCCGACTGCGTTCACTGCCAACACGTCGGCGTCGATCTCGTCGAGGTCGATCAGTCGGTAGGGCGCCGCGGCGGAGTGGTCCACGACCACCAGACCGCCGACGTCATGGATCAACTTGGTTGCCGCACGCAGATCCGTGACGGTGCCCAGCGTTCCCGACGCCGACGTCACAGCGACCAAGCGCGTCGATTTGCCGATCAGGCTCTCCCACTGCCAGGTCGGCAGCTCACCGGTCTCGATATCGACCTCAGCCCACTTCACCTTGGCGCCGAATCGGTTTGCTGCACGCAGCCACGGGGCGATATTCGCCTCGTCGTCCAGGCGGGTGACGATCACCTCGTAGCCCAGCCCCGCCCGTGAGGACGACGCATCGGCCAACGATGCCAGCAAAACCGCACGATCGGCACCCAGCACCACCGCACGCGGATCGGCGCCCACCAGGTCGGCCACCGCAGCCCGCGCGGCTTCCAGCACGGCGGCGCTGCGCTGTGCCGACGGATGCGGGCCGGTGGCGCTGGGGAACGATCCGCGGAACGCGGTCGACACCGTGGTGGCCACCGAGTCGGGGATCAGCATCCCCGCCGGCGCGTCGAAGTGCACCCACCCGTCTCCCAGCGACGGGTGTAGTCCGCGCACCCGGGCGACGTCGTATGCCATGCCAGCCACCTTAAGAATCCCGCAAATTCCGCAAACCGTGACGGTAGCGGGGCGCCCGGATGCGTCCCCGCCGTCCCGAGCCAGGTCACCCGGCCAGCCATACTAGTCCAGTGGCGCTGACGTTCGGAACGCTGATCGCACTGTTTTTGCTGATCGTGCCGGGGGCAATCGTCGCCCGCAGCGCTCAGCTAACTTGGCCCATTGCCCTGGCGGTTGGCCCGGCGCTGACCTACGGCGTCGTCGCGCTGGCCATCATTCCCTTCGGTGCCGTCGGAATCCCTTGGAACGCTTGGACAGCTCTGGCTGCGCTCGCGGTGGTGACGGTGCTGGCGGCCGGTTTGCGGGTGGGATTGGCCCGCTACCGCGACGTAGCCGGCGAATCGCGGTCGGTCGCCGGCCGGCCCGCGTGGACGGTGGCTGTCGGAGTGCTGTTGGGAGCGCTGCTGATCTGGTTCGCGGCGCTGCGCGGCATCCCCCACTGGCAATCGATCCCCAGCACCTGGGACGCGGTCTGGCACGCCAACACCGTCCGGTTCATCCTCGACACCGGCCAGGCGTCCTCGACTCATATGGGCGAGCTTCGCAACGTGGGCACCCACGACGTGCTCTACTACCCGTCGGCATTTCACGCGCTGATTGCGGTGGATTGCCAGCTGACCGGCGCCGCCCCCACCACCGCCTACACGCTGAGCTCATTGGCGGCGGCCATCTGGCTGTTCCCGGTCAGCGCCGCGGTGCTCACCTGGCGGGTGGTGCGCGCACATACCACCGTGGAACGCACCGCCTGGGCAGCGGCTGCCGCGGCGGTGCTGTCGGCGTCGTTCACCGCGGTGCCCTACATCGAGTTCGACACCGCCGCGATGCCCAACCTGACGGCCTACGGATTGGCGGTACCGGCTTTTGTGCTGGTCACCTCCACGTTGCGGCACCGCGACCGGATTCCGTTAGCAGTGCTGGCGTTGGTTGGGGTCTTTTCGGTGCACATCACCGGCGGCATCGTCGCCGTCCTGTTGCTTGCCGGGTGGTGGTTGCTGGAGGCGCTTCGTGACCCGGTGCGTGGCCGCCTTTCCGACGTCGGGACGCTGGCCGCCGTCGCGGTGTCGACCGGGTTGGTGCTGTTGCCCCAATTCCTTGTGGTGAAAAAGCAGGAAGACATCATCGCCGGGCATTCCTTTCTCACCTACCTGAGCACAAAGCGGGGATTGTTCGACGCGGTATTTCAGCATTCCCGCCACCTCAACGATTTCCCGGTGCAGTACGCGCTGACCGTTTTGGCAGCCATCGGCGGGCTGGTGCTGCTGATCAAGATGATCTGGTGGCCGCTGGCGGTGTGGTTGCTCCTGATCGTGATGAACGTCGACGCGGGAACACCATTGGGTGGCCCGGTGGGAGCGGTCGCCGGTTTGTTCGGCGAGTTCTTCTACAAAGACCCGCGCCGGATAGCGGCGGCGACGACGCTGCTGCTGACACCGATGGCCGCGATCGGACTGCTGGCACTGGTTGTGCTGCTGGTGGCGGTGCTAAGTGGCGCTGTCCCTCTTCGCGCGCTGCGCGCGCTCATCGCCCAGCGCCGGGCCAAACGCCTAGCTGGTCGGCAGCTATCCGCCCCGACCCTGGGCGCAGCCACCGCAATAGCGCTGTTGGCCGTCACGCTGATCAGCGCCTGGCACTACTTTCCACGGCATCGATTCTTGTTCGGTAACAAGTACGACTCGGTGATGGTCGACCAGCGGGACCTCGAGGCGATGGCATACCTGTCCCGGCTGCCCGGCGCGCGCACCACGCTGATCGGAAACGGCAACACCGACGGCACGGCGTGGATGTATGCGGTGGCCGGCTTGCACCCGCTGTGGACGCACTACGACTACCCGGTGCAGCAGGGCCCGGGCTACAACCGCTTCATCTTCTGGGCTTATGCCGATGATGCTGATACCGACCCGCGAGTAGCCGAGGCAGTTCGGGTACTCGATATCCGCTACGTCCTGACCAGCAAGCCGATCGTCAGGGGGTTTGCAATGCCCGACGGGCTAGTGTCACTCGAGAAGTCCACGTCGTGGGTGAAAATCTATGACAACGGCGAAGCCCGGATCTACGAGTGGCGCGGCGCCCCTACGACTCCTAGAACATGAGGATGGTGACTGGATTGAGTACCTCGAATGATGACGACAACATCGAGATCATCGGCGGCATCGACCCGCGGCTGATCGGGGCAAGCGACGATGACGACTCCGATGACCGCTCGCTGACCGACCTCGTCGAGCAGCCCGCCAAGGTGATGCGGATCGGCACCATGATCAAACAGCTGCTCGAAGAGGTCCGGGCGGCCCCGCTCGACGAGGCCAGCCGCAGCCGGCTCCGCGAAATCCACGCCACCAGCATCCGCGAGCTCGAGGAGGGGCTGGCGCCCGAACTGCGCGACGAACTCGACCGATTGACGTTGCCGTTCAGCAACGAAACCCCCTCCGACGCCGAGCTGCGCATCGCCCAGGCCCAGTTGGTCGGCTGGCTGGAAGGGCTGTTCCACGGAATCCAGACCGCGCTGTTCGCCCAGCAGATGGCCGCACGCGCCCAGCTCGAACAGATGCGTCAGGGCGCCCTGCCGCCCGGTATCGGCCGCGCGGGCGGGCACGGTCCGGGCACCGGGCAATACCTGTAAGCAGACGCTGGTGAGCACACCGCAGATCGAGACGCGCGATGCGTGGGTGGAGTTTCCCATCTTCGACGCCAAATCGCGCTCGTTGAAAAAGGCGTTCCTCGGCAAGGCCGGCGGGACGATCGGGCGTAACGCGTCCAACGTGGTCGTCGTCGAGGCGCTGCGGGACATCAGCATGTCGCTGAGCCTGGGCGACCGGGTCGGCCTGGTCGGTCACAACGGGGCCGGGAAATCGACTCTGCTGCGGCTGCTTTCGGGGATCTACGAGCCGACGCGGGGTTCGGCTTCGGTCACCGGCCGGGTGGCGCCGGTCTTCGATCTCGGCGTCGGCATGGACCCGGAGATTTCCGGTTACGAGAACATCATCATCCGCGGCCTTTTCCTGGGCCAGACCCGGCGCCAGATGCTGGCCAAGGTCGACGAGATCGCCGAGTTCACCGAACTGGGTGATTACCTGTCGATGCCGTTGCGCACCTATTCCACCGGGATGCGGGTGCGGCTGGCGATGGGTGTGGTGACCAGTATCGACCCGGAGATCCTGCTGCTCGACGAGGGTATCGGCGCGGTGGACGCCGAGTTCCTGAAGAAGGCCCAGACCCGGCTGCAGCGGCTGGTGGAGCGGTCGGGGATCCTGGTTTTCGCCAGCCATTCCAACGAGTTTCTGGCCCGGCTGTGTAAGACCGCGATGTGGATTGACCACGGCAGTATCCGGCTCACCGGCGGCATCGAAGACGTCATACGGGCCTACGAGGGCGAGGACGCCGCCCGACATGTGCGCGAGGTGCTGGCCGAGACCGCGGCCGGCGAGGGGGTGTCGGGATGAGGAGGAGCGGCGCATGAGCACAGTGTGTGCTGTCGTGGTCACCCATCGGCGCCCCGACGAGCTGACCAAGTCGCTGGATGTGCTGACCACCCAGAGCCGGCTGCCCGACCACTTGATTGTGGTCGACAACGGCAACCAGGACCGGGTCCGGGAGATGGTAACCGGCCAGCCGATCCCCACGACCTACCTTGGTTCGCGCCGAAACCTCGGTGGGGCAGGGGGTTTCGCGCTGGGCATTCTGCGGGCTTTATCGCTGGGCGCGGATTGGGTGTGGCTGGCCGACGACGACGGCCACCCGGCCGACACCGAGGTGCTGACCACCCTGCTGGCCTGCGCGCAGCGGTACGGCCTGGCCGAAGTCTCGCCGATGGTGTGCAATGCCGACGACCCGCAGCGGTTGGCGTTCCCGCTGCGGCGCGGCTTGGTGTGGCGCAGGTTGGTCAGCGAATTGCGCACCGACTCCCACCAGGATCTGCTCCCGGGAATCGCGTCGCTGTTCAACGGGGCGCTGTTTGCCGCCTCGACGTTCGACGCGATCGGTGTCCCCGACCTGCGCTTGTTCATCCGCGGCGACGAGGTCGAAATGCACCGCCGGCTGGTGCGCTCCGGCCTGTCGTTCGGGACGTGCCTGACCACGTCGTATCTGCACCCCTGCGGATCCGCCGAGTTCAAGCCGATCCTGGGCGGGCGGATGCACACCCAGTACCCCGACGACGCCGCCAAGCGGTACTTCACCTACCGCAACCGCGGCTATCTGCTCTCGCAGCCGGGACTGCGTCGACTGCTTCCCCAGGAATGGCTGCGGTTCGGCTGGTTCTTCCTGGTTTCTCGCCGCGACCCGGCCGGGCTGGCGGAGTGGTTCAGGTTGCGGCGGTTGGGACGTCGCGAACAATTCGGCCGACCCGGGGGGCCTGCATGACGATTGTTGACGCCGCGGCCCAGTCCAAGACGTTCTCCCGCGCCTGGCGCGATCTGACCCACGGTTTCCGACGTCGCGAGCTATGGCTGCACCTGGGCTGGCAGGACATCAAGCAGCGGTACCGCCGCAGCGTGCTCGGCCCGTTCTGGATCACGATCGCAACGGGCACCACCGCCGTCGCGATGGGCGGCCTGTACTCCAAGCTGTTTCACCTCGAGTTGGCGGTGCACCTGCCCTACGTCACGCTCGGGTTGATCATCTGGAATCTGATCAACGCCGCCATCATGGAAGGCGCCGACGTGTTCGTCGCCAACGAGGGGTTGATCAAACAGTTGCCGGCGCCGCTGAGTTTGCACGTCTACCGGCTGGTCTGGCGGCAGGTGATCCTGTTCGCCCACAACATCGTTATCTACGTCGTCATCGCGATCATCTACCCCAAACCGTGGTCGTGGGCCGATTTGACCGTGATCCCGGCGCTGGCGCTGATCGTGCTCAACGCCGTGTGGGTCTCGCTGTGCTTCGGCATTCTGGCCACCCGCTACCGCGACATCGGCCCGCTGCTGTTCTCCGTCGTGCAGTTGCTGTTCTTCATGACGCCGATCATCTGGAACGACGACACGCTGCGGCAGCAGGGCGCCGGCCGGTGGGGCAAGATCGTCGAACTCAACCCGCTGTTGCACTACTTGGACATCGTGCGCGCGCCGCTACTGGGCGCCCAGCAAGAACTGCGGCACTGGGTGGTGGTGCTGGTGCTCACAGTCGTCGGTTGGGTGCTGGCGGCCGTTGCAATGCGCCAATACCGTGCGCGCGTGCCGTATTGGGTGTAGCCGTCGCATCTCAGTGCGTTAGCCAGGCAGCGTTTGGCGCTGGCCGTCGGTTGACCACCGTCCGCCGCGGGTATGCGGGGAAGCGGACAAAGGAGTCGTTATGAGTTTGACCGACAAGGCCAGAAACAAGTTGCAGAACGTGAAGGGCAGAACCAAAGAAACCCTTGGCCGCGCCACCGGAGACCGCGACTTGGAAAACCGCGGTGTCGGCGATCGGATCGGATCGGATTTGAAGGACGCCGGCGAAAAGGTCAAGGACGCGTTACGTGGACGTGGACGTGGACGTGGTCGCGGACGCGGCCAGCGGCGGGTTTGACCCTGACAGTCAGCTGTCGCGTCGCACCTTGCTGACGAACGCGGCGCCGAACGCCGCTGCCGAGTACGGATCCTGTCCGGTGATCAGTTCGCGGTCCTCGACGACCTTGCTGCCCATCGGCAATACCGTCTGCTGAACTTTGGCGCCGCGGGAGGCCAACAGCTGAGTCGGATCGTCGATGAGGTGTCCGCGGAAGCGGCGCGCCAGCGGGATGGTCGACAACATGGTGTCGACGCCGGTCTTGAAGCACGTCATCCGGTAGCCGTCGTAGATCCAGCGGCCGTCGATCCTCGGCGCCGCGGCGAGCGCCGCCGGAGCATGACAGATCAAGCCGGTGGTGCGTTGCGTGTCATGGAAATAGCGCACCAGGGCCCCGAAGTCGTCGTTGAGTGACTCATCGACGAACAGGTCGCGGTGCAGCAAATCGACCAGCGGCGCGTGCCCGCCCGGCACAAAGAGTGCGTCGAAACCGGCCAATCGTTGGTCGTCGTGAGCGATCTCCTCGAGTTTGGCGGGTTGGGCGAGACCGAGTTCCAGAAGCCGTCGATAACTGGACAGTGCCGCCTCGCGCTTTCCTCGCGACAGGCCGAAATACATCAGGCTGCACGACGTCCCGTCGATGGTAGGGATGCGCGCACCGGGTGTCGCGAAAGACAACTCAAAGCCCGCGGCCAGCATCGCGTCGGTCGGCTCGACCAACTCGCCGAGGTATGTGCCGGTCGGCTCGCTGCGGCCTTCCCGCAGCGGAATTCGGTCAGCCGCTGACACCACAACCAGCACGCGCGGGGAAGTCTTGTGCACGGGGTCGGCAGTACCCGTAATCGGTGCGGTCCAACCGCTGGGCGGTCTAGACCGGCGGGCGGATGGCCAGGTATCAAAATGCGGCCACTCATAACGAGTGCGCGGGAATATATTGACGAAACAACCACAAAAACAATCGAGGCGCTCCGGGGTGGCAATCGCCGCTGCGCCCTGAGGGACAGGTGCGAAGTGAGCGAGGAAGTCGAAGCCACCGGGCTGTCGGATGTGGCGCGCGAGCGCATCACCGCGGAGCTGGACCGGCTGCGCGAACGCCGCGACCGGCTGGAGATCGAGGTCAGAAACGACCGCGGCAGCGTCAGTGATCATGCCGATGCCGCCGATGCCATCCAGCGCGCCGACGAGCTGGCCGGCCTCGACGAGCGGATCGTCGAGCTCGACAGGCTGCTGCGCACCGGGCCGTCGCCGTCGAACGGGACCGGCGCGCTGCCCGGCGGCACCGAGGTGACCCTGCGGTTCGGCGACGGCTCGGTCGCCACGATGCAGGTGATCTCCGTTGTCGAGGAAACGTTGGTGGGCCACGAAGCCGAGACGTTGACGGCCGGCAGCCCGCTGGGACAGGCGCTGGCCGGCCGTCAGCCGGGTGACAAGGTCACCTACACGACGCCGCAAGGGGAAAGCCAGGTCGAACTGCTCGACGTGAAGTACCCGAGGTAGCCGGCCCGCCCGTAGACTTCCCGCGATGGCCGAGATCGCCCCACCGCGCGCAGACCTGAGCTTGACGACACAGGTGTGGCGGTTTGTCGTCACCGGCGGCTTGTCGGCGATCGTCGACTTCGGGCTCTATCTGGTCTTACATCGGCTGGGCTTGGCGTGGGACCCGGCCAAGATGATCAGTTGGTGTGCCGGCACCATCACCGCGTACCTGATCAACCGGCGGTGGACGTTCCAGGCACCGCCCAGCACCGCCCGGTTCCTGGTCGTGATGGCGCTGTACGGCGTCACCTTCGCCGTGCAGGTCGGGCTCAACCACCTCTGCCTGGCGTTGGCGGACTACCAGGCCTGGGCGGTTCCGGTCGCGTTCGTGATCGCGCAGGGCACCGCCTCGGTGATCAATTTCGTCGTGCAGCGCTCGGTGATCTTCCGGATGCGCTGAGGCCCCCCGGCCAGGCGGTACCCTCTTTCACTGATGTTGCCCACGTTTCCCACCACCACCAAGCGGCTGACCGGCTGGGGCCGCACTGCGCCGTCGGTGGCGCAGGTGCTGGCTACCCCGGACGCCGAGGTGATCGCTAAAGCGGTGGCCCAGGCCGCCGACGCAGGCGACCGCGGCGTGATCGCCCGCGGGCTCGGCCGCTCCTACGGCGACAACGCGCAAAACGGCGGCGGCCTGGTCATCGACATGACGCCGCTGAATCGGATTCACTCGATCAACGCCGACAGCGCCCTGGTCGACGTCGACGCCGGGGTCAACCTCGACCAGTTGATGAAAGCTGCGCTGCCGTTCGGGCTGTGGGTTCCGGTGCTGCCCGGTACCCGCCAAGTCACCATCGGCGGGGCGATCGGCTGCGATATCCACGGCAAGAATCACCACAGCGCGGGCAGCTTCGGCGATCACGTGCGATCCATGGACCTGCTGACCGCGAGCGGCGAGATCCGCCGACTCACGCCCGACGGCGACGACGCCGAACTGTTTTGGGCCACGGTCGGCGGCAACGGCCTGACCGGCATCATTTTGCGTGCCACCATCGCGATGACGCCCACCGAGACGGCGTATTTCATCGCCGACGGTGACGTCACTGCTTCGCTCGACGAGACGATCGCGTTTCACAGCGACGGCAGCGACGCCAACTACACCTACTCCGCCGCCTGGTTCGATGCCATCAGCGCACCGCCGAAGCTGGGGCGGGCGGCGATTTCCCGCGGGTCGTTGGCGACACTGGACCAGCTGCCCAAGAAGCTGCGGCGCAACCCGTTGAAGTTCGATGCGCCGCAATTACTTACGTTCCCGGACGTCTTTCCCAACGGGCTGATGAACAAGTACACGTTCACACCGGTCGGTGAGCTGTGGTACCGCAAATCGGGCACCTACCGCGGCAAGGTCCAGAACCTGACGCAGTTCTATCACCCACTCGACATGTTCGGCGAATGGAACCGTGCCTACGGCTCGGCCGGCTTCGGCCAGTACCAGTTCGTGGTGCCCACCAACGCCGTTGAGGAATTCAAAGGGATTCTGCGCGACATCCAAAAGTCCGGCCACTATTCATTTCTCAATGTGTTCAAGCTGTTCGGCGCAGGCAACCAAGCGCCACTGAGCTTCCCGATACCGGGATGGAACGTCTGCGTCGATTTCCCCATCAAGCCCGGACTCAACGAGTTCCTCAACGAACTCGACCGCCGCGTTCTGGAATTCGGTGGACGGGTCTACACCGCCAAGGATTCCCGCACCACGGCGGAGATGTTCCACGCCATGTATCCGCGCATCGACGAATGGATTGCCGTGCGCCGCAAGGTCGATCCCACCGGGGTATTCGTTTCCGATATGGCCCGACGTTTGGAGCTGCTCTAAATGGTCTTTGACGCCGTTGGTAACCCGCAGACCATTCTGCTGCTCGGGGGCACCTCCGAGATCGGGTTGGCGATCTGTGAGCGCTACCTGCAGAACACGCACGCGCGGATCGTGCTGGCCTGCCTACCCGACGACCCCGGCCGCGATGATGCCGTCGCTCAGATGAAAGCCGCCGGCGCCAAGGCGGTGGAGCTGGTCGACTTCGACGCCGTCGACACCGACAGCCATCCTCACGTGATCGGGCAAGTGTTCGCCGATGGCGATGTCGACGTCGCAATCGTCGCGTTCGGGCTGCTCGGCGATGCCGAGGAGCTGTGGCAGAATCAGCGCAAGGCCGTGCAGATCGCGGAAATCAACTACACCGCAGCCGTTTCGGTCGGCGTCTTGCTCGGCGAGAAGATGCGTGCCCAGGGTTTCGGCCAGATCATCGCAATGAGCACGGTGGCCGGCGAACGGGTGCGTCGATCCAACTTCGTCTACGGCTCCACCAAGGCCGGCTTGGACGGCTTCTACCTCGGGCTTTCAGAAGCACTGCGGGAGTATGGCGTTCGGGTTCTGGTTATCCGGCCGGGGCAGGTTCGCACCAGGATGAGTGCCCATATCAAAGAGGCGCCGTTGACGGTCGACAAAGAATATGTAGCCAACCTCGCGGTCACCGCGTCCGCGAAAGGTAAGGAATTGGTTTGGGCACCAGGAGCATTCCGCTATGTGATGATGGTGTTGCGACACATTCCGCGGGCCATCTTCCGCAAACTTCCAATCTGAGCGGCATGCGAAACGCGCTGGCCACTATCGGCCAGATGCTGATCGCCGCCGCGGTTGCCGTGGTGGTCGCGGTCGTCTCGCTGAGCGCCATCGCCAGGGTGAATTGGCCGGCTTTTCCGTCGTCGAACCAACTGCACGCGCTGACCACCGTCGGTCAGGTCAGCTGCCTCGCCGGACTGCTAGGTGCGGGGTGGCTGTGGCGGCGGGGCCGGCAGCGGCTGGCGCAACTCGGCGCGCTGGTGTTCGCGTCGGCGTTTTCGGTGGTGACGTTGGCGATGCCACTGGGCGCCACCAAGCTCTATCTATTCGGCATCTCCGTCGACCAGCAGTTCCGCACCGAATACCTAACCCGGCTGACCGATAGCGCCGCGCTGCAGGACATGACCTACATCGGGTTGCCGCCGTTCTATCCGCCAGGCTGGTTTTGGATCGGCGGACGCATCGCCGCGCTGACCGGGACACCGGCCTGGGAGATGTACAAGCCGTGGGCCATCACCTCGATCACGATCGCGGTTGCGGTGGCGCTGGTGTTGTGGTGGCGGATGATCCGGTTCGAGTACGCGCTGGTGGTCGCGACGGCCACGGCCGCGGTGACGCTGGCCTACAGCTCGCCGGAGCCCTACGCCGCGATGATCACCGTGCTGCTGCCGCCGGTGCTGATCTTGACCTGGTCCGGATTGCGCGCCGGCCAGCGTCACGCCAGTGTGACTGCGGGGAGCGAGCGCCACGCTGGCGTGACGCTCGGCGCACAAGCCGGCGGGTGGGCTGCGGTGATCGCAGCGGGCATCTTTCTCGGCTTCGCGGCCACCTTCTACACCCTGCTGCTGGCCTACAGCGCATTCACCGTCGCGCTGATGGCGGTGCTGCTGGCCGCATCCCGGTGGCGGGACGGCATCAAAGCCGCCGTAGAACCCCTGCTGCGGCTGGCTGGCATCGCTGTGATCGCCGCAGCCATCGGGGCAACCACCTGGCTGCCGTACCTGCTGCGCGCGGCACACAATCCGGTCAGCAACACCGGCAGCGCCCGGCATTACCTGCCGGCTGACGGCGCCGAGCTGACCTTCCCGATGCTGCAGTCCACCCTGCTCGGCGCGCTCTGCATGGTCGGCACCCTGTGGCTGGTGCTACGCGCCCGCGGGTCGGTGCGCGCCGGCGCGCTGGCGATCGGTGTGGCCGCCGTTTACCTCTGGTCGCTGCTGTCGATGCTCACCACGCTGGCCCGCACCACGCTGTTGTCGTTCCGGCTGCAGCCGACATTGACCGTGCTGCTGGCGGCCGCCGGGGTGTTCGGCTTCGTCGAGCTGGCGCTCGCCCTCGCCCGCAGCCGCGACCGCCGGGTCATCGGTGTGGCCATCGTGGTGGGGCTGGCCAGCGCGATCGGCTTCAGTCAGGACATTCCCGGCGTGCTGCGCCCGGACATCACCATCGCCTACACCGACACTGACGGGCACGGCCATCGTGGCGATCGCCGACCGCCCAGCGCCGAGAAGTACTACCCGGCCGTCGACGCCACGATCACCCAGCTGACCGGCAAGCCGCGCGACGAAATCGTCATGCTCACCGCCGATTACAGCTTTCTCTCCTACTACCCCTATTGGGGCTTTCAGGGGTTGACGTCGCATTACGCCAACCCGCTTGCGCAGTTCGACAGCCGGGCGGCCGCGATCAAGGCCTGGTCCAAACTCAAGTCCGCCGACCAACTCGCTCACGCGCTGGACACCTTGCCCTGGCAGCCGCCGACGGTGTTCCTGATGCGTCGCGGCGCGAACGACACTTACACGTTGCGGCTGGCCGAGGACGTCTATCCCAATCAGCCGAACGTCCGCCGTTACACCGTCGACTTCGACGCCGACCTGTTCGCCGGGCCGCGCTTCACGGTCCGGGAGATCGGGCCGTTTGTCCTGGCCGTCCGGAATCCGGGGGTAACTGGCTGATGGCGGCCGAAACCACCCGGGCCGGGGAATTAGCATCTAGGTCCGTGAGCCGCGCCGTCGACGATGCAGTGGGAAGCGATGAGGTGGAGCGGCGCCCATTGACCGACGCGGGAGCAAACCACCGGGTCGCCCGGGTCGTGGCCGTGGTCGCCGGCCTGCTCGGCGCGCTGCTGGCGATCGCCACCCCGCTGCTGCCGGTCAAGCAAACCACCGCCGAGTTGAACTGGCCGCAAAACGGTGAGCTGGGCAGTGTCGACGCGCCGCTGATCGGCTACGTGGCCACCGACCTGAACATCACCGTTCCCTGCCGAGCCGCCGCCGAACTGACCGGCGCCAAGTCGGTGCTGTTGTCCACAGTGCCCAAGCAGGCGCCGAAAGCCGTCGACCGCGGGCTGTTGATCGAACGGGTCAACGACGACCTGCTGGTCATCGTCCGCAACACACCCGTAGTGGTGGCGCCGTTGAGCCAGGTGCTCAGCGGCGCCTGCCAGAAGCTGGTGTTCACCGCGCACGCCGACAAGGTCACCGGCGAATTCGTCGGGCTGACCCAGGGGCCCAACGCCAAACAGCCCGGCGCACCGCTTCGTGGCGAACGCGGCGGCTATGACTTCCGACCGCAGATCGTCGGTGTATTCACCGATTTGAGCGGGCCGGCCCCGCCCGGCTTGACCTTCTCGGCGACCATCGACACCCGCTACAGCAGCGGGCCGACATGGCTGAAGCTGGCGGCGATGATCCTCGGGGTCTCGCTGACCGTCGCCGCATTGATCGCCCTGCACGTCCTGGACACCGCCGATTCCACCCGGCCCCGCCGTTTCCTGCCGCCGCGCTGGTGGTCGATCAGCGGGCTGGACGCCCTGGTCGCCGCGGTATTGGTGTGGTGGCACTTCGTCGGCGCCAACACCGCCGACGACGGCTACATCCTGACTATGGCCCGGGTGTCCGAACATGCCGGATACATGGCCAACTACTACCGGTGGTTCGGCACGCCCGAAGCGCCGTTCGGCTGGTACTACGACCTGCTGGCGCTGTGGGCGCACGTCACCACGGCCAGCATTTGGATGCGACTGCCCACTCTGCTGATGGCGCTGGCCTGCTGGTGGGTGATCAGCCGGGAAGTCATCCCCCGGCTCGGCGATGCGGTCAAACACAGCCGTGCCGCGGCATGGACGGCGGCCGGGGTGTTCCTGGCCTTCTGGCTGCCATTGAACAACGGGCTGCGGCCCGAGCCGATCATTGCGCTGGGCATCCTGTTGACCTGGTGTTCGGTGGAACGGGCAGTGGCCACCAGTCGGCTGCTGCCGCTGGCGGTGGCCTGCATCATCGGCGCCCTGACCCTGTTTTCCGGCCCGACCGGCATCGCTTCGATCGGCGCGCTGCTGGTGGCGATCGGGCCGCTGCGCACGATCCTGCACCGCCGTTCCAAACAGTTCGGGCTGCTGCCGCTGGTAGCGCCGGTGGCAGCCGCGGTCACCGTCACCACGATCGTGATTTTCCGCGACCAGACGTTGATGGGCGAAGCCCAGGCCAGCATGCTCAAATCCGCTGTCGGGCCCAGTTTGGCCTGGTTCGAGGAGCATGTCCGTTACGAGCGGTTGTTCCTGGCTACCCCCGACGGCTCGGTTGCGCGACGGTTCGGCGTGCTGGCGTTGCTTGTGGCACTGGCCGTGTCGGTGGCAATGTCGTTGCGCAAGGGCCGGATTCCGGGCACCGCTGTCGGGCCCAGCCGTCGGATCATCGGCATCACGATCATCTCGTTCATCGCGATGATGTTCACGCCCACCAAGTGGACCCACCACTTCGGGGTGTTCGCCGGGTTGGCCGGCTCGCTGGGTGCGCTGGCCGCGGTCGCGGTGAGCGCGGCGGCGATGCGTTCCCGGCGTAACCGCACGCTGTTTGCCGCGCTGGTGTTGTTCATCCTGGCGCTGTCATTCGCCAGTGTGAACGGCTGGTGGTACGTGTCCAATTTCGGTGTGCCGTGGTCGAATGCGTTCCCGAAATGGCATTTGGCATTCGCCACCGTGCTGGTCGGGCTGACGCTGCTGGCCCTGCTGGCGGCGGCATGGTTCCATTTCATCAACAACGGCGACTCGCCGGGACGCCGCCCGGGTTCGCGACTAGCGTCAATCATCCAGTCCCCATTGGGGATTGCTGCATGGGTGCTGATCTTCTTCCAAGTGGTGTCGCTGACGCTGGCGATGGTGGGCCAGTATCCGGCGTGGACGGTGGGCCGCTCCAACCTGCAGGCGCTGACCGGCAAGACCTGCGGGCTGGCCGAAGACGTCCTGGTGGAACAGGACCCCAACGCCGGCATGCTCACACCGGTCGGTGTGCCGGCGAAAGACGCGCTGGGCGCCGCATTTGACGAAGGTTTCGAGGCCAACGGCATTCCCGCGGACGTCTCCGCCGACCCGGTGATGGAACGCGCCGGCGACCGCAGCTTCGTCGGCGACGACGGGATGGTCACCAGCAGCGAGGCCGGCACCGAAGGCGGCACCACCGCGGCGCCGGGAATCAACGGGTCACGCGCACGGCTGCCGTACAACCTCGACCCCGCCCGCACCCCGATGCTGGGCAGCTGGCGTTCGGGTGCGCAGGTGCCCGCGGTACTGCGCTCGGCGTGGTACCGACTGCCCCCGCGCGACGAGGCCGGGCCGCTGCTGGTGGTGTCGGCAGCGGGCCGGTTCGACTCCGGCGAAGTCCAGGTCCAGTGGGCGGGTGACGACGGAGACCCAGCGGGCACAGTGAGTTTCGGTGATGTCGGAGCTTCGCCGGCCTGGCGCAATCTGCGTGCGCCGCTGGCGGCGGTACCCGACACCGCAACCCGAGTGCGGGTAATCGCCAGCGACGACGACCTGGCCCCGCAGCACTGGATCGCGCTGACCCCGCCCCGGATTCCGCGGTTGCGCACGTTGCAGGAGGTGGTGGGCTCGCAGGATCCGGTGCTGCTGGATTGGCTGGTCGGCCTGGCGTTCCCCTGCCAGCGACCGTTCGGTCATCAAAACGGTGTCATCGAGGCGCCCAAGTGGCGGATCCTGCCCGATCGGTTCGGCGCCGAGGCCAACTCGCCGGTGATGGACAACCTCGGCGGCGGCCCGCTGGGTCTGACCGAATTGCTGGACCGGGCAACCACCGTGCCGACCTATTTGAAGGACGACTGGTTCCGGGACTGGGGTGCGCTGCAGCAGTTGACGCCGTACTACCCGGCCGCGGTGCCGGCCCGCCTCGACCTTGGTTCGGCGACACGTAGCGGCCTGTGGAACCCGGCGCCGCTGCGCCGTTAGGGCGCTCGACGGTTCACGCCAACCCCGGCCCGCCGCATCACCAGAGCTGACCCCCGTCGCCTACGATCGACCCTCGTGCCCCAAGACGATAATGCGCACCGGATCGCCCGGTTGGTCGCCATCGTCGCGGGGATTGCAGGGGTGTTGCTCTGCGGCGTGGTCCCGTTGCTTCCGGTCAAGCAGACCACCGCGACGGTGCTGTGGCCGCAGGGTGCCCACGACGGCCACATCACCAGCGTCACCGCGCCCCTGGTATCTGGTGCGCCGCGGGCGCTGGACATCTCCGTCCCCTGTCCCGCCATCGCCACCCTGCCGGCCGGCGGGGGTCTGGTGCTGTCGACCCTGCCGACCGACGGTTTCGAGACCGGCAAGAACGGCCTGTTCGTCCGCGCCAACAAGGACACGGTCGTCGTCGCCTTCCGGGATTCGGTGGCCGCCGTGGCGCCCCGCCCGGCGATTGCCGCCGGTGCCTGCAGCGTGCTGCACATCTGGGCCGACGCCGGCGGCGCCGGCGCGGACTTCGTCGGCATCCCGGGCTCGGCGGGCGCCCTGGCACCCGAGAAGAAACCCCAAGTCGGCGGCGTTTTCACCGACCTGAAAGTTCCCGCGCAGCCCGGATTGTCGGCACGCATCGACATCGATACCCGTTTCATCGTCGCGCCCAGCGTGTTGAAGAAGGCCGTGATGGTTCTCGGCGGCCTGTCAGTGCTGGCCGCGATCGTCGCGCTGAGCGTCCTCGACCGAGGATCCGGCCGCCGCGCACCCCGCAACTGGCGGCATTTCTGGCGGGCGCGGCGGGCGGGAATCGCCACCTGGCTTGCGGATGCCGGCGTGCTCACCGTGCTGCTGATCTGGCACGTCATCGGCGCCATCTCGTCAGACGACGGCTACAACCTGACCATCGCGCGGGTCTCCCAACAGGCCGGATATCTGGCCAACTACTACCGGTTCTTCGGGACGACCGAAGCGCCGTTCGACTGGTATCCCGCGCTGCTGGCGCACCTGGCCGCGGTCAGCACCGCCGGGGTGTGGATGCGAGTGCCGGCCACGGTGGCCGGCATCGTCTGCTGGCTGATCATCAGCCGCTACGTGTTGCGGCGGCTCGGTCCCGGCAAGGGTGGCCTAGCCGCCAGCCGGGTGGCGGTGTGGACTGCCGGCGCGGTCTTTTTGGCCGCCTGGCTGCCGTTCAACAACGGGCTGCGCCCCGAGCCGCTGATCGCGCTGGGCGTCATTGTCACCTGGGTGCTGGTGGAGAGCGCGATCGCCACTCGACGATTGGTCCCGGCCGCCGTCGCGATCATCGTGGCGATGTTGACCGCCACGCTGGCCCCGCAGGGGTTGATCGGTATCGCCGCGCTGCTCACCGGCGCTCGCGCGATCGCCCGCATCATCGCCCGCCGCCGCGCGACCGACGGGTTGTTGGCACCGCTGATGACGTTGGCAGCCTCGCTGTCGTTGATCACCGTGGTGGTGTTCCGCTCGCAGACGCTGGCAACGGTGGCGGAGTCGGCGCGCATCAAATACAAGGTCGGTCCGACGATCGCCTGGTATCAGGAGTGGCTGCGCTACTACTTCGTCACGGTGGAGAGCAACGTCGACGGGTCGATGTCGCGGCGATTCGCGTGGCTGATCCTGTTTTTCTGCCTATTCGGTGTGCTGGTGGTGCTGCTGCGGCGCGGCCGAGTCGCCGGTCTGGCCAGCGGCGCGGTGTGGCGGCTGATCGGCACCACCGCCGTGGGTCTGCTGCTGCTGACGTTCACGCCGACGAAGTGGGCGGTGCAGTTCGGCGCGTTCGCCGGGCTGGCCGGTGCACTGGGCGCCGTCACCGCCTACGCGTTCGCCCGGGTCGGCCTGCACAGCCGCCGCAATTTGTCGCTGTATGTCACCGGGTTGCTGTTCGTGCTGGCGTGGGCGACGTCAGGGATCAACGGCTGGTTCTATGTCGGCAACTACGGGGTGCCGTGGTTCGACATCCAGCCGGTGATCGCCAGCCATCCGGTGACGTCGATGTTCCTGGCGCTCTCGATCGTGACCGGGCTGCTGGCCGCCTGGCAGCACTTCCGGCTGGACTACGCCGGGCACACCGAGGTCAAGCCCACTCGGCGCAACCGGATTCTGGCGTCCACGCCGCTGCTGGTGGTGGCCACGATCATGGTCGTCATGGAAGTGGGCTCGCTGGCCAAAGCCGCGGCCGTTCGCTACCCCATGTACACCACCGCCAAGGCCAACGTGGCTGCGCTCGAGTCGGGGCTGGCCGACACCGCTTGCGCGATGGCCGACGACCTGTTGGCCGAGCCAGACGCCAATGTTGGTCTGCTGCAGCCACTCCCGGGACAGCAGTATGGACCGGCCGGGCCGCTGGGCGGCGTGAACCCGGTCGGCTTCACCCCGACCGGGGTTGGTGAGGACCTGAGGTCTGACCCGGTGGTGTCGAAGCCCGGGCTGGTCAACTCCGACGCCTCCCCGAACAAGCCCAACGCCGCGATGAGCGACTCGGCGGGCACCGCCGGCGGTCACGGCCCGGTCGGGGTAAACGGATCACGAGCTGCGCTGCCGTTCGGCCTGGACCCGGCCCGCACCCCGGTGATCGGCAGTTACGGCGAGAACAGCCTTGCCGCCACCGCGACGTCGGCCTGGTACCAACTGCCGCCCCGCACACCGGACCGGCCGCTGGTCGTGGTCGCCGCCGCCGGTGCCATCTGGTCCTACAAAGAGGACGGCGACTTCAGCTACGGCCAGCAGCTGAAACTGGAGTGGGGCATCGCAAAGCCTGACGGCTCAACACAACCTTTGGGCCAGATGTACCCGATCGACCTCGGCCCGCAACCGGCGTGGCGCAATCTGCGGTTCCCGCTGGCCGGGGCGCCGCCGGAGGCCAATGTGGCCCGCATCGTCGCTTATGACCCCAACTTGAGCTCCGAGCAGTGGTTCGCCTTCACCCCGCCCCGGGTGCCGGTGCTGCAGAGCTTGCAGCAGCTGGTCGGATCTCGGGCGCCGGTACTGATGGACGTCGCGACCGCCGCGAATTTCCCCTGCCAGCGGCCATTCTCCGAACACCTCGGCGTCGCCGAACTTCCGGACTACCGCATCCTGCCCGACCACAAGCAGACGGCGGCGTCGTCGAACCTGTGGCAGTCGGCCGAGGATGGCGGGCCGTTCATGTTCACCACTGCGCTGCTGTGGACCTCCACCATCCCGACCTATCTGCGCGACGACTGGTACCGGGACTGGGGATCAGTGGAGCAGTACCACCGCGTGGTGCCGGCCGACCAGGCGCCGGACGCCGTCATCGACCAGGGGGTCGTCACGGTCTACGGCTGGAGCCGACAAGGGCCGATTCGAGCACTGCCATGAGCGATCGCAAGCGCGGCAAAGGGCGCTGGGGGTACCTCCCGCTTGCGGGGGACGGGTCGCGAACCGACCAGCCCATGACGATGACTCAGGAAAACACCGCTTCCGACACCGGCACTCGCGACGTGCAGGTGGCACGGTGGGTGGCGACGATCGCCGGGCTGATCGGCTTCCTGCTGTCGGTCGCGACACCGCTGCTACCGGTCGTGCAGACCACCGCGACACTGAATTGGCCGCAGCAGGGGCAATTCAACAACGTGACCGCGCCGCTGATTTCGCAGACACCGGTCGCGGTGACGGTGACGGTGCCGTGCTCCGTGGTGAACGAGATGCCGGACAAGGGTGGCCTGGTGCTGGGCACCGCGCCCAAGAGTGGCAAGGACGCTGCGCTGCAGGGTCTGTTCGTGAACGTCACCAGCCAACGGGTCGACGTCACCGACCGCAACGTGGTGATCGCCAGTGTGCCGCGGGCCCAGATGAGCAACTGTCAGCGCATCGAAGTCACTTCGACGCACGCGGGCACCTTCGCCACCTTCGTCGGGATGCCCGGACCAGCGGGACAGCCCTCGGGGTTCCCCGACCCCAACTTGCGCCCACAGATCGTCGGTGTATTCACCGATCTCACCGGTCCGGCGCCGCCCGGCCTGCAACTCTCGGCGACCATCGACACCCGGTTCTCCACCAAACCCACCGCGCTGAAGCTGGCCGCAATCGTGCTGGCGATCACCGCCACCGTCGTGGCACTGGTTGCGCTGTGGCGGCTGGACCGCATGGACGGCCGCCGGATGCACCGCATCATCCCGGGCCGCTGGCACGGTTTCAGCCTGGCCGATGCCACGGTGATCTTCGCGTTCTTGCTCTGGCACGTGATGGGGGCCAACTCGTCGGACGACGGCTACATCCTGGGCATGGCCCGCGTCGCTGACCATGCCGGCTACATGTCCAACTACTTCCGCTGGTTTGGCAGCCCTGAGGACCCGTTCGGCTGGTACTACAACCTGCTGGCGCTGATGACCCATGTCAGCGACCAAAGCATCTGGATTCGGTTGCCCGATCTTGCTGCCGGGCTGGTGTGTTGGCTGCTGTTGTCCCGTGAGGTGTTGCCGCGGTTGGGGCCCGCGGTGGCGTCGAGCAAGGCCGCGGTCTGGGCGGCGGGCCTGGTGCTGTTGGCGGCGTGGATGCCGTTCAACAATGGGTTGCGGCCCGAGGGCATCATCGCCGTCGGTTCGCTGATCACTTACGTGCTGATCGAGCGGTCGATGAACTCCGGGCGGATGACGCCGGCGGCGCTGGCGATCATTGCCGCGGCGTTCACCCTCGGCATCCAGCCGACGGGTCTGATCGCGGTGGCCGCGCTGGTGGCCGGCGGTCGTCCGATTCTGCGGATTCTGGTGCGTCGGCATCGGTTGGTGGGCACCTGGCCGCTGGTGGCGCCGCTGCTGGCCGCCGGCTTTGTGGTGCTGACCGTGGTGTTCGCCGACCAAACGTTGTCAACGGTGTTGGAAGCCACCAGGATTCGCAGCGACATCGGTCCCAGCCAGGCCTGGTACACCGAGAACCTGCGCTACTACTACCTACTCCTGCCTACCGTCGACGGCTCGCTGTCCCGCCGCTTCGGTTTCTTGATCACGGCACTGTGCCTGTTCACATCGCTGTTCATCATGTTGCGGCGCAAGCGGGTTCCGGGGGTGGCCCGCGGGCCGGCGTGGCGGCTGATGGGCGTCATCTTCGGCACCATGTTCTTCCTGATGTTCACCCCCACCAAGTGGGTGCACCACTTCGGCTTGTTCGCCGCCGTCGGGGCGGCGATGGCGGCGCTGGCCACCGCACTGGTCTCGCCCAAGGTGCTGGGGTGGTCACGCAACCGGATGGCATTCGTCGCGGCCGTCTTTTTCCTCTTGGCGTTGTGCTTCGCCACCACCAACGGCTGGTGGTACGTGTCGAGCTACGGTGTGCCGTTCAACAGCGCGATGCCCAAAGTCGACGGAATCACAGTCAGCACAGTCTTTTTCGCGTTGTTTGCTCTGGCGGCACTGTATGCGGTCTGGCTGCACTTCGCTCCTCGGGACCGTGGCGAGGGCCGGATGGCCCGTGCGCTGACGGCGGCCCCGGTGCCGGTCGCGGCCGGCTTCATGGTGTTGGTGTTCATCGCGTCGATGGTGATCGGTGTGGTGCGCCAGTACCCCACCTACTCCAACGGCTGGGCCAACCTGCGCGCGTTCTCCGGCGGGTGCGGGCTGGCCGACGACGTCCTGGTCGAGCCCGACGCCAACGACGGCTTCATGGGCCCGCTGCCCGGGGATTACGGCCCGTTGGGACCGCTGGGCGGTAACAACCCGGTGGGCTTCACACCAAGTGGTGTCCCGGAACACACTGTCGCAGAAGCGATTCGGATGCCAACGCCGCCGCAGCCGGGCACCGACTACGACTGGGACGCGCCGATTAAGCTCAAGACGCCGGGCGCCAACGGGTCGACGGTGCCGCTGCCGTACGGCCTCGACCCGGCGCGGGTTCCGTTGGCGGGCAGCTATACCACCGGCGCGCAGCAGCAGAGCCGGCTCACCTCGGCGTGGTATGAGCTGCCCAAGGCCGACGACGGGCATCCGTTGGTGGTGGTGACCGCCGCGGGCAAGATCACCGGCAACAGCGTGCTGCACGGGCACACCGAAGGGCAGACCGTCGTGCTGGAGTACGCGCGGGCCGACCTGGCGCCGGCCGGGCGGCTGGTGCCCGACGATCTGTACGGTGAGCAACCGAAGGCGTGGCGCAACCTGCGCTTCGCCCGCGCCGACATCCCGGCAGACGCCACTGCGGTGCGCGTTGTGGCCGAAGACCTCTCGCTGACTCCGGAAGACTGGATCGCGGTGACCCCGCCAAGGGTGCCGGAGCTGCGCTCGCTGCAGGAATACGTCGGCTCGTCACAGCCGGTGCTGATGGACTGGGCGGTCGGGCTGGCCTTCCCGTGCCAGCAGCCGATGCTGCATGCCAACGGCGTCACCGAGATACCAAAGTTCCGCATCACCCCGGACTACACCGCCAAAAAGCAGGACACCGACACCTGGGAAGACGGTGTCAACGGCGGTCTGCTGGGCATCACCGACGTGCTGCTGCGCGCCCACGTCATGGCCACCTACCTGTCGCGGGACTGGGCCCGCGACTGGGGATCACTGCGCAAGTTCGACACGATCGCCAATGCGCAGCCGGCGCAGCTTGAGCTCGGTACCGCAACCCGCAGCGGTTGGTGGTCGCCCGGTCAGATCCGAATCAAGCCGTAGCGATTCGCCACCGCTGCCGGCGGGTAACCCGAACCGCATGCGCGCTGAAGAAGGGGACGAAACCGTCAAAGGTCTGGCTGACGAAGCCGGGCAGGCGAAGAAGGAGCTCAAGGAGTCCACGGCGACGGGAAAGAAGGCCCAGGAAGAGTCCGACGAGTCCGACTGACCCGGGATCGCCGAGATGGCCGTCATCGCGTTCGACGTCAACGGGACCTTGCTTGATCCCCAGGCGTTGGATCCGCTGCTGGGCGGGGAGGACGTGCGCCGGCGCTGGTTTTCGCTGATGCTGCAGAATGCGTTCGTCGGCGGCCTGACCGGCAACTACATCGACTACCCCAGTGCGCAGCAGGCTGCGTTGGAAATGCTCGACCTGCCGCGCGAAGCCGACGTGATCGCCGGGATGAGGCAGTTGCCGGCCTACCCTGACGTCGGGCCGGCTCTAGACCGGCTTGCTGATTTCACGTTGGTGGCGCTGACCAACTCGCCGCTCGAATCAGCGACCACCGCGTTGGAAAACGCCGGAATCGCCGGACGGTTCGCCAGGATTCTCTCAGCTGATGATGTGCGGGCTTTGAAACCGCGCGCCGAGGCCTACCAGCATGTGGCGAAATCGGTGGGTGTCGGCTTGAGCGAGGTGCGTTTAGTCGCCGGGCACGGCTGGGATGTCGCCGGTGCGCTGGCGGCCGGCTGCCGGGCTGCCTTTGTGCGACGACCGGGGGAGGCTCTGATTCCGCTTGATCCGCAGCCAGACATTGTCGGCAACGATTTGGTCGAGGTGGCCGCCAAGATCGCTGGTGCGGGCGGCTGACGTTGCGTCGGGGTCTGGTGGCACTGCTCGGGGCGGTGGCAGTCGCATGCAGCTCGCCTTCGCCGAGCAGCGCTGAACCGCCGAACCGGCTGACCTATGTAGCGATGGGCGACTCCGCCGCGGCGGAGCCCGGCGTGCCGGACCCCGCGCCGCCGCCCGGTTGTCAGAAGTCGACCAACAACTATCCATCGGTGTTGGCCCGACGAATCACCCCGGCCGTCTTCCGCGACGTCACCTGCAGCGGCGCCACCACGGACGACATCATCACTCGAGCGCAAGTGACGCGTGATGGCACGGTGCCCCCGCAGATCGACGCCGTCGACGCCGCCACCACCTTGATCACGGTCACGATCGGCGGCAACGACGTCAGCCTGGCTGCCGATGCCGCCCAGTGCCGGGCAACGTCGCTCGACACGCCGCCATGCGTGGACCGCTTCGTCATCGACGGCACCGACAGCATCTCCGCAGCAATCACCGCCCATGTCCCGCAGTGGGCCGCGATGATCGACGTCATTCGGGCCAGGGCCCCGGGCGCGCGGATTGTCTGGGTCGGATACCCGACCTACATCCGGCCCGGCGGCTGCTATCCGCAGCAGCCGGTGCTGCCCCGGGACGCCACTTACTTCGAATCGAAAGTCAACGAACTCGATGACCAGCAAAAGCAACTCGCCGCGGACAAAGGGATCGACTACTTCGACACCCGGCCGATGTCGGTGGGCCATGACATGTGTGCGCCGCCCAACGAACGCTGGGTCGAGGGATTCGTGCCCGTCAACCCCGCGGCTCCGCTGCACCCCAACGCCATGGGCGCCGCGGCGATCGGTAACGCACTTGCCGACTATCTCGGCTAGCGGTCGCCGTCAGATGTTGGTGTCGGCGGCCGCGAGATGTGCTTTTAGACTGGGGCAAACCCTTGGCTGGTGAGACGGGGTGCGACTGTGGGTTCGTTAGGCGGCTTTTATTCGACGTGGTCGAATGCCCAGGCAGTCTTCGGGCAGGGCACCCCTGAGCAGGGGGACCAGCTTGATGGCAGCACACAGTTGCGGCAGGTGCAATCCACGGTGGAGGCTGCAGCACCAGGGACGCGTTGGACGGGTAATGCTGCGGATGCGTATGCGAGCGCTAATGCCGATCACGCCAGCCGATTCGGCCGGATGGCTGAACTAGACCAACGCCTTGCCGCGGAGGTGGATCGTTCTGCGGCGGTGGTCACGGCGGGCCGCCAGAATCTGGATGCGATCAAACAATGGGTGCGGGATGCGGCTGCTTCGCTGCCTGCGGGTGTCAACCGCGAAGAGCTGGAGGCCCAGATCGCACGTCGAGGTATTGATGAAGTCGCCGATGTGGTCCGCCGGTCCAACAACGAACTCAACAGCATCGGCGGACGGATACACGCCCTCGGCCAGGAATACGCAACCTTGGGCGGGAACAAAGGTACGGACGAATCCCAACTCGACCGGAAGCCCGGTAAGCCGGGCGACGAATCTGAACCGAAGATCCAAACGCTGATGGGCGACGAGGGATGGCAATATCCGTGGGATCCGCCGCCCCCGCCCGACTCAGCCCCGGGCGGTGGCCGCTGGCAGCTCGACCCAACGCCTCACCCCAGCGGCCCCGGCGGTGGTCCGCCTATGGGCCCTTTCGCACAGCCTCAGCCTTGGCATCGTGACATCAAGCCTCCTGTCGAAGGCGGACCGACTGGTTACCAAGATGTCGTCGGCAGCCCGCCTAATGGATGGGGCGTTGATCCATCGTGGAGAATGCAGGAGAACTACAAATTCCGTTTAACCGGTGAAACGTTCAACGGCAAGCCCGATCACATCCGTTGGGTTCAGCGTGACGGTAATTGGTATCAAGCGAAATGGATCGATTATAATTACGAGGCCGAGCATATGCGTCGCGGTGTGAGCGGAACGGGATTTTTTACACCGAATTTCGGCATGAACGAGTGGCATCCGATTGACATCAAAGATATATACCAGGCGCAGGCACATAACCTGCGCCTTACCATGTATTTGCCGACGCCGGATGGTGGCCAGTTCGTACTTGACCCCAAGCGTCCGATGGCTACTGCCCCGTGAGACGGGTACTAAGGCCGACTCGAACGCTTCGGGCCGCAGTCCTAGTCGTGCTCGTTGTCACTGTCGTATCGGGTGTGTTCGCTGCGGCATGGATTTCACGCCACAAACAAGCGGTGGCCTATGCGGCGTCGGACTGTGAAGTTGTCGCTGATGTAGCGCGCGAATGGCGGTCGGTGGGTGAGTCCGACAATGCCGCGGCTTTGCAGGTGGACGGGCGCGAGGATCTTCAACGCTGGACCGCTCTCGCCGATAAAAGCCGTCAAGCGGAGGGCTTGGTGTCATCGCCGGAAGCCAAAAGTAATTTGAGTGCATGGGCGGACGGATTTGCGGAGTTCGCGGACATCGCACAAAACTCAGCCAACATTCCTGAGGATGCCCGGTTCAAGCGATATGTCGAAGTCGTCAACAAAGTAGCCGGGGCCACGAATGCATTACAGGCGGCATGCCCCGACATCGCGACACCGGTGAAATAAATGAGAAGAGCGCGGTTCGCTCGCGCCAAATTAGATCGGGGTCAGGCCGTGCTTACGCTGCACCCGGTCGTACTTCTGTTTGTCGCGCAGTATCCGCAGCGACTTGCGCAGCAGCAGCCGGGTTTCGTGTGGCTGAATCACACCGTCGATGTAGCCGCGTTCCGCTGCCGTCCACGGGATGGCCATATTGAGGTTGTAGCCCTCGATGAAATCTTTCTTGACCTGCTGCGCCTCGGGCGCATTCGGGTCGGGGAAGCGTTTCATCAGCAGCTGGGCCGCGCCGTCAGCGCCGATCACCGCGATCCGCGCGGTGGGCCACGCGAAGTTCAAGTCGGCGGCCAGCTGCTTGCAACCCATCACCGCGTAGCCGCCGCCGTAGGCCTTGCGAACGATGAACGTGACCTTCGGGACGTCGGCCTCGACGAGGGCGTTGAAGAATCGGCCGCCGCGCTTGATGATTCCGCTTTTCTCTTCCTGTACCCCCGGCATGGCACCTGGGGTGTCGACGACGAAAACCAAAGGCAGGTTGTAAGAGTCGCAGAACCGGATGAAGCCGGCTGCTTTGTCGGAGGCCTCGGTGTCGACCGCCCCGGACATGTGCATCGGCTGGTTGGCGATCACCCCGACCGGCCGTCCGTCTACCCGGGCGAACGCGGTGATCATCGCCAGGCCACGCTGCGCTGCTACATCGAAGACGTCGCCGTCGTCGAAGATGCGCAGCAAAATCTCGTGCATGTCGTAGGCGGTGTTGTCCGCGTCCGGCACGATCGAGTCGAGCTCGAGATCGCTGGGAGTGATCTCCGGCTCCAGGCCGGGGTTGACGATCGGCGGGTCGTCAAAGGTGTTGGCGGGCAGGAAGCTCAGGTAGTCGCGGACGTACTGGAAGGCCGCGGCCTCGTCCTCGACGACCTGGTGGATGTTGCCGTAGCGGGCCTGGTTATCCGCGCCGCCCAACTCGTCGAGGCTGACGTCCTCGCCGGTGACGTCCTTGATCACGTCGGGGCCGGTGATGAACATGTAGCCCTGGTCGCGTACCGCCACCACCAGGTCAGTCTGGATGGGTGAATACACCGCTCCGCCGGCACATTTACCGAGAATGATGGAGACCTCCGGAACCAGGCCGCGCAACATTTCGTGTCGCCGGGCCAACTCGGCATACCAGGCCAGCGAGGTGACCGCGTCCTGGATGCGGGCGCCGGCCGAGTCGTTGATGCCGACGATCGGGCAGCCGGTCATCGCGCACCACTCCATCAGCTTGGCCACCTTGCGGCCGAACATCTCCCCCACCGAGCCCTGGAACACGGTCTGGTCGTGGGAGAACACTGCCACCGGACGGCCGTTGATCCGGCCGTGTCCGGTCACCACCCCGTCGCCGTATAGCGCGTTCGGGTCGCCCGGTGTCTTGCACAGCGCGCCGATCTCCAGGAAGCTGCCGGGGTCCACCAGCGCGTGGATCCGCGCCCGCGCGCTGGGGATGCCCTTCTTGGCCCGCTTGGCGACGGCCTTCTCACCGCCGGGCTCCTTGGCCAGCTCCAGCTTCTCCTGCAGGTCGGCCAGCAACTCCGCGGTGGTCTTGGTGGTCACTTGGTCTCGCTCTCGGCTTGAATCTTGTTGAGCGCCTGAGTCATATGCGCGCCCACCTTGGCGATGATCGGCTCGTCGATGGCTTGAATGTGCTCCCCGCCGATCGGCACGACCTCCAGATCGGCAACATAGTCACCCCAGCCGCCGTCGGGCTTGCGGGTGGCATACCGAGGCTCGAACATGATGGCGTCGTCGTGGTAGCGGTCGGCCATATACAGCGTGACATGTCCCTCGTAGGGCTGAATCTGGGCGGTGTCGATGGTCCGCTGATCCAGATACGACGTGCGCTGGTGCTCGATGATCCCGCCGGGAATCTGCACGCCGCTGGCTTTGACCGCTTCCAGGACGAAGCGCACCTGACCTTCGTCGTCGAGCTCTTCCAGCTGCTCGTAAGGGATCTCGGGGATCTGCACATTGAAGGTGCGCTCAGCGAAGCGCGCGTAGCGCTCCCAGCGCTTGCGGGTCTCCTCCTTGGTCTGCGGGATCTCCTCGCCCGGGCGCACCGCATCGATCAGCCCGACGAACGGAACGTCACAGCCCTGTTGCCGCAGGCCGATCGCGCAGGCATAGGCCAGCGCTCCGCCCAGTGACCACCCGGCCAGGATGAACGGTCCGTCACCGCAAAGCTGCCGCAATTTAGGTACGTACTGCGCAGCGCGCTCGTCAATGGTGCCCTCGACACGCTCGAAGCCGTACATCGGTGTGTCCGGTGGCAGGCGGTTGAGCAGCGGCTCGTACACCACCGTGGACCCGCCGGCGGCGTGGAACACGAATACCGGCGGCTTGGTGGAGCCTTCGGGCCGGGCCCGAAGGGTGCGTACGAAGCCGTCGATCTGGCCCGCCTCCAGGTATTCGCGCACGGTGGTCGCCAGCGCCTCGATAGTCTCGGCGGCTTTGACGTCCTCGGCGGTGATCGACCCCTCCGCGCGTTCGGACAGTCGTTGCGCCATCTTGGCGGCGGCGTCGTCGTCGAGCTTGGGCAACGTGTTGAAGATGCCGCCCGGCGATTTCCCGGTGACGATCGCCCAGGTGGCGAAGGTGACCCGCTCGGCGGCGTCGCGCGGCGGCACATCGGAACCCAGCGCCTCGGCGACAGCCTGCTGGTTGAGCGCCTGCGCGGTGGCCGCCAGGTCGGGCTGCGCAAGCGGGCCCGAAGGATCGGTGGGCGGAGGCGGGATGGGCGTATCGGTGGCCGACGGTGGCGCTTGCGTCTCCGGCTCCGCTTGTGGATCAGCGGCTTCGGTCACCGTGGCCGGCGTTGCACCGGAAATCAGCGCGGCCTGCTCCTTGGCGATCTCGTCGGCCGTCAACGTCTTCTGGTGCTCGTGCAGCTGCTGCACCTCGTCGCGATGCTCGACCGCGTACTTGATCAGTTCCTCGACGTTGTAGAGGTTGGCGTCGCGGACTGCCTGCAACTGGATCGGTGGCATATCGAAGTCGTACTCGACACGGTTCTTGATCCGCACCGCCATCATCGAGTCCAAGCCGAGCTCGACCAGTGGCACCTCCCACGGCAGGTCTTCGGGCTCATAACCCATCGCCATCGACACGATGGCGGCCAGCCGCTCGCCCACGGTCTCACCGGATTCCGGTGACCAGCGCTGCAAAGCCCCGACTTGGCGGGCAGTGAGGCTGTCCTGCACGGCGTCGGGTTCAGGTTCGACCGGCGCAGTCTCTTCCGGCGTGGGTGTTGCTGCGACTCCGGTTCCGGCGCCCACTGCCGTCGGCAACACCGCCGCTTGACCGGCCCGCGATACCAGCGCGTCGTAGACCAGGGTGAAGGACTCGTCGATGCGGGCATGCACCTGAACCGACGCACCGCCGGGGTGCCGGGCCAGTGTCGTCACCAGCCGGGCGTTGTCCCCAGGCACCGCCCGCTGTTCGGAAGCAGCCAACTGTGCTTCGGGAAGCACCTGTGCGGCAGCGGCTTTCACCAACGCAGCCAGGTCGGTCTCGCCGCGCGGCGCGTATTCCCAGACGTGGCGACCGTCCGGCATCGCAACATGGTTGCCGGGCATCATCACCGAAGCGTCGCCGGAGAAGTGCGCGTCCAGCCAGTGCTCCTTGCGCCGGAACCGGGTCGGCGGGATGCTGGCGTAGTCCTCGGGGCCGATGGCCCGAGTGAAAAGTGTTCGGATGTCGAGGTCGTGGCCGTAGACGAACAGCTGCGCCATGGTCGCGGTCATCGAGTCGACGTCGTCCTGTTTGCGGGCCAGTGTCGGAATCAGTTGCGCATCAGGTAATCCCGCAGCAGCGGTGGTCAACCCAATTTGCATCAACGCGACCGGATTTGGCGCAAGCTCCAAGAACGTGGTGTACCCACTGTCGACGGCGTTGCGCACGCCGTGGGTGAAGTACACCGAATGCCGCATGCCCTTGAGCCAGTAGGCGACGTCGTGGATCGGCTCGCCACCGGGTCGGATGTAGCTGCCCTCGTGCACTGTCGAGAAGATTCCGACGCCGGGGCTCATCGGCGTGATGCCTTGCAGCTCCGCGGAGAACTCGCCGAGCAGCGGATCCATCTGGGAGGTATGGCCGGCGCCCTTGGTCTGCAGCTTGCGGGCGAAGCGGCCCTCGGCCTCGCAGCGGGCGACAATCGCGTCGATCTGCTCGGGCGGGCCGCCGATCACGGTCTGACTGGGCGCCGCGTAGACGCACACCTCCAGGCCGGGGAAGTCGGCGAACACCGTCTTCAATTCGTCGGCGGAGTACTCGACCAACGCCATGAATCGGATGTATTCACCGAATAGCATCGCCTCGCCCTCGCCCATCAGATGCGAGCGCGAGCAAATCACCCGGGTGGCGTCGGCCAGCGACAGCCCCCCGGCGAAGTAGGCCGATGCGGGCTCACCCAGCGACTGGCCCACCACCGCAGCAGGTTTGGCGCCGTGATGCTTCAAAAGCTCGCCCAACGCGATCTGGATCGCGAAGATCACCACGTTGCTGGTTTCGATGCCGTAATCCTGCGAGTCGTCGAGGATCAGCTCCAGCACCGAGTAGCCGCGCTCGTCTTGAATCAGCGCGTCGACCTTCTCGATCCACTCCGCGAAGACCTCGTCGCGCAGATACAGGTTCTTGCCCATCTTGCGGTGCTGCGCGCCGAAACCGGCCATCGCCCACACCGGGCCGTTGGTCACCGGCCCGTCGGTGCTGAACACGTTGGGCTTCTGCTTACCTTCGGCAATTGCCCGCAGTCCCTTGATCGCGTCGTCGTGGTCGCGAGCCAGCACCACCGCACGAGAACGGCCATGGTTGCGCCGAGACAACGACCGGCCGATCGACTCCAGCGACGACGCCCGTCCCTCCGGACTTTCCATCCAGTCGGCCAGTTCGGCGGCAGCCGCCTTCTTGCGAGAGGTCAAAAAAGCTGACACGGCCAACGGCACCAGCGGCGCCGGAAGCTCTTCAGCTGCAAGCTCTTCTAAGGCGATCTCCTTGAGCCGCAACGCCTCCTCGGTGATGCCGGGCAGTTCGTAGTCCAGCTCCTCGGAACCGGCCCCGTCGGTTTCGATGAACTCGCCGTACTCGTCGAACCGCACATGCTCGGCGGGCTGTTCCTCGGTGGCGGCCGCGGGTTCGGCCTCCGGTTCCGGTTCCGGTTCACGCTCGACGACGTCGCGGGGGAGCACCTCGCGCAGCACCACGTGTGCGTTGGCGCCGCCGAAGCCGAAGCTGGACACCCCGGCGACCGCGTAGCCGCTGTAGCGGGGCCAGTCGGCCGCCGAATCCAAAACGCGCAGATGCGTTGCGTCGAAGTCGATGTAGGGGTTGGGGCCGGCGTAGTTGATCGACGGCGGCAGCTTGTCGTGCTGCAACGACAGCACCATCTTGACCAGGCTGGCGGCACCGGCCGCCGACTCCATATGTCCGACATTGGTTTTCACTGCGCCGAGCAGGGCCGGCTTGTCGGCCGGGCGGCCACGGCCCACCACCCGGCCCAGCGCCTGAGCCTCGATCGGGTCACCGAGCACGGTGCCGGTGCCATGCGCTTCGATGTAGTCGACACTGCGCGGGTTGATGCCGGCGTCCTTGTAAGCCCGGCGCAGCACGTCGGCCTGCGCGTCGGGGTTGGGGGCGATCAGACCGTTCGACCGCCCGTCGTGATTGACTGCGCTGCCGGCGATGACGGCGAGAATCTGGTCACCATCACGGCGGGCGTCGTCGACCCGCTTCAGTACCAGCATCGCGCCGCCCTCGGAGCGGGTGTAACCGTCGGCATCCGACGAAAACGACTTGATCCGGCCGTCCGGCGCCAGCACCTGCCCGATCTCGTCGAAACCGAGTGTCACCGCCGGGGTGATCAGCGCGTTGACGCCTCCGGCGACGGCCACGTCGCACTCACCGCTGCGCAGCGCCTGCACCGCCTGGTGTGCGGCGACCAGTGAACTCGAGCAGGCGGTGTCGACCGCCACCGACGGACCGTGGAAGTCGTAGAAGTACGACACCCGGTTGGCCACAATGGAACTCGCCGTACCGGTGATCGCGTACGGGTGCGCGACGGTCGGATCCGACATCGCCAGGAAGCTGTAGTCGTTGATCGACGTGCCGACGTACACCCCGACGGATTCGCCGCGCAGGCTCGAGGCGGGGATGCGGGCGTGCTCGAAGGCCTCCCAGGTCAGCTCGAGCGCCATCCGCTGCTGCGGGTCGATGTTGTCGGCTTCGGTCTTCGACAACGCGAAGAACTCCGAGTCGAAACCCTTGATGTCGTTGAGGTAGCCGCCGCGGGTGCGAGCCTTGCCGACGCGCTCGGCGATCCGCGGCTCCTCCAGAAATTCCGACCAGCGCCCCTCGGGCAGGTCGGTGATCGCGTCGCGGCCTTCCAGCAGCGCCTGCCAGGTCTCCTCGGGAGTGTTCATGTCGCCCGGCAACCGGGTGGCCAGGCCCACCACCGCGATGTCGACCCGTTCCACCGGTCCGCTGCGCGTCCAGTCCTGATCGGCGTCGGCGCCGGCCTCGTCCATCGGGTCGCCTTCGACGATCCAGGTGGCCAGCGATTCGATGGTCGGATGCTCGAAGGCGGCCGCAATGGACACCGTGACCCCGGTGCGGTCCTCGATGTCGGCGGCCATCGCTACCGCGTCCCGCGACGACAGCCCCAGCTCCACCATCGGGGTGGCCTCGTCGATCGTGTCGGGCGAATGCCCGGTTGCTTTGCCGACCCAGTCGCGCAGCCATTGCCGCACCTCGGCGACGGTCATGTCGGTGCGGGCAGCGGCCGGGGCCGCGGAGGTGTCTGTATCAGTCATGGTCGTCGAGAATCAGTCCGCCTGGTCGGGGAAGGCGTTCGGGGAAGCGGTGCCGCTGCGCAAACTGCCGTCGATGTAGGCGGTCCGGCAAGCGCGGCGGCCGATCTTGCCGCTGGACGTACGCGGAACCGATCCAGCCGACACCAGCAGCACGTCACGCACGGTCACGCCGTGCCGGACGGCAATGGCCGCCCGGATGTCGTCGGCGATCGGTTGGTAATCGAGCTTGTGCGCGCCGGGTGCGCGCTCAGCAACGATCACCAGCTGCTCGGAGGAATCTTCCGGGTCGTGCTTCAGCCCGGCGTGCGGGTCGTCGAATACCTGGGCGGGCAGCTGGTTGGCCGGCACCGAGAACGCGGCCACGTAACCGGTGCGTAAGGCCCGACTGGCCTCCTGCGCCGAGTACTCCAAGTCCTGCGGGTAATGGTTACGGCCGTCAATGATGACCAGGTCTTTCACTCGGCCGGTGATATAGAGGTGGCCCTCGTGGTAGGTGCCGTAGTCGCCTGTGCTGACCCATAGCCCGTCGTCGGGTGCGCCCTCGGCGTGCGACGGGCTGGTGCGCGACTTGAGGATGTTTTTAAAGGTCTCCCGGGTCTCTTCTTCGCGGGCCCAGTAACCGGTACCCATGTTCTTGCCATGCAGCCAGATCTCGCCGATCTGGCCGTCGGGCAGTTCGGAGGCGGTCTCGACGTCGACGATCGCTGCCTGTTCGTCGACACCGACCTTGCCGGCGGAGACCTGCGCGACAGCGTTGGGCGCGTCGGCGGCCACCTCGACGAACCGGTGGTTGTTCAGAGCGTCCCGGTCGACGTGGATGATCGTGGGTGCCTCATCCATTGGGGTGGTCGAGACGAACAGCGTGGCCTCGGCCAGACCGTAGGACGGCTTGATCGCCGTGTCAGGAAGGCCGTACGGCGCGAACGCCTCCTGAAATTTGCGCATCGAAGCCGGCGATACCGGCTCGCTGCCGTTGAGGATCGACCTGACGTTGCTCAGGTCCAGCGGCGGGTCGTCGTCTTTTGGCAGTCCGCGCAGTGCGGCATGTTCGAACGCGAAGTTCGGCGCGGCGGAGATTGTCTGGCCGGTGTCGTCGTCCTTGCGGGCCAGCTCGCGGATCCAGCGGTTGGGCCGGCGCACGAAGGCGGCGGGCGTCATGAAGGTGAAGCTGTAGCCGACCACCGTTGACAACAAGGCGGTGATCAGGCCCATGTCGTGGAAAAACGGTAGCCAGCTGACGCCGCGGTCGCCATCTTTGCCCTCTAACGCATTGATCACTTGGACCACGTTGGTGGGCAGGTTGAGATGCGTGATCTGCACACCCGCCGGGGTTCGGGTGGAGCCGGAGGTGTACTGCAGATATGCGATGGTGTCGGCATCGGCCGGCACGCCCTCCCAGGTGGCGGCGACGTCGTTGGGCACCGCATCGACGGCGATGATCCGGGGCCGCTCCTTGGCCGGGCGGCTGCGGAAGAACTTGCGGACACCCTCGGCGGAGTCGCTGGTGGTCAAGATCGCCGATGGGGTGCAGTCGTCGAGCACGGCGTGCAGACGGCCGACGTGGCCCGGCTCGGCCGGGTCGAACAGCGGCACCGCGATCCGTCCCGCGTAGAGGGTGCCGAAGAATGCGACGAGGTAGTCCAAATTTTGCGCGCACAGAATCGCGACGCGGTCACCCGGTTGGGTGACTTGCTGCAGGCGGGCGCCGACCGCCCGGTTGCGGGCACCGAACTCCGCCCAAGAAATGTCCCGCGCGACACCGTCGCGCTCGGTGGAGTAATCCAGAAACCGGTAGGCCAGCCGGTCGCCGCGTACTGATGCCCACTTCTCGACGTGACGCACCAGGTCGGTGTTATCGGGAAACCTGATCTTTCCGTCCACGATGAACGGGTTGTGGTACCCGACGTGAGACCTGTTGGCCATGCGACTCTCCTGTCACGACACATCTAGATCGGATTACGGCTGGATGATGTCCGCGGACGGCCACATCCGACTCCGGGGCGGCTGGCGGGATGCCGCCCAATTCGCCTGCGCGTTTGTCGCGTACGCCAAACTTCCCAGATGGTACAGAAACGCGCTGTGCGATCAGCACGGCGTCGACCCAGCAGACCAACCTCAGCTCTTCTTAATTTCCTCTTAATGTTAAGGGGCGGTGCGCTGCGAACCAAATCCGAAGGTACCGCTTGACACAACTGTTACCCGTGTTTGGGATGCGGCGCGTTTTCGATGAGATTGCGGGTCCAGTTCAACGTCCACTCCGTGGCCGACTGCCCATCCAAGTTCCAGAACTGAGTCGTGGCATACAGCGCATGGACGGGCTGACCGGCGCCGCCGGCCAAGGTGTCCAGCGTGCCCGGCAGGTTGACGATGCTGAAAGCTTCTTGCGGCGCCGCGCAGATCAGGTCGCCCTGGCCGCAGATCTCATTGGTTCGGCCATTGAGGTCACCGAAACCGCCGGGCCGCTCACCGGTCATCGTCAAGCCCATGGTCGACAGCACCGGCACCTCGTGCAGGGTGATCTCGGCGCCCTGGCCCGGCGGGTTGGGGCCGACATCTTGGCCCACGCCCTGCTGGCGGCGCCCGTCAGCGATCAACGTCACACCCAGCACCAGGTCTTCGTCAACAGGGCCGCGCCCGTTGCCGACGTCGCTGGCGATGTCACCGGCGATCACCGCCCCCTGGGAGAAGCCGACCAGCACATAGCTGGTCAGCGGGCACTTGTCATTCATGTCGGTCATTGCCTTGAGCGTCGCTGCGGTGCCTTCCTTGCGGCTGTCGTTGTAGGAGATCTGGTTGTCGCCCGACAGCGGATTGTGGAACTGCGCGGTGTAGGGAACGGTGTACACCTCGACGCGGTTAGTGTCGAACTCCTCGGTGATCGGGCGAGTCACGTTGAGCAGCAAGGCCTTCGGAAAGTCGACCGGGTTGAGCGGGTTGAGCTGTAACGACGACTCCCAGGTGCCGGGGATCGAAAGCAACTGCACGTCGGGGCAACTGGCGTCTTGGAAGGCCGGTCGCGGCTTCTTCGGATGTGCGGGCCCGCTGGTCGGCGGCGCGATGCTGGGTGGCACCGCGCTGGGTGGGGTCTCCGGGTTGCGGAGATAGAGCACCACGAACACCAGGACCAGGGCCACAACAAGGGCCGTCGCGGCGGCCGCGACCAATGCCAGGATACGGTGGCGCTTACGCCGTGCGTTAGCAGCCTTCTTAACAGCCATGTCTCCTGCTAGCAGAGTCGGTCGGTTGCCCGGTCGACGTGCCATGCAGCGGCCGTCGCACCCTGCTTTACGGTACCGGGTTCCTGGCTCGATCCTGCCCGCCGGTGATGCGGCGCCGTCGAGCCTGCGCCGCCTAGCGAATCGCGCCGACGATGTCGCCGGACATCGCCGCGAGCTGCGCGCTCCATGAACCCCAGCCGTTGTCCCCGCCCGGGAAATCGAAGTGCCCGTTGTGGCCGCCATCGTTGCGGTACTGCTGATAGAAGAACCGGCCGCTGCCCGTGGCCACGGCCTCCTGGCCGATCATCGCGGCCGGGTTGCTGGCCCCGCCGCTCGGGTTGTACACCCAGATCCGGCTGTTGTTCTGGGCCAGCATCGAGGCGTGCGCGTAAGGGTCATGCCATTTCCACCGGCCCAGCTGTGGCGCGCCCCACATACCGTAGGAGTCCACGCCGCCGAACTGCGCCATGCCGGCAGTGATCGCGCCGGTCTCGTCCGTACCCGACGGGCGCAAAAAGCCCGACAATGACCCGGCGTACCCGAACCGGTCGGGGTGGAAGCAGGCCAGCGCCATTGCGCCGTATCCGCCCTGTGAGGCGCCGACGACCGCATGGCCCCCGGGCGCCAGGCCCTTGTTGGCGGCCAGCCAGTCCGGCAGCTCGCTGGACAAGAAGGTGTCCCACTGCTTGCTGCCGTCCTGTTCCCAGTTGGTGTACATGCTGTAGGCGCCGCCCGCCGGCGCGACCACCGAGATTCCCTTGCCCGACAGGGCGTTCGCCGCGTTTCCCGCGTTCATCCAGTTGCTGACATCCGGGGCGGCGTCGAAGGCGTCCAGCAGGTACACGGCGTGCGGGCCGCCGGCCATGAAGCTCACCGGGATGTCGCGGCCCATCGCGCCCGACGGCACCATGAGATTTTCGACACCCGCCGCATGCGCCGAGCCGATATGCGTCGCGGTGACACCGCCCAATGCGAGGGTAAGCACGGCAGCGAACAGCATCCGCAGCAGCATCGACAGGCCCCTCATGTCCACCTCACTCGTGTCGCTCCACCAACCCCGCGGCAGCCCCGTCCCGCAAGGTAGTGAACCACACCGGGTGCGACAGGAGGGCCGGAAACGACTAACGGCGGCGACCCGAAGGTCGCCGCCGTCAGCGGTGATGATTGGCGCCTAGCCGTGGCTGCCCTGCGCGGCAACCGGCGTCCCGCCGCTGCCGCCCTGGCTGGCCGGGGTGCCCTGGCTGGCCGCGCTGGACGCAGTGCCCTGAGGCGCGCTCTCGGTGGTGCCGCCACCGCCGCCAGGCGTTGCGCCCAGCACACGCTGCAGGTCGGGCTTCATCGCGTTCAGCTGCTGGCCCCAGTACTCCCAGCTGTGCGTGCCGTTCTCCGGGAAGTTGAACGTGGCGTTGTGGCCCCCCGCGGCGTTGTAGGCGTCCTGATACTTGATGTTGCTGGTCCGCACAAAACCCTCGAGGAACTTGGCCGGCAGGTTGTCGCCACCCAGCTCCGACGGCTTGCCGTTGCCGCAGTAGATCCACACCCGGGTGTTGTTGGCGACGATCTTTCCGACGTTCAGCAACGGGTCGTTGCGCTGCCATGCCGGGTCCTCCTTGGGGCCCCACATGTCGGCGGCCTTGTAACCGCCGGCGTCACCCATCGCCAGGTTGATCAACGACGGCCCCATCCCCTGAGACGGGTCCAGCAGGGCCGACATCGAGCCGGCGTAGATGAACTGGTCCGGGTGGTAGGCCGCGAGAGTCAATGCCGACGCGCCTGCCATCGACAGGCCGACCACGGCACCGCCGGTGGGCTTGACCTGCTGGTTGGCCTGCAGGTATTGCGGCAGCTCGCTGGTCAGGAAGGTTTCCCACTTGTAGGTCGTGCAGCCGGCCTTACCGCAGGCAGGCTTGTACCAGTCGCTGTAGAAGCTGGACTGCCCGCCGACTGGCATGACCGCCGACAGACCGGACTGGTAGTACCACTCGAAGGCCGGGGTCTCGATGTCCCAGCCGTTGAAGTCGTCCCGGGCGCGCATGCCGTCGAGCAGGTACACCGCCGGCGCGTTGGCTCCGCCGCTCTGGAACTGAACCTTGATCTCGCGACCCATCGCCGCCGACGGCACCTGCAGGTAATCGACCGGCAGACCCGGCCGGGAGAACGCCCCCGCGGTCGCGGAGCTGCCGACGACGCCGATCAGCCCCGGCAGCAGCGCTGCCCCGGCGGCGCCGACAACGAGGCGGCGCGGCATCCCCTTGACCGCGCCGCGAAGTCTGTCAACAAGCTTCATCCGTGCTTTCCTCATCCTTGGTTGGCCCATATTCGGGTCGAACTGCATGCGCTAGATATGCGCTAGGTGCAACAGTGCTCGTGTAGTCAACCACATCGTGGTGCGAACTCTCTCATCGAGAGCAGCGTGAAAGCCCGCGGTGGCGCGCCGTTTGGCGCGGATAGCGGGCCGGTTCCGGCCCCGTGATGAATGTGCCCACGACGGATTTACCGCCGGTGAGCAGTCTCATCCGGCGTTGCTGTCGGAGGCAACGCGGTTCCGGTGCTGCCGCGGCAAGCGAGTGGCCAAAATTTTCTGCGGAACGACCGTCGGGGAGCGCCGCCGCGGGGCTCACGGGCCTGCCGCCGGCAACCCCGTGTAGGGGGCCACGCCGGACTCCGGTACTTCGAGTCCACACCTGAGCAGCTCGTAGCGCGGGACACGGTCGATTCGATATTTGGTGAACTCGTAGGCGTGCAAGAAGTTCGACAGGAACCGACGCGGGCCCATCGGGCTGCGCACCGAGTTCAGCACCGCCTGCGTGGCGGGGCAGCGCAGTGCTGCCTCGGCTTGGGTGACCCACTGCGCGTCAAGGTATCCCGGAACGCCCGGATACCACTTGACCCACGGGCCGTCGGCGATCACCCAGTCCGGGAACAGGTTCTTGTCGTGACCGATGCGGCCGTACTGCAACCGCGCGGTATGGGCGGCCAACGGATTGGCCAATCCGATCTGGTCGAGCACCCTGATGTCCAAGCCGACGTTCATGCTCAACATGCCGAGGTTGGTGAAAAAGACGGCGTGCGGCCCCTTTTGGGGTGCGCCGGTTGCCGACGGCGGGATCGGCGGCACCAGATCCCAGCGGTCGTAGTCGCCGGAGGGCAGCAGTAGCGCCCCTTCCGGGGTGTTGTTGAGCGCCACCAGCACCGCGCGCATCCGTGGATAGTCCAGGTAGTCGGCGGCGGTCAGTGGATGCGCATGCCCGGTCGCCTGCGCGTAGAACCGGCGCTCGTCGACGATGCCGGAGTAGGTGACGCGGGTGGCGCCGTCGCCCATTCCCGGCGAGTTCGCCGCCCACAGCGACCAGCCCGCGACCGCCAGCCACAGCGCGCTGATCGCCCCGGCCAGCCAATAACCGGTCTCCCGGGAGAACTTCGTGCCGTCGGGAAACATCACCGGCACCACGGCCACCGGTGCCAGCAGACAAACAATCGGCACCAGCAGGACCCGCCCGTGCATGAAGTCGCCGCCCTGCCGGATCCAGTACAGGGCCTGCAGCAACCCACTGAACACAATGAAGGCCACGGCGGCGGCCGGGCTTTGCACGGTGCGCGCCAACGGTCCGTAGCCGGCTGGCGGTGCGTGTCGAATCCACCAGGGCCGACCACGGGTGGTCAACAGCAACAGACCCAGTGCCAACAACAGCAGGGCGGGGACCCACAACGCGTAGGGCTGGTTGAAGTTGGACAGATAAATCAGGCCGTGCGGCCATTTGTCACCGGCTGCGTCCTTGGCCAGCGCCGTGCTGGGGAACAGCAGCGCGTAATAGCCCATCCGGAAGATCTGATACGCCACCGGAAGCAGCCCGCCAGACACCACGATCAGCAACCGCCACCGCCAGCCCTGTGCAGCGACCAGCATCATGATCAACGCCAGACCACCGATCAGCGCCAGTTCGGGACGCACCAGGACACTTAAACCCGCGACGAACGCCATTACGCCAATGAAGATTCGGCCCGGCGGATGCGATCGCAGCGCCTGCGACCAGCAGACCATCAGCCACCAAAGCAGCCCGAGGTAGGCCAGCACCAGGCCGCTTTCCAGCCCGGATGTGGCAAAATCGCGCGCCGGCGGTATCGCGATGTAAACCAGCGCGCCGGCCGGCAGCATCACCGCTCGTCGCCCCAGCAGGCTGGGCGCGTACAGCCGGCCCGTTCCCAACATCAGCAGCGCCATGCCCAGCAGGCTCAGCACCAGCGCCAGCGTCAGCGCCACGTATTCCATCCGCATCGGCCCGGCCAGCCAGCTTCCCGCATAGACCAGATAGGTCCACACCACCGAGGTGTTGGCCTCCACCCGTTCGCCCGCGTTGAACACCGGCCCGTTGCCGGCTAGCAGGTTGCGCACCGTCCGCAACACGATCAGCCCGTCGTCGGCGATCCACCGCCGCTGCCAGGCCCCCCAGCCGAACAGCACGGTGACCACCGCGACGCTCACCCACAAGCTGACCCGAACCGTCGTGTCGTAAGGAAACACCGGCCGACCCGCCGGCGCCGACGCCGGCCGGCGAGACGAGACCGGCGCGGCGTTAGCCGAACGCAACAGCAGCACCAACGGTTCCGATCCAGATCACGCCCATCAGCTGCAATATCCGGTCCCGCAGCACGATGTCTTCGGGTTCGCCGGCCAGCCCCCCGTCGACGTCGACCGCGTAGCGCAGGATCGCGATGGTGAACGGAACCATCGACACCATGAACCAGGAGCCCTCATAGCCGTCGCGCTCGAACGCCCACAGCCCATAACACACCAAAAGTGCGGTCGCCGACATCGTCCACACGAAGCGCAGATAGGTGCTGGTGTAGCTCTCCAGCGACTTTCGGATCTTGGCGCCGGTCCGCTCGGCCAATTGCAGTTCGGCATAACGCTTTCCGGCCACCATGAACAGCGACCCGAACGCCATCATCAACAAGAACCATTGCGACAGGTAGATATTGGCGGCCGCGCCACCGGCGATCGCCCGGATCAAATACAACGACGAGACGATGCAAATGTCGATCACCGCTTGGTGTTTGAGACCGAAGCAATACGCCAGCTGAATGCCGAGGTAGACGGCGATCACGAGCGCCAGGTTCGGGGCCTGCCACCAGGAGATCGCCAGCGAGGCCACCCCGAGCACCACGGCTAACGCATAGGCCAACCACTCGGGCACCACCCCAGCGGCGATCGGCCGAAACCGCTTCGTGGGGTGCTCGCGGTCGGCCTCGACGTCGCGGGCGTCGTTGACCAGGTATCCCGCCGAGGCGGCCAGGCAGAACACCACGAACGCGACACCCACGTCGACCAGTACGTGGGTGTAGTCGTAGCGCACACCGCGGCCTAGCGCGGCCAGCGGCGCGGCCAGCACCAGCACGTTCTTCACCCATTGCCGCGGGCGGATCGCCTTGACGACTCCGACGATCAGGTTGGCCGGAGGTCCGGTCACCGGCACCACGTCCTCACTCATTCGGCACCTCACCTTTGAGCCGGCCGTCAACCCGCATCGTGACCGCTGCGACGGCGACGCCGACGCCGACGCCGACGGCGACGTCGCTGGGATAGTGCACCCCCAGCAGCATCCGGGACAACGCCATCGGTGGCACCACCAGGGCCGGCAGCGGTGACCCGGTGACCCGGGCCAACAGGATTGCCGCCGCGGTGGTCGACGTGGCGTGCGCGGACGGAAAGCTCAGCCGACTCGGTGTACCGACGTTGACTGCGACCGCCGGATGATCCGGGCGGGTGCGCCGCGCCAGCCGCTTGATCAGCACAGCCGCCGCATGCGCGGCGAAGGCTCCGGCCCCGACCCGCAGCCACGCCCGGCGCCGCAGCGGCTGCAGGACCGCGCCGAGCGCTGAGACAGCCAGCCAGCCGATACTGTGCTCACCGAAATGCGACAGACCCCGCGCGGCGGCCACCATTCCCGGCCGATCGGCCAGCGCCGCTTGGACAGCCACCAGCACAGCAAGTTCGCCACGCGGCGCGGCAGTTTCGGCCACGACGTCAGCCATCGCGAGGCACGCTGTCTGCCGCGTCTTTTCGGGCCCTGGGGGACGGCCCGCTGGCGGCGAACAGCACCGTCTCCCACTTCTGCTTGCTGGACAGCACCGGCAAGGCTTCGCGGTAGACGCGGCGCATCTCGTCGAACCGACTGGCCAGCCGGCGCTGACGGCGCAGCGATTGCCACAACAAGCTGAACATCTTGGCCCGGTCGCGCTGGCGGTAGACCACGCCGCGGCCGTCGGCCGTTGTGACGGTGGCGCCGTCGAGCGTGCACAGCTTGAACCACCGGGCGTCCTGGGTCGGCACATTCAACTGCGGACGTTGGTGGTGTCGCGGGTCGGCCTTGGTGAGATTGTGCAGCGTCCCGCGGGCCAGCCGGTAGCTGATGGCCAGCGGGTTCACCGGCGGCTTCATCTGGGTGTTCTTGCGTGACGGCGCCGGCAGTTCGCTGGCCGCCGGCAACACCACCGCATCTGGATAGGTCTTACGCAGCCGGTGCACCTCCGGTAGCGCGGATTCCAGGATCGAGAAGATGTGCTCCGGGCCGGCCAGGAAGTCGTCGATCGCCCTGTTTTGAATCGCGACCGTCGAATATTCCAGGCAGGCAAGGTGTTTCAGCGTGGCTTTCAGGTGGCTGCGCAGCAGGCCGATGATGTCGCCGTCCCAGTGCATGGCTGCCACCACCAACCGGTTACGCAGATGGAAGTAGGCCTGCCAGTCGATGGCGTCGTCCTTGTCGCTCCACGCCATGTGCCAGATCGCGGCGCCGGGCAGCGTGGCGGTGGGGTAGCCGTGTTCGGCGGCCCGCAGGCCGTAGTCGGCGTCGTCCCACTTGATGAACAGTGGCAGTGGTTGACCCAGTTCTTCGGCGACCTGCCGCGGGATCATGCACGTCCACCAGCCGTTGAAGTCGGCGTCGATGCGCCGGTGCAGCAGGCTACTGCGAATGTTCTTGTCGCTCAGGGCATATTCAGCGAAGTCGTGGTCATATTCTGCGTGCGGCGCCGCGGTCCACATGAACTTCGACCGATCGACGACCTCACCCATGATGTGCAGGTGGGACGGCTCCTGCAGGTTGAGCATCTGGCCGCCCACCAACATCGGCGACTTGGCGAAGCGGTGCAGTGCCAGCACCCGCAAGATGGTGTCCGGCTCGATGCGGATGTCATCGTCCATGAACAGGATCTGCTGGCAGTCGGTGTTTTTCAGCGCCTCGTACATCACCCGGCTGTATCCGCCGGAACCGCCCAAATTGGGCTGGTCATGGATCGAAAGCCGGTTGCCCAGTGCCGCGGCAGCCTCGGGGAAATCGGGGTGGTTACGGGCCTTCGTAGTACCTTGGTCGGGCACGATCACGGCACCGATCACATTGTCCACCAACGGATCTGACGTGAGCTCACGCAGTGCGCTGACGCAGTCGGCGGGTCGGTTGAAGGTCGGGATGCCGACCGCGATATTAGCCACGCCCGGCGCCGGCGCCGGTGCATACCAGCCGGCGCTGTGCAAGGTGACGTCGCTGTCGGTGGTGATGTCGAACCAGACCCAGCCACCGTCCTCGAACGGCTGCAGGCCGATCTCGAATTCGATCACCGCCGGCTGGTCGGCGTCGCTGGCAAATCCGCGCCCCTCGACAAAAATCCGTGCTCCGGTGGCCTTGGTCCGATACACGTCGACCCGCCCGGCGCCGGTCAGCTCGGCGCGCAGCACCACGGTCGTCAGCGTCGTCCAGCGCCGCCAGTAGCTGGCCGGAAAAGCGTTGAAATAGCTGGCGAACGACACCTGAGACTCGGTGCCGATCTGCAGCGAGGTACGCGTCGCGGCGTGCGCCCGTCGCGCGTTGGTCGTCGACTCCTCCAGGTAAAGCTTGCGCACGTCGAGCGGTTCGCCCGGGCGCGGCAAGATGACACGGGCCAGTAGGCTCACGGCTTTCTCACTCATCCGCGGATGCTTTCCTCTAACGGCAGGCCATCGCGCAGGTGCGGCGCAACAACGTTGTCGTACATGTTCAGTGCGCTGGCAATGGCCATGTGCATGTCGAGATATTGGTAGGTGCCCAGCCGTCCCCCGAAGAGCACTCTCGACGACGCGGTCTCGGCTTTGGCCCTGGCGCGGTATGCGGTCAGCAGGGCGCGGTCGGCCTCGGTGTTGATCGGATAGTAGGGCTCGTCCTCGTCGTCTGCGAACCGCGAGTACTCCCGCATGATCACCGTCTTGTCGGTCGGGTAGTCCCGCTCGGGGTGGAAGTGGCGAAACTCGTGAATACGGGTGTACGGCACGTCCGGATCGTTGTAGTTCATCACCGGCGTGCCCTGAAAATCTCCGGTGGGCAGCACTTCGACCTCGAAATCCAATGTGCGCCAACCTAAGTGCCCTTCGGCGTAGCCGAAGTAGCGGTCCAGTGGGCCGGTGTAGACGACTGGAGCATCCGGATTGTCAGCGCGCAGCTCGTCTCGGACGTCGAACCAGTCGGTGTCCAGCCGTACCTCGATGCGGTCATCGGCGGCCATGTTCTGCAGCCACGCGGTGTAGCCGTCGACCGGCAGCCCCTCGTAAGTGTCGTTGAAATAGCGATTGTCGAAGGTATAACGCACCGGCAAGCGGGTGATGTTGGCCGCGGGCAGCTCCTTGGGATCGGTTTGCCACTGCTTGGCGGTATAGCCCTTGACGAACGCCTCGTAGAGCGGGCGTCCGATCAACGAGATTGCCTTTTCCTCGAGGTTCTGCGCGTCAGCGGTGTCGATTTCGGCGGCTTGCTGCGCGATCAGCTCGCGCGCCTGGTCAGGAGTGAAGTAGCGGCCGAAGAACTGGCAGACCAAGCCGAGGCCCATCGGGAACTGGTAGGCCTGCCCGTCGTGTAACGCAAACACGCGGTGCTGGTAACCGGTGAACTCGGTGAACTGCCGGACGTAGTCCCACACCCGCTTGTTGGATGTGTGGAAAAGATGCGCGCCGTACTTGTGCACCTCTATCCCGGTGCGGGCTTCCGCATATGAGAAAGCGTTGCCGCCGATGTGTGGGCGCTTCTCGACGACCAGCACGCGCTTGTCGAGTTGGGTGGCTACACGCTCGGCGATCGTCAGGCCGAAGAACCCGGAGCCGACGACAATGAGGTCAAAACGAGAAGTCATCGGTTGCCTAGGGTATCCGACTGCGCGCCTCCAGCCCGCTACGCGGCTCCGGGAGTGCCGGGTTGAAGGTGACATTCGTCGAGCGTCGCGCACAACAGCGAAGCCACCCATGGCGAAACCGCGCCCGCGAGGTGACGAAGGTCGCGATTGGTTCACGATTCGATATCGCCACACTAGTCCCAGCAGTCACATCAGTACCATCGATCACGTGGCCTGATATTCAGGCTCCATGTCGCGCTTCACCGGCATGACACCGACGACCATGCAGTCCAGATTGAGGAGACTTCCGTGCCGAACCGACGTCGACGCAGGCTCTCGACGGCTATGAGCGCAGTCGCCGCTCTGGCGGTCGCAAGTCCTTTTGCTTATGTCACTGTCTGCCAGTTAGCGGCTGATTCCAAGCCGGCGCCCGATCATCAGGAGTTCGTGCAGGCGGCCGTCATGACGGATCTGCCCAACGAACTGATGTCCGCCCTGACCCAAGGACTTTCACAGTTCGGGATCAATATGCCGCCGGTGCCGAGCCTGGGCGGTAGTCCCGCAGCGGTCTCGTCGGGCTTGACCAGTCCTGGCCTGACCAGTCCCGGTTTGACCAGTCCCGGGCTGACCAGTCCCGGCCTGACTTCGCCGGGCCTGACCGCGCCGGGTCTCACCGATCCGAGTCTGGCCACCCCCGGTCTGACCACGCCGGGTGCCACCCCTGGTCTCACGACGCCGGGTCTGACGACGCCAGGCGTGACGCCGGGTGCAACGCCGGGTCTGACCACGCCAGGCCTGACGCCGGGTGCAACGCCGGGTCTGACCGCGCCGGGTCTTACCGATCCGAGTCTGACCAACCCGGGCCTGACGACGCCGGGGCTGACCAACCCGGCCGGGTTGACGCCTGGGCTGACCAGTCCCGCGGGTATCGATCCGTCGCTGACCAGCCCGGCTGGGACGCTGCCTGGCCTGACGTCACCCGGAGAGGTGCCGATCAGCGCACCGATCGGATTGGATCCGGGCCTCGGCGGGACGTACCCGATCCTGGGCGATCCGTCCTTGGGTGCCGCACCGGCAGCCGCATCGGGTGGCAGCGGCGGAATCGTCAACGACATGATGAGCGCCGCCAACCAACTGGGTGCCAGCCAGGCCATCGACCTGCTCAAGGGGCTGGTGATGCCGTCGATCTCGCAGGCGATGCAGGGCGCCGCGCCGGCCGCAGCCGCTGCCGCGCCGGCCGCAGCCGCCGTGCCGGTACCAACCCCTTAACGGAGTTCTGAGGTAAGGACCTGCCCCCTGACGGCACCGCAGAGTGAGCCCCGCGTTCGCGGCCAGACTCTGCGGTGCCGTTACCAGGCGGGCTAACTTCCCTCACTCCGGTGCCGTGTCGCATCACAGGCAACATAGGTCACATAAGTAACATCGGTTCGTGCCGCTCCGCCGCCATCCGCCCAGGCTGCTGTTCACCGCTATCGCGGCAACGGCTGTCATCCTGCCGTGCGCGGTGGCTCCGACTCGGCACGCCGGGGATCATCCGCCGGGTGGAGACACGCACCTGAGCCAGCAGCCACTGATCGGCGTTGGTGGCGGCGTCACGGTCCGCGAAGTCAGCCAGCCCACACCTTTTTCGATGGTGGCGCTGACCGGCGGAGACCTCACCGGAACCTCCGCGCGGGTGCGCGCCAAGCGCGTCGACGGTTCCTGGGGCCGCTGGTATGACACCGAGACGCTGGGCCCCGACGGCGCCGATGGGGCGTCGCCGCACGTCGCGCGAGGCACCGAGCCGGTTTTCGTCGGCACCACAACCGCCGTGCAGATCGCAGTCAGCCGACCGGTCGGCGCGCCGGTGACTTCGACGCCACCGAGCGCGACCGCCGCCAAGCTCGACCTCGGTTACCTGCCGGCGACGGTCGAACAACCGCTGCCGCAAAATCTCTCCGCGATCCTGATTTCGCCCCCGCAGGCGCCGGCCGATCCGCAGTGGACGCCACCGACGGCGGTCATCGCGCCGGGCCAGCCACCCAACGTCATCGGCCGCTCCCAATGGGGCGCCGACGACGTGGTGCGGTGCCACAACCCGCCGTACCATGATCGGCTGCATGCGAGCGTGGTACACCACACCGCAGAGAGCAACGATTATGAGCCGGAGGACTCGGCCCGGATCGTTCAGGCGATCTACGCCTACCACACCAGAATGCTGGGCTGGTGCGACATCGCCTACAACGCGCTGGTCGACAAATACGGGCAGGTATTCGAGGGGCGGGCCGGCGGGCTCACCGGCCCGGTGACCGGCGATCACACCGGCGGGTTCAACCGTGGCACCTGGGGCGTGGCGATGATCGGCAACTTCGACGATGTGCCGCCGACGCCGATTCAGTTGCGCACCATCGGCAGACTGCTCGGCTGGCGGCTCGGCCTGGATCACGTCGATCCGTTGGGAACGGTCACGCTGACCTCGGCCGGCGGGGCCAACACCCATTTCCCGGCGGGGGCCACGCCCACACTGCCGACAATTTTCAGTCATCGCGACGTCAGCAACACCGACTGCCCGGGACACCTCGCCTACCCGCTGATGCCCGAAATTCGCAATACCGCTGCCCGGTTCAACGACCCGCCCGGGCCTGCTGACTTGGCGGCAGCGCTGGACGGCGGGGCGATCCACGCCCGCTGGCAGGAAATGGGCGGAGCGAACGGCGCGCTGGGGGAGCCGACCTCGCCAGAAGCCGTCGCGGCCGGCTCCGCGCGGTATGCGACTTTCGACCATGGCGCGATGTACTGGTCGCCGGAAACCGGTGCGCAACCGGTGACCGGCGCCATTTACGAGGCCTGGGCGTCGCTGGGTTACGAGCGGGGCGTGCTCGGCCTGCCGACCAGTGCCGAGATTCAAGAACCGCTGTGGATCAAACAGAACTTCCAGCACGGCACGTTGAACTTCGACCGGGAGGATGGCCGTATCACCCGGGTCATCGACGGCGTCGCGGAGGTACTGCCACCGACCTCACCGGAAGGTCCGCCGGTACAACTCGAGCGCTTCTCGCCCCTGGTCGGCTAGACCCGTTACAGCCACCACCGTTCCAAGACGCGCGCCACGCCGTCGTCGGTGTTCGGTGCCGTGACCTCGTTGGCGGCGGCCATGACCTTGGGATGAGCGTTGCCCATCGCCACGCCATGCCCCGCGCGCAACAGCATCGGCACGTCGTTGGGCATGTCGCCGAAAGCCACCACATCGTCGTCGGTGATGCCCAGTGGCTGGGCGAGCTCGTCGATGCCAGTGGCTTTGCTGATGCCGCGCGGCACGATCTCGATCAGGCCATTGTTGGTGGAGTACGTGATGTCGCCCTCGACGCCCAGGTGTTTGGTCAATTCGGCTGCCATGTCCTCGCTGCGGGCACCGGCCTTGCGGATCAGCAATTTGACCGCGGGTGCGCTGAGCAGATCTTCGATGGACACCTCGGTGTTGTCCGGGTTGAGCCAGGCGTGCTCGTAGCCCGGCGAGCTGATGAACTGTGGCGTGGCGGTGTCGTGCGCCCGGCTCCCGACCCTCTCGACGGCCAGCCCGGCGCCCGGGATGGCGCGAGTGGCGATGTCGGCCAGCTCGCCCAGTAAATCCACCGACAGCGTGCGGGCCGACACCACGCGGTCTGTCGCCGGGTCGTAGATGACGGCGCCGTTGGCGCACACCGCCATCGGGGCGAACCCCAGCGCATCGACGACCGGTTTCACCCAGCGCGGCGGACGTCCGGTGGCCAAGACGAACTGCGCACCGGCCGCGACGGCGGCGCGCACCGCCTGCCGGGTACGCGGAGTGATCGCGTCTGCATTGTTGACCAGGGTGCCGTCCACGTCGCAGGCGATGAGCGCCGGCAGTGTCATGGGCGGGTCACCGGGCGGAGCCCGTCGTTCCCGGTACGCAGCGTCACCGGTGGCTCGTGCCCTGTTTGCGCGCCCGCTCGACCAGTTCGGCTATCCGTAGCTGCTTGGAATGCTCCGGCGTTGGTGCGCTGCCGCCCAGTCGTCGCGGCACCCAGAATTGCCGTTGCGAGTGAGTGATCTTTAGTGGTCACGCGACTCGCACCCCATCTCGGGGTTGTTCAGCGGCCTTGCGGCTGCGTCCCTTCCGCGCTTCCTCGCCACCTGCCCGGCTCGGCCGGGTCTTATGGTCGGCTCCACGCTTGACGGCGGCCCCAACTGGGCCGACGACGCTAACCGTTTCCTCGTAGCGTGCGAGGTTGATCGCGGCGTTTTCATCACGCTGATGGGTGACCGAACAACCGCCGCATTGCCAGTGTTCGTCCCAGCCGACGTCCTGAACATGCCCACATTCATGGCAGGTTTTCGATGACGGAAACCAGCGGTCAGCGACCACCAACTGCGACCCGTACCAGCCTGTCTTGTAGGACAGCTGCCGGCGCGGGGTGCCCAGGGCGGCGTCAGACAGTCCGCGCCGTCTGGCGCGGGCGCCCGGCAGGCCCTTCTGCCGCAGCATTCCCGCCGCGTCGAGGCCCTCAACAATGATGCGGCCGTGAGTTTTGGCCAATCTCGTGGTGAGGACGTGCAAATGGTGGGTGCGGACATCGTTGACCCGGCGATGCAGCCGGGACATCTCGGTGGTGTGCTCACGATACTGGCGCGAGCCTTTCGTGCAGCGTGCCCGGGCGCGACTGACATGCCGCAACTCTTTGAGCGCCGCGTTGAGTGGTCGTGGATTGGGTACCTGCTCAATGACGTTCCCGTCAGCGTCGGCGACGGTGGCCAGGCGCCGCACACCGACGTCGACACCGACCCGCGAATCTGGACGGGCGATACGGGGTTGTTGGGGGCGTTGCACCAGCGCCCGCACGCTCGCATCCAGGCGGGTACCGTTGCGGCGCACGCTGATTGCCAGCGCCCGCGCCCGCCCCGCACGGATCGGTCGCTCAATTCTGCGGGTGTTCTCGTGGGTACGCACACAGCCGATCACTGGAAGCGTCAGGTGCCGGCGGTCGGGCTCTACGCGCAGCGCGCCGGTCGTGAATGACACTCGATCTTGGTCGCAGCCCTTCTTCTTGAACCGCGGGAACCCGACGCGTTTACCGGCCCGGGCGCCCGCGCGGGAGGTCTGCCAGTTCCAGTACGCATCCACCGCGCCCTTGATACCGTCGGCGTAGGCCTCCTTTGAGCATTCCGGCCACCACACCTGCCCGGTCTCAGGGTTGACGCACACCTCGTCTTTGGCCTGGTTCCAGCGCTTCCGCAGCACCCGCAGTGAGGGTTTCTCTGTCTCTACGCCACCGGTGCGATACGCCGACAGATCGGCCTTGAGCGTCGCGACGGTCCAGTTGAAGGCCTTACGGCGCGCACCGAAATGCCGGCCCAACGCGCGAGCCTGGTCCTGTGTCGGGTCGAGCGTGAACTTGAATGCCTGCACACCCCACCCCTCGGGAATCTCGAACTTCGCCACCTCAGGCCGCCTCGCACTCATCAACAGCGGCAGCGCTGATGGCACGCTTTGCGCGGTTGCCAGCAGCGCGCTTGCCGTAGAGGCCAGCGCACATGCTGGTGAGGATCTCGGTCATATCCCACACCAGGTCGTCGTCGACCTCGGCTGAGTCGACCACAACCAGCTCCCGGCCCTGGGCGGCGAGCGCGACTTCGACATAGTCAGAGCCCAACCCGCAGAACCGATCCCGCTGCTCCACCACGATCCGGCCCACCGACGGGTCACCCAGCAATGCCAGGAACTTACGGCGATGCCCGCTGAGCGCCGAACCGACCTCGGTCACCACCTTGTCAACTGGCATCTGCTCGGCCGTGGCCCATGCGATCACCCGAGCCAGCTGCCGATCCATATCAGCTTTCTGGTCTGCCGACGACACCTGCGCGTACACCGCCGTCCACCGATGCCGGGCTGTCTCGGCTGCCGCATCGTTCACCACAATCAGCTGACCCCCACGTTGTGCCGGAACAGGCAACCGGTCCGAGTGAAACCGGCGATACGCAGTCACCCGCGCCACACCGCTGCGCTCAGCCCACATCGCGAGATCCATACACCTGTTCCTACAACACACCACCGACAACCACCGACCACTCAGAACGCAACAGCTGGCAGCCCCTTCGGGCGCGGGTAATCCTCTTGCGCGCGATAGAGCATCGTGTTCATCACCTTCCGCAGCGTGGTGTTGAGCTGCTCGACGTCGCCGGACGGCGGCAGCGGCGTACCGGCGGTGACGGCGATGGGGATCTTGTTGCGGAACACGTTCTTTGGGTGATCTTTGGGCCAGATCCGATGTGCTCCCCAGGCGATTAGCGGAATGATCGACACCAGCGCTGCCAGCGCCAACAGGGCCGCCCCGGTCTTGAACGGCCGGAGTTCGAAGCTGCGGCTGATCGTGGCCTCGGGATGCAACCCGGCGAGTTCACTCCGCTTCAGCTCCTGCACCGCCACTGCGTAGGCGTCGGAGCCGTGCTGGCGGTCCACCAGAATCAGCTTGGCGTGCCGGATCACGTAGTTGACCGCACGAACGTCCTGCATTTCGGCTTTGATCATGAACCTTAGTCGACGCTGCCGTTGAAGTGCGGCCAGCGAAGCCGGCATCCAGTCCACATAGCTGGTGTGGTTGAGGGCGACCAAGGCGCCTTCGCTCGCCGGTTTCATCGGTCGTCTTCCGCACGCTTGCGCGCCCGCTCGGCCAGTTCGGCCTCTTCGAGAACCTGGGCCTCGGCCAACGTCGGGGCATTGCCACCGAGCCGCCGTGGTACCCAGTACGCACCCTCGGGATGTGGGTAGTCCTCCTGTACTCGGTGCAGCACCGCCGTCATTTCGTCGCGCAATTCGGATTCGAGCGCCTCGACGTCACCATGCGGCAACAGTGATGGACCGGCCGCCACGGTGATGGGGATCTTTTTACGGCCGAGGTTTCTGGGGTGGTCTTTGGTCCAAATCCGCTGAGCGCCCCACACGATCAACGGAACGATCGGTACCTGCGCGTCCAGCGCCATCCGGGCGGCACCGGTCTTGAAATCCTTGAGTTCGAAGCTGCGGCTGATTGTCGCCTCGGGCATCAATCCCACCACTTCGCCCTCACGCAGCCGCTGGACGGCGACCGCATAGGCGTCGGCTCCCGCGCCGCGGTTCACCGGGATGGTCTTGGTGTGCTTGATCAGGAAATTGACCGACTTCACCTGCTGCATCTCGGCTTTGATCATGTACCGGATGCGCCGCCCGCGGATATGCACGGCGAGGGCGGCCGGCAGCCAGTCGACATAGCTGGTGTGGTTGATGGCGATCACCGCGCCGCCGGCCTGGGGAATGTTGTCCAGCCCCTGGTAGGTGATGGGGCTACCCACCGCCTTAACCAGGGCTTTCGCGGTGATCTCAAGTGTGCGGAATACCGGTTCCATGCAGCTACTCCGGTGTCGCCTCCGAATCGGAAGCCCGCCGGGCGGCCTTGGCCGCGGCGCGCCGGGAGGCTTCCTCGGCGTCCAACCGGGCGGCCTCCGCCAGCGTTGGGGCACCGCCGCCCAGCCGGTGCGGGACCCAGTACTCGCCGGCGGGGTGCGGTCCGTAGGAGTCTTGCACCCGCTCGAGCAGGTGCTGCATGCGCGAATGCAGCAACACGGTCAGGTCCGGCGCGGGCAGCGTCGGCATGATCGGTTCACCGACCGCCACCGTGATCGGCACCTTCGGCCGCAGCAGCTTTTTGGGATGGTCTTTGGTCCAGATCCGTTGGGCACCCCACACGATGTGCGGGACGATCGGCGCGTTGGCCGCAATGGCCATCCGGGCGGCACCGGACTTGAGTTCCTTGATTTCGAAGCTGCGGCTGATCGTCGCCTCGGGATAGACACCGACCAGCTCACCAGCCTGCAGCGCCGCAACCGCCGCCTCGAAGGAGGCGGCGCCACTATCGCGGTCCACCGGAATGTGCCGGCAGCCGCGCATGATCGGCCCGGTCATCCGGTGGTCGAACACTTCCTGCTTGGCCATGAATCGCACCTTGCGCCCGCGATGCTGCTTGTAGGCGGGCAGGCCGGCGAAGGTGAAGTCGAAATAGCTGGTGTGGTTGATTGCCACGACAGCCCCGCCGGTCTCCGGCAGGTGCTCCACGCCGCTGACGGTGAACCGCAACCCCTGTAATCGCCATGTCAAGCGGGCAAGCTGAATCACAGTCCCGTACACCGGTTCCACCTCACCAACCCTAGTGTTTTGCCGCTGTGAGAGTGCGCGGGCAGTCAACACGGCCCGCTGCGCCCGGCTCCGCCGCGCTTGCGATCGCCGCTGGGTTGTCGGGCGTCGACCCGCTGCGCCCGGCTCCGCCGCGCTTGCGATCGCCGCTAAGCTCGGGGCGGCACCATCCGCTCGTCGAAAGGGTTTAGTGCAGGTCACCAGCGTCGGTCATGCCGGCTTTCGGATCGAGACGCAGGCGGGCAGCATCCTGTGCGACCCGTGGGTCAACCCGGCCTACTTCGCGTCGTGGTTCCCCTTCCCGGACAACAGCGGGCTGGACTGGGACGTCCTGGGCGATTGCGACTACCTCTACGTCTCACACCTGCACAAAGACCACTTCGACGCCAGGCTGCTCAGTCGGCACGTCAACAAAGACGCTGTGGTGCTGTTGCCGGACTACCCGGTGCCCGACCTGCGTGACGAGCTGGCCAAGCTCGGATTTCATCGATTCTTCGAAACCACCGATTCGGTCAAGCATCGGGTCAGCGGGCCAAAGGGCGAGCTGGAGGTCATGGTCATCGCTCTGCGCGCTCCCGCCGACGGGCCGATCGGGGATTCCGCGCTGGTGATTTCGGATGGCCTCACGACCGTTTTCAATATGAACGACGCCCGGCCGGTGGATCTTGACGCGCTGCATTCGGAGTTCGGCCATATCGACGTGCACATGCTGCAGTACTCCGGCGCGATCTGGTACCCGATGGTCTACGACATGCCCGCCCGCGCCAAAGAGGCGTTCGGCACCCAGAAGCGGCAACGCCAAATGGACCGTGCCCGCGCTTACATCGCACAGGTCGACGCCACCTGGGTGATCCCGTCAGCGGGCCCGCCATGCTTCCTGGATCCCGAATTGCGGGACCTCAACGACGACCGCGGCGACCCGGCCAATATCTTTCCCGACCAGATGGTCTTCCTCGACCAGATGAAGGCGCATGGTCATGACCGGGGTCTGCTAATGATGCCCGGCTCCACCGCCGATTTTACTGGGGCACAACTGATCTCATTGCGTCATCCGGTTCCTGAAGAACAGGTCGAGGCAATCTTCACCACCGGCAAAGCCGCGTATATCGCCGACTACGCCGAACGGATGGCACCGGTGCTGGCTGCCGAGAAGGCCGGCTGGGCACCGGCTGCCGGCGAGTCGCTGCTCGAGCCGTTGCGCGCGGTGTTCGAACCGATCATGCTTGGCAGTGACGAAATCTGCGACGGTATCGGCTATCCGGTCGAGCTGGTACTCGGCTCGGAAACCGTAGTTGTCGACTTCCCGAAACGCACTGTGCGCGAACCTATTCCCGAGGAAAAATTCCGGTACGGGTTTGCGATTCCGCCGGAGTTGGTCCGCACCGTACTGCGCGACGACGAGCCCGACTGGGTCAACACCATCTTCTTGTCCACCCGGTTTCAGGCGTGGCGAGTCGGCGGCTACAACGAATACCTGTACACGTTCTTCAAATGTCTGACCGATGAGCGGATCGCCTATGCCGACGGCTGGTTCGCCGAGACGCATGACGACACCGCGACGATCACCCTGGATGGCTGGCAGATGCAACGACGCTGTCCGCATCTGAAGGCCGACTTGTCTAAATTCGGTGTGGTGGAGGGCAATACCCTGACCTGTAACCTGCACGGCTGGCAGTGGAACCTGGAAACCGGCCGCTGCCTCACGGCGCGCGGCCACGAGCTTAGGTGCGAACGGCAGTGAGCACGTCCACGCAACGTTACGACGACGGTCTGGTCCAGTTAGACCGCACCGCAATCACCTTGCGGCGTTATCATTTCCCTTCGGGTACCTCGAAAATTATTGCTCTGGAAAAGATCCGCGGATATCAGGCCGAGCCGCTCGGGATGCTCATGCACAGGTTCCGGATCTGGGGGAGTTCAGACCTTCGTCGCTGGCTGCCGCTGGACATTCGGCGGCCGTTGAAGTCGACATTGATCACGCTGGACGTACCGGGGATCCAGCTCAGCCCCGCGTTCACGCCGGAGGACCCGGAGCAGTTCACCGCATTGCTGGACCAACTGCTGGGCCGGTCGGGTTAGCAGCCCGCGTCAGCCAGCGCCTGGTGCGCGGCGTTGTAACCGGGAATAAAGGTGATGCCCGGCCCGCCGTGGCAGCCTGCACTGCCCAGGTACAGTCCCCGGATCGGGATCGGCTGGCCGGCAAAGCCGTTGGGGCCTGGCCGGTTGGGGCCGATCTGATTCGCGTTCAACAGCCCGTGGCAGTAGTCGCCGCCCGGGGCGCCGAACATCACACCCATGTGCCTGGGCGTGAAGGTGGTGTGCCGGATGATGCTGCCTTCGAAATTCGGTGCGAGGCGGGTGATCTTGTCGATCACGCGCTGACCCATGTCAACCTTGGCCCGGCCGTAATCGGCATCTCCTTCGATCGGGAACCACAACGCGAATGCCGATGCTGCGTGTTTGCCATCGGGGGCAAGGTCCGGATCGTTCTGCGACGGGATCTGCAACACCACGGTCGGGTCGGCCGGAACCGTCCCACGGCGGCAATCCTCCCACTGCTGCTGGACTTCTTCGGGTGTGCAGAACAAGCCGATCGACGCCTGCATGGCAGGGTCGTCGAGCGCCTCGTAGGGCGCGGCGAATCTGGGCGGCTCCTCCAGCGCGAAGTGCATCTGCAGGTAGCTGCCGCGATGGTCGATCCGCGCGTAGCGCTGCCGGATATCTGCGGACAGCGCGGCCGGATCGATCAACCCGTTGAGCGTGAGGTCGGGCGCGATCCCCGAGACGACGACAGGGGCGGTGATGGTGTCGCCCGCCTCGGTGCGTATGCCGTTGACCTGACCGTCGGTGAGCAGGATCTCGGTCACCTTGGTACGTAGTCGAACTTCGCCGCCGTGCCTTTCCAGCAGTTGGCACAGATGCGAGGTGAGCGCGCCGATTCCGCCGCGCAGCTTCTTCATCTGCATGGTGTCGCCGTCGGGAACACCGAGTCCGAAGGCCAGCGCGGCCGCGCTGCCGGGTGTGGCCGGCCCACGGTAGAGCGTGTTGACCGCCAGCACAGTCATCGATCCGCGTAGCGCGCCGTGTTTTTCGCGGTCCGGAAGATAGCGGTCCAAGACGTCGGTGACCGAGCCGAACAGCATGTCGTCGATGGCTGAGCGTTCGAATTCGTTGGTGGCACAGGCATACATCTGATCAATCGTCTTCGGCGGTTTCCCAGCCTCGAACCGGCCCAGCGCGCGGGTGGGCGCCTGGCTCCAGGCCATCAACCCGGCCATGCCGTTGACGGCATCAGCGCCGTGCACATCGCTCAAGTGGGTGAATAGTTTGATCGGATCGCTGTACTGGACCAGTGGGTCGTCACCCACTCCGCGCAGCGCGACTGACATGACGTCCAGGTCGATCGTCGGCAAGGTGTCCAGGCCCAACGCTTCGACAACCACGGACGCGGTCGGGAACTGCACTGAGCCGGCGATCTCGAATCGGTAGCCGTCGAACAACTCGACCGTGGAAGCCATACCGCCGGCGTAAAGCTTGGACTCCAGACACAACGTGCGCAGTCCGGCACGTTGCAGCAGCACCGCCGCGGCCAATCCGTTGTGCCCGGCACCAATGACGATCGCGTCGTAATCGGCCATCCGCATGCCCTCCCTGACTCTGCAGCGCAGGCTGGCATGGATCCTTAGTTTTGTCAATTATGACGAAACTGGTCCCAGCACGCCCAGCTGAAGCGAGTCGAGCGCCGTCCGGCATAGCCGGGCCAGTTCGGCCAGCGACCGGTCCTCGCCGAGCATCCAGACCTCCATCGCGCCGAACACCGCAGCGCCGATGCAGCGAGCAGCCACCGTGACCTGCAACCGGTCATCCGGCGTACGGGGTCCGTCGGGCGCCAGTCGCTCGCCGATCGCATTGGCGAAGTCGGCCTCCACCTGGCGGATGTGCCGCACGATGCGTCCAGGATCGAGTTCTTGGGCCCGCAGCGCAGCAATTCGGGTCACCGCCTCGACGTCGTAGGGAAACGCGAAGATTGCCGCCTGCACCGACTCGATGATCGACTCGTCGGGCCGACGTGCGTTCAGCGCGGTGCGAAACCAGTGCAAGCCGGCGTCGTAGTCGGCGAATAGCAGGTCGTGCTTGGAGGTGAAATGCCGGTAGAAGGTGCGCAACGACACCCCGGCATCGGCCGCGATCTGCTCGGCCGAGGTGTCTTCGACACCTTGGGCTAAGAACCGCACCAGTGCGGCCTGGCGCAAGGCTTCCCGAGTGCGTTCGCTGCGCGACGTCTGGGGCGGACGGGCCATGCCGGTAACCTACCGTGCCGTTCGTCGCCCGAAATGTCAATATTGACAAAACTGCGTGAGTTGCCGAGACTGCCCGCATGATCTCACTTCTCGTACACGCAATATTGGGGCTGACGGTGATCGGCTTGATCGTTGCCTCGAACCCCGCCGTATTCGGCCGGCCGTCCGGCGGTTCCCGGTTCTCGGCGCTGGAGTGCCTGTATTACGTCATCGGTATCGCGTCGATCGTGTTGGGCTGGTATTTCAATATCCGGTTCGTGCGTGAGTATTCGACGGGATCTGGGAATCCGATTTGGGGACCTGGCAGTTGGTCGGATTACATCCGGCTGATGTTCACCAATCCTGCGGCCAGTTCGGCCAGCCAGGACTACACGATCATCAATGTCGTTCTGCTGCCGCTGTTCACCATCATCGACGGGTACCGGCGGGGCCTGCGGCGGCCCTGGCTGTATTTCGTGTCCAGCCTGTTCACCAGCTGCGCCTTCGCGTTCGCGTTCTATTTCGCCACGATCGAGCGACAGCACCGGCACGCGCAGTTGCGCGCGACGCCAACCGCGGTGGATGCCTAGCCGACTGGCTCGAGTAGTTCGGTGCCGACGAACGGCACCAGTGCCTCGGGGACCCGCACGCTGCCGTCGGGGCGCTGGTGGTTCTCCAAGATGGCCACCAGCCAACGGGTGGTGGCCAGCGTGCCGTTGAGTGTCGCGGCGATCTGCGGCTTGCCGTTGGCGTCCCGGTACCGGGTGGCCAGCCGTCGGGCCTGGAACGTGGTGCAGTTCGACGTCGACGTCAGCTCGCGGTAAGCGCCCTGGGTGGGCACCCACGCTTCGCAGTCGAACTTGCGGGCCGCTGAGGAGCCGAGATCGCCGGCCGCGACGTCGATTACGCGATATGGCACTTCGATGCGGGACAGCATTTCGCGCTGCCAGCCCAGCAGCCGGCTGTGCTCCGCCTCGCTGTCGGCCGGTGTGCAGTAGACGAACCCCTCGACCTTGTCGAACTGGTGCACCCGGATGATGCCGCGGGTGTCCTTGCCGTGGCTGCCCGCTTCCCGTCGAAAGCAAGACGACCAGCCCGCATACCGCAGCGGTCCCCCGGAAAGGTCCAAGATCTCGTCGGCGTGGTAGCCGGCCAGCGGCACCTCGGAGGTGCCGACCAGATAGAGGTCGTCGGCTTGGAGGTGGTAGACCTCCTCGGCGTGCGCGCCCAGAAAACCGGTGCCCGACATCACGTCCGGGCGTACCAGCACCGGGGGGATCACCGGGACGAAATCGTTGTCTGCCGCGAGCCGGATGGCCAGCTGTAGCAGCCCCAGCTGCAGCAGCGCACCCCGGCCGGTTAGGAAATAGAACCGCGAGCCGGACACCTTGGCGCCCCGCTCCATGTCCAGAAGACCCAGCGACTCGCCGAGTTCCAAATGGTCCCTCGGGTTTTCGATAGCGGTCGGCTCACCGACGACATCGAGGACGGTGTAGTCGTCCTCGCCGCCGGCGGGCACCGGATCGAGGATGACGTTGGAGATCGCCATGTGGGCAGCGGTGAACGTCGCCTCGGCTTCGGCCTGCTCGGCCTCGGCGGCCTTGACCTGCTCAGCCAAATCGCGGGCCTGTTGTAACAGCGCCGGGCGCTCGTCGGCGGATGCGGCGCCGACTTTCTTGCTGGCGGCCTTCTGCTCGGCCCGCAATGAATCGGCGGACGAGATCGCGCTGCGCCGGGCGGTATCGGCAGACAGCAGGGTATCGACCAGGCCCGGGTCCTCGCCACGGCTGGTCTGGGAGCGCCGGACGGCGTCGGGGTCTTCGCGCAACAGCTTCAGGTCGATCACGGCCTAGAACACTACTTTTGTTCGGCCCCGCACCGAGCGTTGGCCAAGGCCGGCACGCCCGGCGCCCACCTCGCAGGCAACTTTTGCATCAACTGTCACGCCGCGCATCGCGCCTGTCAGAATGGAGCCGATGTTGGACGCACTCGAACAGGACGATGCGCTCACCGACCAGCCGCAATCTCGGCCGGCTCGGTTCGGCTGGCTGCGCACCCTGCACGCTTCGGCAACCCGGCGGGCACTGCTGCTGACCGCGCTGGGTGGTCTGCTTATCGCCGGGCTGGTGACCGCGCTGCCGATCACCGGCGACGGCGGGCGACTCGCCGGCTACATCGACCCGGTGCCCAGCACCGGCACCAAGGGCAACGCCGCTTTCAACCGCGCTGCCGGCGGCGACTGCCTGATGTGGCCCGATCAGACCCCAGATGCCGCGACCATCGTCGACTGCAAGGACGAGCACCGGTTCGAGGTCGCCGAGTCGGTCGACATGCGGACTTTCCCGGGTTCGGAGTATGGGCCGGATGCCGCTCCGCCGTCGGCGGCCCGCATCGAGCAGATTGGCCAGGAACAGTGCGAGTCGGCGGTGCACCGCTACCTCGGTGCCCGGTTTGATCCGCACAGCAAGTTCACCATCAGCATGCTGTGGTCGGGCGACAGGGCGTGGCGGCAAGCCGGTGAGCGGCGCATGCTGTGCGGTCTGCAGTTGCCCGGCGCCGGTAACGAACAACAGGTCTTCAAGGGCAAGGTCGCCGATCTCGACCAGTCCCGGGTGTGGCCGGACGGTACCTGTCTGGGTATCGACCCCACGACCAACCAGCCCACCGACGTCCCCGTCGACTGCGCCGCCCCGCATGCGATGGAGGTCACCGGCACCGTCAACCTGGTCGCCAAGTTCCCTGACGCGCTGCCTCCCGAACCCGAACAGGATGCCTTCGTCAAGGAGTCGTGCACCCGGCTCACCGACGGCTACCTGGCGCCGGTGCAGTTGCGCAGCACGACGCTGACGCTGACTTACAGCACGCTGTCATTACCGAGTTGGTCTGCCGGCAGCCGCGAAGTGGCCTGCAGCATCGGCGCGACACTGGGTAACGGCGGCTGGGCGACGTTGGTGAACAGCGCCAAGGGCGCGCTGATGATCAACGGCCAGCCGCCGATTCCGCCGCCGGACATTCCGCAGGAGCGACTCAACCTGCCGCCCATACCCATGCCGCCGACCAACGCCGGTGGAGGCGCTTCGTCATCAGCCGGCGGACAGCCCGACCAGCAACGGCAAGGCAACCAGCATCTGCCGCAACAGCCGGGCGCACCTGCCGTGCAGCCGCCACCGGCGGCACCCGCACCGGCTCAGCCTCCCGCACCGCCGCCCCAAGCGCCGGCCCCGCCACCGGAGGCACCGCCGGCACCCCCGCCGCCGGCTCCGGAAGCGCCCCCGCCGCCGCCCGCCGAACCCGCACCGCCGCCGCCCGCCGAACCCGCGCCGGGGGGGTAGCCGGGTGGCGGTGCGCATGGACCCGCAGCGATTCGAGGAGCTGGTGTCCGACGCGCTCGACCTGATTCCGCCCGAGCTGGCCGCCGTCATGAACAACGTCGTGGTGCTGGTCGCCGACCGCCATCCGGACGACGCCGAGTTGCTCGGCCTCTATGAGGGCGTCGCGTTGACCGAGCGGGACTCCAACTACGCCGGGTCGCTGCCCGACGCGATCACGATTTACCGCGACGCGCTGTTAGACATCTGCGACTCCGACGACGACGTTGTCGACGAGGTGAAAATCACGGTGATCCATGAGATCGCCCACCATTTCGGCATCGACGACGACCGCCTGCACGACTTGGGCTGGGCCTGACGATCTCATCCCGGCCCGGCCGGGCGCGGCACCACGGATCTGTCGGCGCAGCGTGCTAAGAACGGGCCATGAATACAGGCTGCCGCGATTGCCGGGCCGGCTTGGATCACTGCCACGGCACCATCATTCGACACTCACTGCGCCGGTCGGAGTGCACCGAGCCGGACTGCACCAGCCCGGAGCTGATGCTGCACGCCTTCGTGGTCGATTGCGACGCGGTCGGCTGCGAGTGCGCTGAATCCATCGCGCTGGCGGTCTGATCCGTCAGCCCATCGGGTCGGTGCCGGATTCCACGGCGTCGGCCACCGGTGTCGCCTGCGGCTCCGGAGAAAACGGCGGCGACAGCGCGCCCCACTGCACACAACTCCAGCGCCCGTCAGTGATGGGCGACAACACCACCGACTCGGCGTTGCCCAAGTGGTGGTCCAGCACGAAGCTGCCGTCGACTCCAGCCAGTACGGCCGCGGCCAGCCGAATCGCCGCGCCATGGCTGACGACGACGATGTCGCGGTCCCACTCGTCGTCGTCGAGATAGCGCATCCGCAGCTCGGTCAAGACCGGCACGTAACGGTCCAGCACCTGGTTGGCGGTCTCGCCGCCCGGCAGCGCAACATCCCAGTTGCCCTCGTGCCAGCGCTGGTAGATGGCATTGAACTCGGCGACGGCGTCGTCGTCGCTGCGGTTTTCCAACTCGCCGACCTGCACCTCATGGATGCCGGTGACTTCGCTGGCCGACACGTCGACCGCGGCGCCGATCTCCGCGGCGGTCTGCGCCGCCCGGGTGGCGATCGAGTGCACCAACAGCCCCGGCGGTCGCAAGCCGTTGTGGGCGAACGCGCGCGCCTGATCGCGGCCCAGCGGCGTCAGCTCGCTGCCCGGCGGGCGGGTGTCCAGCCGGCGGTCGACATTGCCGAAGGACTGCCCGTGCCGCAGCAAAACCAACCGGCCGCTCATCGCCGCCGACCCCGTAACCGCGTCAGCCAGCGCGACGCCTCGTCAAGTTGCGGTGGCGCGGCGCCCGCGGCCACGCCGGTAGGCCAGGAACCCAGATAACGCACGTCCGTACAACGACGGTAGAGCGCTTTGAGTGCCTCGCCGACCGCGTCGTCGTCGATGTGCCCCACGCAATCCAGAAAAAACACATAGGTGCCCAACTCTTTTCGGGTCGGGCGGGATTCGATCCGAGTGAGGTCGATATCGCGGATGCCGAACTCGATCAACGCCGCTACCAGGGCTCCAGGCGCATTCTCGATATGCAACACCACCGACGTCCGGTCGGCCCCGGTGCGGGCAGGTGGCGGGCCCGGCGGCCCGACCAGCACGAACCGGGTGCGCGCGTTGGGCTCGTCGACGACCCCCTCGGCCAGCGCGGCCAACCCGCGGTGGGCCGCGGCCAGCGGCGAGCTCACCGCCGCGTCCACCAGCCCGTCGGCGACTTGCTGCGCGGCTTCGGCGTTGGAGTTGGCCGGCTGCAATTCGACGGTGGGGAGATGCTTGGCCAGCCAGCGCCGTACCTGTGCAGCCGCGACCGGGAAGGCGGCCAGCGTCCGCACATCGGCCTCGGTGCGACCAGGTTTGACGGCGATGGAAAACGCCACGTCCAGGGTTACTTCGGCGAACACCTGCAGCGGCGACCCGATGGCCAGACTGTCCAGCGTCGGCACCACCGACCCGTCGATCGAGTTCTCGATCGGCACGCAGGCGTAATCAGCCTCACCACTTCGGACGGCGTCCAGCGCAGCCGGTGTGCTCACGACCGGCACCGCTTGCACTGCGTCGGGACTCTGCTGGGGAACCATGCCGGCATCCCGCATCTGGAGCAGCGCGGCTTCGGTGAAGGTCCCCTCGGGTCCGAGATACGCGATACGAGCCACGACAAAACCCTATCGGGTCGACGGTCTTGCGCCGCCGTACACGAGCTAGTTAAGTTAGGCTTACCTCACTTGAAGGACGGTGATCGATGACCCTCGCCAACTGCGCCACGCCGACGACCGCTGAGCGGATCCGCAGCACCTGCTTCCGGGCCGGCGGTGCGCTGCTCGCTGTCGACGGGGCGGAGCCGGTCACCACGCGGCTACACCACCTGCTGGCCGACGGGTCGTTCGCGGTCGTGGCCGCCACTGATGGGGAGGTGGCCGGGCAGTTGGTCTGCGCTGCGGCAGGGGCGCAAGCTGTGCTGGAGCTGGCTGACTACGCGCCGTTGCCGCTGCGTGAGCCGGTGCGCTCGCTGGTGTGGATCCGCGGCCGGTTGCGGCCGGTGCCGCTGCCCGTGGTGGGCGAAATGCTTGACCTGATTGCCGCCGAGGACCCGAACCCGGCGCTGCTGCAGGTAGAGACGGCGGCATCTCGGCCCACCGTCGACGGCGACACCCGCTACGCGCTGCTTCGGCTGGAGATCGAGTCGGTGGTGGCGACCGATACCACCGGGGCCGAATCCGTCGGGGTCGCCGCTCTGCTGGCCGCACGCCCGGACCCGTTCTGTGCGTTGGAGACATGCTGGATTCGGCACCTCGACACCGCGCACCGCGATGTGGTGGCGCGACTGGCCGCCAGACTGCCCGCGCGGCTACGGCGCGGCGACGTGCGACCGCTGGGTATCGACCGCTACGGGGTGCGGCTGCGCGTCGAAAGCGCCGACGGCGACAGCGACGTCCGGTTGCCATTTCGCCAACCGGTTGACGACGTCGTCGGGCTCAGCCAGGCCATCCGGGTGCTGATGGGCTGCCCATTCGTCAACGGCCTGCGGGCCCGCGGCTACTCGTAGCCGGTTTCGCCTCGACCCCAGCACGGTGACGGCCGTGAGGTAATTCGACCGGTTACCGTGTCGAGGTGACCGCACCCGATCGCCAACTGGTGCAGCCACGCGCGCTGTGGATCGAGGTCGGCGTCGTACTGGGCGTCACGTTCGGCTTGGCCGCCGTCACCGCGGTTCTGCAACTCACCGACGCAGTACTGCGGAATTTAAGCGCGCAGCGGATTCCGCTCAACCCGAAGCGGTCCTACTTCGACCTGATTGATCTGGGGCTGAACGCGGCCTTCATCGGGCAACTGATCGCCTGGGGCGGGCTCGGCCTGTACCTGTTGTGGCGCAGCGGCTTCACTCCTGCCCGGATTGGCCTCGGCCGCTTCGACCGGCGTACCGATCTGTGGGGCGGTGTCGGTCTGGCCGCGCTGATCGGATTACCCGGGTTGGGCCTCTACTTCGCCGCGCGGGCCATCGGGCTCAACGCCGAGGTCGTCCCGTCCAGTCTGAGCGACACCTGGTGGCGGGTGCCGATATTGGTTGCGGCCGCGTTCGCCAACGGCTGGGCAGAAGAGATCATCGTCGTCGGCTATCTGCTGACCCGGCTGCCCCAACTGGGCGTCAACCCGCGGGTGGCGCTGGCATGCTCTAGCCTGCTGCGCGTTAGCTATCACCTCTACCAAGGCTTCGGCGCCGGCCTCGGCAACATCGCCATGGGACTGGTGTTCGGATATGCCTGGCAACGCAGCGGCCGACTGTGGCCGCTGGTGATCGCCCATGGGTTGATCGACACGGTGGCCTTCGTCGGTTATGCGCTGCTGGCCGGCCACCTCGGATGGCTGCGCTGATGAACCGCAACCGGCCGACCGGACCGCAGCGAGAGCCGTCGCCGATCATCCAGCGCGAGATCGGCTCTCGACCGCGCGATCCCGTTCCGCCGCCGCCAAACCGAGCCACCAAACCGCAACGCGCTCGTCCCAGCCGGCCCCGGCGGCGTCGCCAACGCGCGTGGGGACAGGTGATTTCGTTGACCGCGCTGATCGCGGTGCTGTTGACCACCGCCGCAATCCTCGGCGGTGCGCTGTGGATGGACACCACGCTGCATCGGCAACCGGTGCTGGCCGACTATCCCGGTCGGCCAGCCGCCGGGCGCGGCACCACCTGGCTACTGGTCGGGTCGGATAGCCGAGAAGGGCTCACCGCCGAACAGCAGCAGGCTCTGACCACCGGCGACGACATCGGCAACGGCCGCACCGACACCATCCTGGTGGTCCACGTGCCGACGTTCGGGTCGACGCTTCCGACAACGATGGTGTCCATTCCCCGCGACTCCTACGTGCCGATCCCCGGTTATGGGCGGGACAAGATCAACGCGGCGTTCGCGATGGGCGGCGCGTCGTTGCTGGCGCAGACGGTCGAACAGGCCACCGGCCTGCGACTCGACCATTACGTCGAAGTCGGATTCAGCGGGTTCGCGGTCCTTGTCGATGCCCTGGGCGGGGTCACCGCTTGCCCGACGGCGCCGATTGACGATCCACTGGCCGGGATCGACCTATCTGCCGGCTGCCAGACCCTCGACGGCCGTAGTGCGCTGGGCTACGTGCGCAGCCGCGCCACCCCGCGCGCCGACCTCGACCGCATGACCAACCAGCGGCAGTTCATGTCGGCACTGTTGCACCGCGCCACCAGCGCCGGGGTGTGGCTGAACCCCTGGCGCTGGTACTCGGTGCCGCGCGCGGCGGCCGATGCGCTGACCGTCGACCAGGGCACTCACGTCTGGGACCTGGCCCGGTTGGGTTGGTCCTTGCACGGGGCGACGACCACGGTGACAGTGCCGATCGGCGAATTCACCGGCAGCGACGCGGGCTCGGTCGTGGTGTGGAACCACGATGAAGCCGCCCAATTATTCGACGCGCTGGCCGCCGACGCACCGGTGCCGGCGGCGGTTGTCGAGGGGCAGCCGTAACAGTCGGGGGAACAATTTCGTGACCACTCGCCATAAGCTCGCTCACCAATATATGAGAACGGTCGATTAAAGCATTGAACATAGCCTTGCTTAACTTAGGCAAAGCTCGCCTGAGTAAGTATTACCTTGGATGACAATGGCCTCTGACCTGGGGTAGCGTTGCCGTCATGACCGATCGCGATGCCCACCGAACGAAATTCCATGCATTAATGCAGGAGCAGATCTATAACGAATTCACCACCGCACAGCAATATATTGCGATGGCTGTCTATTTCGACGATTCCGACCTGCCTCAACTGGCAAAACACTTTTACAGCCAAGCTGTGGAAGAACGGAATCACGCGATGATGCTGGTGCAATACCTGCTCGACCGCGACGTCCGCGTCGAGATCCCCGGCGTGGACCGGGTGCGCAACCAATTCGACACGCCACGGGATGCATTGGCGCTGGCCTTGGATCAGGAACGGTCCGTCACCGACCAGGTGAGCCGGCTAGCCGCCGTCGCGCGCGACGAAGCCGACTATCTGGGCGAGCAATTCATCCAATGGTTCCTCAAGGAGCAGGTTGAAGAAGTGGCGTTGATGACGACGCTGTTGCGGGTCGCCGACCGCGCCGGAGCCAATCTGTTCGACCTGGAGAACTTCGTCGCTCGTGAAATCGGTTCGGCGCCTCGGCAGTCCGAGGCACCGGCCGCGGCCGGCGGGCGGCTCTAGTTTTGGCGATCGCCACCTAGCCATGGTGGCGACCCGCTACGCCCGGCTTCGCCGCGCTGGCGATCGCCACTTAGCCATGGTGGCGACCCGCTACGCCCGGCTTCGCCGCGCTGGCGATCGCCACTTAGCCATGGTGGCGACCCGCTACGCCCGGCTTCGCCGCGCTGGCGATCGCCACTAGTCGAGCCCTGCGCCCGTCAGTCCGTCCTGCAGCCAAGCTTTGACGCGGCCGGGGTGGCGGGTGGCCAGCCATGCCACCCCCACTTCGCGGCAGAAACGGACGTCGTCGTAGTGGTCGACGTTCCAGCAGTACAACGCCCGCCCCTGGGCCGCGGCGCGGTCGACGAGCTCGGGATGCTCACGCAGCGTCGCGATCGACGGCCCTACCGCGGTAGCGCCAACGGCCGTCGCTGCACTACTGCCCAGGTATCGGGCAGCCTTACCGAGCAGCACCGTGGGCAGCAGTGGCGCGGCGCGCCGGACACGCCACACCGCGGCTGCCGAAAACGACATCACCACTGCGCGTGATCGATCTGCGGAGGCGGGGGTCGCGATGCCGAAGCGCTGCAACAGCGCCAGCACTTTGCTTTCCACCAGCGCGCCGTACCGCACCGGGTGCTTGGTCTCGATGAAGATCTTCACCGGTCGGTTCCAATCCAGCACCAACTCCACCAATGCGTCGAGCGTCAGCAGACCGCTGTCCCCGTGTCCACCGTCGGGACGCCAGCTGCCGTGCCACGCCCCGTATTCCAGCTCGCGCAGTTGCGCGAGCGTCATCGTGCTGACCAGGCCGGCACCGGTCGACGTCCGGTCCAGCCGGCGGTCATGCACACAAACCAGATAGCCGTCGCGGGTGAGCCGGACGTCGCATTCCACGCCATCGGCCCCCTCTTTGAGAGCGAGGTCGTATGCGGCCAGCGTGTGTTCGGGCCGAGCAGCCGAGGCGCCCCGATGGGCGACCACGAACGGGTGCCGGGCGAGCACCTCGTCGGCCGGCGTCATACTCCTATGCTGCCGGTTCCGCACCCTCCAACTCAACCGCCGGAGCGGATCCCGCTGCACTGCCGTGATCGTCGGGAACCATCACCCACCGGCGGGTGGGCCGCTCGACCGGCTTGCGCTCGAATCCCTCGAAAACCCGCCCGGCGGCGACCACCGTGGCCGCCGCCACCAGGTAGGCAAAGATCATCGCCACCGTGTTGTTCGCAATACCCTGAGCATCCTGAGCTCCGCTGGTGGCGATGGCGAAGAGCGACACCGCAGTGCTGCCGATCCACATGATCCACCACAGCAGGATCGGCTTGCGTAACCGTTCGTAGATGCCCTCGGTGTCGGCCAATTCGATGACATAGACCGGGGCCCACACCAAGTTCAGCAGCGGCACCAGACAGCCGGCCCACAGCGCTCGAGGCCCACGCCGCTCTGGTCTGCCGCAATTGGCGAAGGCGGCGACCCGGCGCGCGATCAACCATCGGGTCAGCACAATCACGCAGGTGACTACCACCGCGATCGCGGCGATGCTTGCCAGCACTCCGAGCCAGAACGCGGCGCCTGCCACGATCGGGTTCAGCAGCGTGTTGCGGTTGATGACGAGCAGCAAGTAGCGCACGACATGCACCAGTGCGGCGATGCCCAGCACCACGACGCCAGCGAACAGCGTGCTGCGCACCCATGCCACCGTTGGCCCGCGCTCGGCGCTCGGCATCGGAGCCGGCCCGGTGGGGCCGGCCCGGTCCGCCAGGCCCCATCGGGGTATGACCGCGTAGCGCGGGGTTGGACCCAGTGGCATCCGACGCCGCCGCGCAGGCGGCGGGGCACCGGGACGCACCGCGATCCACCGGTAGCCCGGCGGCAGCCGCGGCGCTGTCCGCTGCGCACCGACCGGTTGTCCGGCACCGCGCGGCGCCCAGCGCGGATCGGTGGTCGGTGCCTCGCTCGAGGGCGCCAGCAGTGTCCCGCGGCAGCGGGGGCACCACACCCGCTGGCGATCACGCACATTCCAGCGTGTGCCGCACTGGGAGCACACTTGGATCACCGGACCAGCTTAATGACGAGGGCAAGCCCGGGCGGCGCACCGGGTCGCCGCCATGCACGGCGGTCAGACGGTGCCGGGTGTGCCGTCGTCGGTGATCACGGGCCGCCCGGCACCCGCCCAGGCCAGCATTCCCCCGCCGACATTGACAGCGCGGTAGCCGATTTGCTGTAGGTACTGCGCCACCCGCATGGAGCGGCCACCGACATGGCAGATGACGTACAAGTCAGCGCCGGGATCGATCTCGGCGAGCCGCGCCGGCACCTCGCCCATCGGGATGTGTTGAGCAGCGGCGGCGTGGCCGCGCTGCCACTCGTCGTCTTCGCGCACATCCAGCAGCACCGCCGCGGCGGCTTCGAAGTCGGCGGGCAAGGCAGCGACGTCTACTTCTGCGACCACCGGTTCACCACCCATGCGGTCGATCTTGGCAGGTGCCCGCGAGTTGTGCAGCGTGCCGCAAACGCCAGCAACCAACAGCTATCCACAGTTTCCACAGGTTTATTCACAGGCCACTGTGCAGCGCCGGACCGTCGAGGCGGTTCCAACAGGCCTGTTGGAACCGCGGTTGTGGATAACGACCGGATAACGGGCACGTCCGTCGACAGCCCTACGGACGGCCGAGCGAAATGTATCGTCACGCTAAACACCCGCGCGCGGCCGCCCGACGGCGGTAGTCCGGTTAGGCGGCCGGTCTGTCCGAAAACCCGGACAACAGCGGCGTCGGTTCGCACGCGGCCGTGCTGCAGTGCAGGTCAACCGCCTTTTGGCGGATCAATTTTCCCCGCGCTTCGCGAGGCGTTATTATCGCGACCACCGAAGTTGCTTTGTGACTCATCTCACTGGGGGCGTGTTGGACGTGCAGGTCAGGGTCATTCGATGACGACACAACCGATCGGGCCGCAGCCGGCGGCGTCGTCGTCACATTGGTATGCCGGCTCGCCTGCGTGTAATCGCTCCTACGTGGTGGCCGGAGTGCGCGCGGGTCTCATCGCCCTGGTGTTGCTGGCCGTCCTCGTGGTCATCGTTTTGGTCTAAAGACGCGTCCGCCGGGTATGCAACTCGTTGCACTCGTTGTTGCGGTGCGCGTAGTCATGGAGCAGGGTTGATTACGCTAGCCCCCCGCGGGGTGAAAGCCCTGCGAGTGCAGCGTCGGACGCAGCTCACCATCGGTCGTCAGGCGCAGCTCACCAACGATGAAGGAAAGGAACCCCGTGGCTGACTACACCTTGCCAGATTTGGACTGGGACTACGGAGCGCTCGAGCCGCACATCTCGGGACAAATCAACGAGCTTCACCACAGCAAGCACCACGCGACATATGTCAAGGGCGCCAACGATGCGCTGGCCAAACTCGACGAGGCGCGCAGCAAGGATGACCACTCCTCGATTCTGCTGAACGAGAAGAACCTGGCATTCAACCTCGCCGGCCACGTCAACCACACGATGTGGTGGAAGAACCTGTCCCCCAATGGCGGTGACAAACCGACCGGTGAGCTCGCCGCCGCGATCGACGACGCATTTGGGTCGTTCGACAAGTTCCGCGCACAATTCACGGCGGCCGCCAACACCGTGCAGGGATCGGGCTGGGCGGCAGTCGGGTGGGACAACCTCGGCGAGAAGCTGCTCGTATTCCAGGTATACGACCACCAGACCAACTTCCCGCTGGGCGTCATTCCACTGCTGTTACTCGACATGTGGGAGCACGCGTTCTATCTGCAGTACAAGAACGTCAAGGCCGACTTCTCCAAGGCATTTTGGAATGTCGTCAACTGGGACGACGTGCAGTCGCGCTACGCGGCTGCGAGCTCGAAGACCAAGGGATTGATCGCCGGCTGACTTTCGAGCAGTACCCGGGGCGTCGCGGTTATCGCGGCGCCCCGACTTTTTTGGCCGTGATCCTTTCGCGACACCGTCGATTGATTGGCCGTGTCGGCTTGCGGGTATTCCAGCGCTAACGCATGCTGAGCACATCGACCCGCTTGCATATCGCGGAGGGCCACATGGAAACAGGGTCAGGCCGGGCCGTCGAAGTCGCCCCATTCCACTCTCATGGCGCCCTGAAGGGGTTCGTGATCTCTGGCCGTTGGCCCGATTCGACCAAGGAATGGGCGCAGCTGCTGATGGTGGCCGTCAGAGTTGCGTCGCTGCCTGGATTGCTTTCTACAACAACGGTATTCGGTGCCCGTGAAGAGCTGCCGGATGCACCTCAGCCCGGCACGGTCGGGCTGGTCCTCGCGGAGGGGCCCGTCGTCGGCGAATCAGCGGTTACCCCAGGCTATTTCGCCGAACACCAGCCGCCGGCGTTGTTGATGTTGCATCCGCCATCCGAGACGACACCGTCGTTGCCTGAATGCAACGGAGCAGCTTCGGGATGCGTACTGTTGCCGGGGCTGCCGTATCTGGGCCTGGAACATCGCGCAGCATGGGTAGAAGCAGAAGCCGACGGGACCATCACTTCGATGGTCAGTCGCGTTGGTGTCGATCCCATCAGCCACCCCGATACCGCGATTTTGGCGATGCTGCTTGCCGCATAACGAATTCCGGCGACCGCCGACGATTGGGCGAATCATTAATAGCCGCACATCGAATCGAGAAATACGGCTACCCGAACTCCGTCGGCCCGCTGGTGCGTTTCGGATACGACCGCTAGCCTGAGGGCGATTGTCGGAGGAAATCGAAGGGCCCTGGCCCTCATTCATCGGGTCACACACTGGCGAATAGCCGGCCGGCGAGCCGGTCCGACCCGGGCATTGGGAGAGACCTTCGACCCGACGTTGGACGAGCGAAGGGAAACCTCGATCGTCAGCGACGCGCTGAAAGGTCACCAAACATGCTCGCAGCCGCGCTACTGAGCTTCGGAGTGGTCTTCCTCGCCGAACTCGGCGACAGGTCGCAGCTCATCACCATGACGTACGCGCTCCGTTACCGCTGGTGGGTGGTTTTGACCGGCGTGGGCATCGCCGCTTGTGTGGCGCACGGAGTCTCGGTGGCCATCGGCCACTTCCTGGGTCTGACGCTGCCGGCCAAGCCGATGGCCTTCGCGGCCGCAGTTGCGTTCCTGGCGTTCGCGGTGTGGACGTGGCGCGAGGGCACCAATGCGGGCGACGACGTTCGCCCCGTCCGTGAGCCCCGGTTCGCGCTGCTCGCCGTCGTGTCGTCGTTTCTGCTTGCCGAGTTGGGGGACAAAACCACGCTGGCGACCGTCGCGCTGGCGAGCGATAAGAACTGGGCCGGCGTTTGGATCGGTACGACGGTAGCCATGGTCGTCGCCGACGGCCTGGCGATCGCCGCGGGGATCCTGCTGCACCGGCGGTTGCCGGAGGGGCTGTTGCACGTGTTGGCCAGTCTGTTGTTCCTGTTGTTCGGGTTGTGGATGCTGTTCGACGGCGCGCTGGGCTGGCGCTGGGTCGCCGTCGCCGTGACCGGGTCGGCCGCGCTCGTCGCAGGAACCTTCGCGGCGGTGCGATTCGTCCGCCGGCCGCCTGCCGCGGCCCCGATCCCAGAGGCGTCGCGGGGCATCAGTTGAGACGCGTTATGGGGCCGACAGCAAAGTTGGTTCTCGGCTCGTCTGCGCCGCGCGCTGGTTGCCCGGCGCTCGCTTCGCTCACCCGAGCGAGGCACCGTGCGCCAGTGCCTGCGACGACGACGACGGATCTGCTGCACAATTCGCTTGGTGCATCTTGTGTATGCGCTGTGTGCGGCAAGCGTTGCGTTTCGGTGTTCCGTCGACGGCGGTACGGGCCGCCCTCGACAATTCCGCAAGGGTTTGCACTTGGTTGTGGCGATAAGTGTCGCTACGATGATCAGCAAATACGTGCCTGAGTCATTCGTGCTACCAACCTGGTGGAGGTCATATCGATGAGCACGACGTTCGCTGCCCGGCTGAATCGCTTATTCGACACCGTGTATCCGCCCGGACGTGGGCCGCATACATCTGCTGAGGTGATCGCGGCGCTGAAGTCGGAAGGCATCACGATGTCGGCTCCCTACCTGTCGCAGCTACGCTCGGGCAACCGTACGAACCCCTCCACGACGACCATGGCCGCGCTGGCAAACTTCTTCCGGATCAAGCCGGCTTACTTCACCGACGACGAGTACTACGAAAAGCTCGACACAGAGTTGTCCTGGCTGGCCACGATGCGTGAAGAGGGTGTCCGCCGTATTGCGATGCGCGCCAGCGGCTTGTCGCCGGAAGCGCAGCAAGACATCGTGCAACGGGTCGACGAGCTGCGGCGCAAGGAACACCTGGACGCCTGAGCCGCCGCGACCTGACGACCTGTCGCCGGTTCGGTCCGTTAGGGTTGGCCCATCGATCGCGTAGACGTAGGGCGATACGCACCGAGATACCGGGGAGGCGGCCGGGAATGGGCCTGTTCCGCAAGCGAAAAAGCCGCGCACTGCGTCGTGCCGAGGCCCGGGCGATCAAGGCGCGCGCCAAACTCGAGGCCAAGCTGGCCGCAAAGAACGAGGCCCGTCGTCTCAAGTCCGCGCAACGCGCCGAAACCAAAGCGCTCAAAGCGCAGTTGAAGGCTCAACGGGACAGTGACCGCTCAACGGTGAAGGCCGCCGAGGCGCAGCTCAAGGCGGCGCGCGAGGGCAAGTTGTTCTCGCCCAGCCGGATTCGGCGGGTACTGACCGTCTCACGACTGTTAGCGCCGGTCGTGGTACCGCTGGTTTACCGGGGCGCGACGGCGGTACGTGGACTGTTGGACCAGCGCCGAGCTGACCAGCTGGGCGTTCCGCTGGCACGAGTTGGGCAGTTCTCCGGGCACGGCGCGCAATTGTCGGCCCGTGTCGCCGGCGCTGAGCAATCGCTGCGAACCGTGCAGGAGAATCGGCCCAAAGACGCCGAGACCAAGCAATTCGTCGCGGCTATTTCCGAACGGCTCCGTGACTTGGCAGCAGCCGTGACTGCCGCCGAAAATATGCCCACCCCACGTCGCCGCGCCGCCCACGCCGCAATCTCCAAGCAACTCGATGAGATCGATGCCGATTTGATGGCACGACTCGGATTGGCCTGACGTGGCTTCACGGGCGTTGATCACGGTCGCGGCGGCCATCACCCTGTTTCTCGGCCCGACGATCGGCATCGCGCCGGCGTCGGCTCATGTCCGGGCGGTCAGCGACAATGCGGTGCGCGGCGGCCATGCCCTCGTCACTTTTTCGGTACCCAACGAGTCCACGACGGGAGCCCTCACCACCGCACTGACCGTCACGCTCCCTGACGTGGCTTCGGCCAGTACCGAATCCATGCCCGGTTGGACGGCTCGCCTCGACCGTGACGTCACGGCCGGCACCGTCAAGTCGGTCACCTGGACTGCCGCGTCCAACAGCGGTATCCCAGCGGATCAGTTCGCACTGTTCCGGATATCGGTGACGCTGCCCGACGCGGATTCCGTCAGCTTCCCGGCCGTCCAGACGTATTCGGACGGGTTGGCGGTCAAATGGGACCAGCCGCCCGCGCCCGACGGGGGTGAGCCCGAACATCCGGCGCCCATGCTGACGCTGGCAGAACCGACCGCGTCGCCGGGACAGCACACGACTGCTGCCGACTCGCGAACCGCGGCAGTTTCGGGCAGCGGTCTGCAAAGCCGGCCCGACAACACTGCCCGGCTACTGGCCGGCGCGGCCCTGCTGGTCGGCGCCATCGGTATTGCCGTTGCGCTGGTTCGGCGGCGGGCATGACACGGCTGGCACGCTCGGCTGCGGCGGGGCTGCTGCTGGTCGCGATCGCATGCACCGCGCTCGGCACCGCCGGCGTCGCCGCTGCGCACGCGGTTCGGGTTGCTACCGACCCGGCCGAGAATGCCGCCCTCAGCACCGGCCCGAGTCGGGTCAGCGCCACGTTCAACGAGCGGTTGCAACCCGCCTTCGCGGCGATGAATGTCCTCGGGCCGGACGGCCGCGTGTGGTCAACCGGTGAACCGCTGGTGCAGGGAGCGGTGGTCAGCATCGGCGTGCGGCCGCTGGGTCCCAGCGGCACCTACACGGTGAATTACCGAGTGACCTCGGCCGATGGCCATGTGGTGTCGGGATCGTGGACGTTCCGACTGACGGTGCCCGGCACCGGCGAGCCCGGGCCCTCCCCATATCCGGATGACACCTCGAACGACGCCGCCCCCGTCTGGCCGTTCGTGGCCGGAGCTGTGCTGGCCGTTGGTGCTGCCGCATTCTGGACGACGCGACGCCGGTCCTGACCGCGACCAGCAGACACGACCAGCGGTCGACAACCCCGGCTGGCATGATGGAGCCCGACCGCTGGTGTCCCGCGACTGGTGTACGCGACGAGAAACTGCAAAGGAGCAGCCGCATGGCAGACCCGCAGGATCAACCGGACAACACACCCGACGCCTCACCCGAGGACGCACCCGGCGCCGGACCGACGCCGCCCGCACCACCTGCGCCGCCCGCCGACGAGGCGCCGCCGCCCGCGCCACCCGCCGACAAGGCGCCACCACCCGCACCGCCTGCCGACAAGGCCCCGGAGAAAGCCGCAAAAAAAGCCGCTGCAAAGAAGGCGCCCGCCAAGGCGGCCAAAAAACAAGCACCAGCCAAGAAAGCCGCCAAGAAGGCACCGGCCAAGAAAGCTCCGGCCAAGAAGGTACCCGCTAAAAAAGCCCAGCCCAGCGCCGCCAAGCGGGCCGACACCAACGGCCAGTTGGCCGCTGGCGCCAAAGAAGCTGCGGCACAGGCGAAGTCAACTGTAGCCGCCGCAAAGAACCCGATGTCCGGGCAGCCAGCGGTGCCACCGCCGCCGGGCCGTTCTGCCGTTCCGCTGGCGGTGGCTGTCGCGGTCAGCCTGCTGGCGCTGCTGCTGGTTCGCCAGCTGCGTCGGCGCGGCAACTGAAGGTGACGGTGACCTTTCGGCCCACCGCCGACCTGGTCGACGACATCGGGCCTAATGTCCGCAGCTGCGATAGCCAGTTTCGCCAGTTCGGCGGCCGCACGACATTCGCCGGTCCGATCAGCACCGTACGGTGCTTCGAGGACAACGCGTTGTTGAAGTCGGTGCTCTCCGAACCGGGTGACGGCGGGGTGCTGGTGATCGACGGCGGGGGCTCGTTGCACTGCGCGCTGGTCGGTGACGTCATCGCCGAGTTGGCCCGCTCCAACGGCTGGAGCGGGCTGGTTGTGTACGGCGCTGTTCGGGACGCGTCAGCTCTGCGCGACATCGATCTCGGCGTCAAAGCACTGGGCACCAACCCCCGCAAGAGCACCAAAACCGGCAGCGGCGAGCGTGACATTCCGGTCGAGTTCGGCGGGGTGCGGTTCGTACCGGGTGACATGGCCTACAGCGACGACGACGGGATCGTCGTCGTCGCTGCGGCGTCGGAGACCGTTTAACGCTGCTAGGCCGAGACTGCCACGGCTGCAGGGCGTTTGCTGAACCGCAGTGATTTCTCGTCCACCCTGCCGTACCGGATCAAGCGCATGTCGAGCAGATAATTCTGCTTGAGCCGCCAGGGCGCCTCCGAACCCGATTTGGGCAACAGGTGCATCGAACGCCGGAAGTAGCCCGGGGTGAAGTCCATGAACGGCAGCTCGTCGATGTCCGCACCCGGGTGCTGCGGCTCCACGGTGTCAAAACCCTTGGCGTCCATATAGTTCAGCAAGCGGCAGACGAACTCGGAAACCAGGTCGGCCTTGAGCGTCCATGAGGCGTTCGTGTATCCGAATGTGATGGCGAAATTCGGAATTCCGGAAAACATCAAGCCTTTGTACGTCATCAACGAGGTCAGGTCGATGGGCTTACCGTTTTTGGACGGCTTCACTCCGCCCAACAACTGCATGTTCAAACCCGTGGCAGTGACGATGATGTCAGCCTTGAGTTCCTCACCGGAGCTGAGCTTGATACCAGTCTCGGTGAACCGGTCGATGGTGTCGGTGACAACGTCGGCCTTGCCGTGCCGGATGGCGCGGAAGAAGTCGCCGTCGGGCGCCAGGCAGAGGCGCTCGTCCCAGACTTTGTACCGCGGGCCGAAGTGCTTCTCAACGTCGTAGCCTGCGGGCAAGCGGCGCTCCGCCATCGTCATCAGCAGGTTGCGCATGAATTTCGGGAACCACCGTGACAGTTGGTATTGGCCGGTGCTGAAGCCGATCGCCTTCCACCGATTCACAAAGTGCGCAGCCCTGGCGGGCAGGAACTTGTTGGCACGTACGGCAACTGGGTCCACTCCGGGAAGTGACCCGATGTAGGTCGGGGAGCGCTGCAGCATCGTTACGTGTCCCGAGCCCGAATTCACCAGGGCCGGAATGAGAGTCACCGCAGTGGCGCCGGAGCCGATCACGACGATCTTCTTGTCCGCGTAGTCCAGATCTTCGGGCCAGTGCTGCGGATGGATGATGGTCCCCGCGAAGTCCTCCGAGCCCGGGAAGGTCGGGGAGTAGCCCTCGTCGTAGTTGTAGTAGCCGCTGCACGCGAACACGAACGATGCGGTGATGCGCTTTTGCTGACCGTCGTGGTCGACGGTCACGGTCCACTGGTTGTCGGCATCGGACCAGTCCGCGGCGACGACGCGGTGGCGGTATCGGATGTGCTTGTCGATGCCGTTTTCGGTGGCGGCCTCGTTGATGTAGTTCCAGATCGAGTCCCCATCGGCGATGGATTTGGCCGACCGCCACGGTTTGAACCGGAAACCGAGGGTGAACATGTCGGAGTCGGACCGGATGCCGGGGTACTTGAAGAGGTCCCAGGTGCCGCCGAGATTGTCGCGGCGTTCCAGGACTGCATAACTCTTCGACGGGCAGCGTTCCTGCAGGTGCCAGGCCGCACTAATGCCGGAAATGCCGGCTCCGACGATGAGCACGTCGAGGTGTTCGGTCATAGCGCCACGGTATCAACACCGTGTTGAGTGAGTCAACAGCCTGTCGAAATTCTCAACACCATGTAAAGTAACCAGCGTGGCCACCCCCAGTACTACCCGCGCAGTCCGCGGCCGGCGCTCGACGCGTCCGTCGGGCGACGACCGGGAGCAGGCAATTCTTGCGACTGCCGTGCGGCTGCTCCAAGAGCGGTCGTTCGCCGACATTTCTGTCGATGACCTGGCCAAGGGCGCGGGGCTGTCACGGCCGACCTTCTACTTCTACTTCCGGTCCAAAGAGGCGGTGCTGGTATCGCTGCTGGAGCCGCTGATCGCGGGGGTCGACGCCGAGTTCGACGGCGCTGTGCAGCGGCTACCCGCCGATCCGCGCCGAGTGTGGCGCAGTGGCATCAAGGCCTTCTTCACCGCATTCGCTTCCCATCCGGCGGTAGCCCGGGCGGGTACGGATGCGCTGGCCACCAGTGCCGAGATCCGCAGCGTGTGGTCGGGCTTCATGCAGAAGTGGATCGACCAGACTGCGGCGATGATCAAAGCCGAACGAGCGCGCGGCGCAGCACCGGAGACGATTTCCGCGAGCGATCTGGCGACGTCACTGAACCAGATGAACGAACGCACGATGATGGCGGCACTGTCCGCCGAGCAGCCGGCGGTCCCCGAGGAGTGCCTCGTCGACACCCTTGCCCACATTTGGGTCAGCAGCATCTACGGAGAACCCACGTAGCCTGTCAGTGTCTAATGCGAACATATGTTCGTGCGATGCGCGTCCGGTCCAGCAGCCGAGATCCTGCACGCCGACTTGGATTCGTTCTACGCATCCGTCGAGCAGCGCGATGATCCGGCGTTGCGCGGCCGCCCGGTGATCGTCGGCGGCGGCGTGGTGCTGGCTGCCAGCTACGAGGCCAAAGCCTACGGCGTGCGCACCGCGATGAGCGGCGCGCAGGCGCGCCGGATGTGCCCGCACGCGGTCGTGGTGCCACCACGGATGCGGGCGTACATGCGGGCCAGCCACGCGGTGTTCGAGGTGTTCCGCGACACGACGCCTCTGGTAGAGCCGATCTCGGTAGACGAGGCGTTCTTGGATGTATCCGGGCTGCACCGGGTTTCGGGCCCGCCGGTGCAGATCGCGGCGCAATTGCGTGTCGATGTACGTGATCGGGTTGGGCTGCCGATCACCGTCGGCATCGCCCGGACCAAGTTCCTGGCGAAGGTCGCCAGCCGGGAAGCCAAACCCGACGGGTTGCTGCTGGTGCCGCCCGAGCAGGAGCTGGCTTTTCTGCATCCGCTGCCGATCCGCCGGTTGTGGGGGGTGGGCGCCAAGACCGCCGAGAAGTTGCGCGCGCACGGGATCGAAACCGTAGCCGATGTCGCTGAACTCAGCGGCTCCATGCTGGGATCACTGGTGGGCGAAGCGATGGGTCGGCAGCTGTATGCGCTGTCCCACAACATCGACCGCCGTCGGGTGTCTCCCGTTGTGGGCCGACGGTCGATGGGCGCCCAACGCGCAGTTGGGCGCGCCGGCAACTCGATGTCGTCGGGAGAGATCGACGCGGTCGTGATCGCGCTGATCGACCGGATTACCGGGCGCATGCGGGCAGCAGGCCGCACCGGACGAACTGTCTTGTTGCGGTTGCGATTCGATGACTTCAGCCGGGCCACTCGGTCGCACACCTTGCCGTGGGCGACGGCGTCGACGCCGCCCATCCTCGCCGCCGCAAGGTTCCTGGTCGCATCGGCCGCACCGCTGATCGCCGAGCGCGGGCTGACGATGGTTGGGTTTGCGGTCTCGGAGATCGACCGCAGCGGTGCCGAGCAATTGATGCTGCCGTTCACCGCGGGTGCGGCCGAACCGCGGTCCCTCGAAGCCGCCGTCGATCGGGTTCGTAGCCGCTACGGCAGGGCGGCGCTGACCCGCGGTGTTTTGGTCGGCCGCGACCCGGGCCTCGAAATGCCCCACCTGCCCGACTGAAGTGACCTAGGGCTGCGTGGTTCCGATTGGCGGCGGACGATAGTCCGGCCACCACGTCCCCGACCCCGGGGGATATTCGGTGTACGGAACCTTGCTATCCGTTGGCCCGGTGTATTCGCCAGGGTTGGTGCCCGGCGGGATGTACGGCAGCGGAGGCGGACCCAGCTCGCCAGGATTCTTTTGGATCGGGACATCGCCGTGCGGTCAGGGCGGTGCAGGCTTGACCGGTAAAGCTGTTGACACGCCGGGTTCATCAGCGGCGTCGCCGTCGTTTGGTTGGCCAAGTCCGTGGAACTCGTTGCCAATGGTGCGGATGCGCGCACCGATCGCGCTGAGGTCGCCGTTGGTTCGCTTGACCACATCGGCCACATCACCAATTCCTTTGCGCGTGATCGGAAGTAGCGTCTGCTCCCGATCCGCGCCCGGGGGCACCGCCGACGCGGCATCTTGCACCCATTGCTTAATCTCATCCAAGTTGCGTCTGCCGGCGGCCACGACCGCGGCTGAGCGATCAACCTCGGTGCCGAGCCGCTGGTCCAGCTCCGCCATTCGCCCCAGCATCCGACCCTGCTTGCTATTGGCTTCCGCATAGGAGTCGGCGGCCGTTCCGCTCCACCGCGCTCCCGGCGCGGCCGACTCCATCCAACTTTGTGCCTGCCGAAGTTGACTGCTGCGATCGAAGGGGGCGCCGTCTTGGGGAGTGCCTTCCCCCATTGTCGAGCGCGCATTGGACCACGTCGTCATGAAGGCATCGAGCGCTCCCACCCTGATACCCCTTTCTGCGACGTAGACCCTGGATCAGTCTAAGGGCCCGCAGGTCGGGCCCTTGCCGGTATTTTTTGCGCAGTCGACCGAAGAAGCGTTTTCAAATCAGCTCGCCCCATGCGCTTCGCGCCCCGATGGCCCAATTATCCGACGACGGAACCGAACTCGTGTCTCTGGTCGCGCCAGGCTAAACGTCCCTACGACGTCGTCCAGGCCAGCAGCTTGTCGAGGGGCCAGGTGTTGACGATCTGGTCGACGGGAACGCCGGCATCCAGCGCCCGTTGTGCGCCGTAGCCGAGGAAATCGAGTTGGCCCGGTGCGTGCGCGTCGGTGTCGATACTGAAATCGCAACCGATCTCCAGCGCGAGGGCCAGCAGCCGACTTGGCGGATCACGGCGTTCCGGCCGGGAGTTGATCTCCACGGCGGTGCCGTGATCGCGGCAGGCGGTGAACACCGCTTCGGCGTCGAACTTCGATTCCGGTCGAATGCCGCGATTGCCCGCGACCAAGCGCCCGGTGCAGTGGCCGAGCACGTCGGCATGCTCGTTGGCGACGGCCGCCAGCATTCGTCGGGTCATCGACGCCGAATCCATCGACAGCTTCGAGTGCACACTGGCCACTACGACGTCGAGGCGTTCCAGCAGTTCGGGTTCCTGGTCCAGGCTGCCGTCGTCGAGGATGTCGACCTCGATACCGGTCAGAATGCGCATCGGCGCGAACTGTTCACGCAACCCGTCGATGACATCGAGCTGATGACGCAGACGGTCGGGCGACAATCCGTTGGCGATGGTCAGTCGCGGCGAATGGTCGGTCAGCGCGCAGTATTCATGGCCCAGCGCCGCCGCGGTGGCCATCATCTCCTCGATCGGCGCCGAGCCGTCCGACCAGTTCGAATGCAGATGCAGATCACCGCGCAACGCGGCGCGGATATCGCCTCCGCCGAGGTCTTTTGCGCCAGAACGTAATTCGATCAGATAATCGGGTTCGCGTCCCGACCAGGCCTGGTCGATCACCTTGGCCGTCTTCGGTCCGATCCCGGGCAGCGACTGCCAGCTATTGGCCTGGCCGTGCCGTTCCCGCTCGGCATCATCAAGCGCCTCGACAATGTCGGCGGCGTTGCGGTAGGCCATGACGCGGCGGGGCTCTTCACGCGCCCGGTCTTTGTAGTAGGCGATCTCACGCAGCGCGGCCACCGGATCCATAACACCAGTGTGCCCGGAGCGGCTAGGACGTGAATTGTGCCGCGATGAACCCGGCCAGGACCACCGCGAAGCCGCCCATCTCACCGACGATCAGCAACGCCATCGACACCCCCGTAGCGCGGGTGGGGTGCTCGAATTGGTTGGTGGTGTCACGCAGTGCGCCGTGGACGATGTAGCTCACGATCGCGGCGACGAAGAAGAACACCACCACCAGGGCGGCGGTCAGGTTCACCCAGGTTGACCAGGCGCTCAGCTCGACGAAAACCGCGATCAGCAGCGTGGCGAACGAGTAGAGCAGCGCGGCCCGATGCGCGATGTCAACGTACGGGTGTGCGCGGTGGTTATCGGCAACGACGATCTGCCGGTACTTCCAGACACCCAGAGCGAGCGCGAGCAGGAAGATCAGCCCAGCCGCCAGCAGCGTGATTTTGGTGTCGATTCCGAGGTCGCAGCACATGGTCTCGTGAGTCTAGCCGTGCGGTCACCGGCCCTAGAGGACTACGGTCGGCTCATGCGATTCGCGTTCAAAACTTCACCGCAACACACCACCTGGGCCCAGATGCTGGCCGTTTGGAAGGCGGCCGACGATATCGACGTCTTCGAGTCTGGGTGGACCTTCGACCACTTCTATCCGATCTTCAGCGATGCCACCGGCCCGTGCCTGGAGGGTTGGACGACGTTGACCGCGCTGGCTCAAGCCACGAAGCGACTTCGATTGGGCACCTTGGTCACCGGCATTCACTACCGCCATCCGGCGGTACTCGCCAATATGGCGGCTGCGCTGGACATCATCTCCGACGGCCGGCTCGAGTTGGGCATCGGCGCGGGATGGAATGAGGAAGAGTCCGGCGCCTACGGCATTGAACTGGGCAGCATCAAAGAGCGCTTCGACCGGTTCGAGGAGGCGTGCCAGGTGCTGACCAGCCTGCTCAGCCAGGAGACCACCGACTTCGACGGCAAGCACTACCAGCTCAAAGGCGCTCGCAACGAACCCAAGGGGCCGCAGCGACCGCATCCGCCGATCTGCATCGGCGGCAGCGGCGAGAAGCGCACACTGCGTATCACCGCGCGGTACGCCCAGCACTGGAACTTCGTCGGCGGCACGCCGGAGGAGTTCGCGCGCAAGCGCGACGTGCTGGCGGCCCACTGCGCAGATATCGGCCGGGATCCCAAGGAGATCATGCTGTCTGCGCACTTGTTCCTCGGTGACGACCGCAACTACGGACAGGTCATCGAAAATGCGGCCGCGCTGAACGCTGAAGCTCTCGACTTGGGCATCGTGTACATCGCCCCGCCGCACGACCCGGCTGTGGTGGAGTCGCTCGCCGAAGCGATCCGCGGGTCGGGACTATCTGGCTAGAGCGCCCAACTCACGGGGTCACCGTGAACGTGGTGTCGTAGGTTTCCGGGTTGTGCGGCATCCCGTTCGGATTCGTGCAGATACTCACCCGCATGTGCACGACCCATTGTCCGCGCTCGTTGTCCATGAATTCGGTGATGGTCGGCCCATAGGGTGAGCCCCATGTGTGGGCACTGTCTTGGATCGGGCCCACGAGTTGCTCGGGCACCGCGTCGAACAATGCCTCGGGAGTCCGTCCCACGACGCCCTCGACAGGTCCGGCGTCGGTGGCGCTCACCAACAGGTACCCGCCGCCATTGGGAAGTGCCACGATCTGATTCTCCCGGTTACCGTTCATGGCGCCGCTGAAGGTTTTGTACGGCTGCGAAGGCAGCAAGTTACGCCAGTCCCGGCTTTTCCCGACGGGCTCAGAGCGCCACATCGCGCGATCGCCCGCTGGGGTGTTTCCGACGATGATCATGCGCCCGCTCTGCGGGTCGAAAACGCCGCTGGCCCGTGAAACACCGTCCAGGGCGTACAAACGTTGTTCCAGATTGGCGAGATCTACCACGACCGTCTTCGGCACCGGGTAGCCGAGATCACCGGTGCCGCCGCTGTTCTCATACGGCACGAGGGCAAAGAACGCGTAATGCTCGCCGTTCGGGCCAATCGCGGTACCGGTCGGAATGGGCCGCGCTAACGGATTTCCATTCGCATCCCGGCGAACCGGCAACGGGTTGTCCCCGTCGTATATCCGCGGTATTTGCACCTGCGGATAGCCTGATCTGCCATCGGCGGCGACGCCATCCCCGCCGAGCCGGATACCGGTGCCCGGGATCGTCGCGCCCAAATCGTCGTGTTTTTGTTCAACGGGTGTGTGCACCGTGGCCGGCCCGTGGATCGTGGGGCCTGCGCCGCCCAGGTTGCCCGGTGTTTCGGTGACATGGCCCGGCAGGCTTTTGATGGCATTCCGCAAGTCCTGGGCGAGCCTGCGGTCTTGGGTGTCGTATTCGGCCAGCAACCTGGCTAACGACACCGAGTTGGTCGCTGCCAGCTGGCGCAGTTGCATCGCACTGACCGGGCTCGATTGGAACAACCGCTGTAATGGACCGTCGGGCCGGACCGAGACGGTTCCGTGCGGTGCCACCTGCCAGCCTTGTTGCTGGAGCTGCTCAAGGATCCGCAGGGTGCTGGCGCGCGTCGCAGCCAGTTGGTCGCCTCCGCTTTGCAGTACCGATCGGAACCGCTGCAGCGTGTCAGCCAGTTGTTGCTGCTGCGCCAACGTGCGCTCGACACGAGTCGCGGCCGCCTCGGAGGCTGCCCCCTCCCAACCATCACGCAGCTGCATCAGTGCTTGCCGCCCGGCGCTGAGTTGTTCCCGGATGGCAGCCGCCGAGGCACCTGCCTGGCCGGCGGCTTGCGTCAGTCGGTCGGGGTTTGATGCCTCAACATCGGGAATGTTGACCATGCGTCAGCTCGTAGCACGCGGATATGTGCCCGCCTGGCCGAGTTCGGCCTGCGACGCCGGCGTCATAGTCGGCATCGTAACGGCGCAGCAATGGCTGTCGACTCACGGCTGATCACCCGGAGGATTTCGAGCCCAGCGCAGCCAGATAACAAACCGATCAATGTGAGCAAACTAAAGTGGATCTAATGGTTAGTGGGCGCCGGGGACTACACGCCGAAGCGCAGCAGCTCTTCGGGTGTGATCAGGCGTTCATGTCGAGCCGGGAATTCGCGGCTTTTAACCGGGTGCCGAAACCATGACCAGGCGATTCGCCCCACCCGTGACCGGGGTAGTGGGTTGATGTGCACAGTGATCACTCCTGCGGTCGGTCAACTGGACCGTGGCCCACGTTAGGTGGCGCCCACACCGGGTTATTAGACACCTAACATCTGGCAAACAGCGGGAGACGCGCCGAGCAATTTATCAAATGTTGCAGGTGTGCCTGGAGTGATTACCGTTGCGGCGCTGTGGTGGGCGTGATGGGCGCCGGCAGTGCAGTTCGGCCCATCAAGTAACGATCTGCGGCTGCTGCCGCCGCGCGGCCCTCGGCGATCGCCCAGACAATCAATGACTGGCCCCGCCCCATGTCGCCGGCAACGTAGACGCCGGGCACCGAAGTCTCGAAGTCCTTGTTACGCGCGACGTTACCCCGGTCGGTCAGCTCCACGCCCAGGTCGGTCAGCAGGCCGGGTTGTTCCGGGCCGACGAACCCCATCGCCAACAACACCAGATCCGCCTCGATCTCAAAATCGCTGTCCTCGGTTTTGACGAACTTGCCGTCCTGCATGGTCACCTCATGCACCTTCAGCGCGGTGACGTGACCGTCTCGGCCGACGAACTCCTCGGTGTTGACCGAGAACATTCGCTCGCCGCCCTCCTCGTGCGCCGACGAGATCCGGAACATCAGCTCGTACATCGGCCACGGCGTGGATTCGGCGCGGGTTTGCGGCGGACGCGGCATGATCTCGAACTGGTGCACGGTCACCGCTCCCTGACGGTGCACGGTGCCCAGGCAGTCGGCTCCGGTGTCGCCACCACCGATGATGATGACCTTCTTGCCCTTGGCGGTGATCGGCGGCTCGCCGTCCGGTCCAAGCACATCGTCGCCCGCTTGAACGCGGTTGGCCCAGGGCAGAAACTCCATCGCCTGATGAATACCGTCGAGCTCGCGGCCTCCGATGGGCAGATCGCGCGCGACAGTGGCACCACCCGCCAGCACCACCGCATCGAAATCGGCGCGTAACTGCTCAGCGCTGATGTCGGCGCCGACGTCGACTCCCGCACGGAACTCGGTGCCTTCGGCGCTCATCTGTTCCAGTCGGCGATCCAGGTACCGCTTTTCCATCTTGAACTCCGGGATGCCATAACGCAGCAGCCCGCCGATGCGGTCAGCCCGCTCGAAGACGGTCACGCTATGGCCCGCCCGGGTCAACTGTTGAGCGGCGGCCAGTCCGGCCGGACCCGATCCCACTACCGCAACCGTCTTGCCGGTCAGCTGCTCCGGCGGCAACGGAACCACCCAGCCCTCGTCGAAGGCGTTCTCGACGATGTCCAGCTCGATCTGCTTGATGGTCACCGGATCCTGGTTGATGCCCAGCACACACGATGATTCACACGGCGCCGGGCAGAGTCGGCCGGTGAAGTCGGGGAAGTTGTTGGTGGCATGCAGCCGTTCGATCGCATCGCGCCAGCGGCCGGTGCGGACCAGGTCGTTCCACTCCGGGATCAGGTTGCCCAGCGGGCAGCCGTTGTGGCAGAACGGGATCCCGCAGTCCATGCACCGGGTTGCCTGCTCCTGCAGTGTCTCGTGCGGGAAGTCTTCGTAGACTTCCTTCCAGTCACGCAGGCGCAGGTCCACCGGCCGGCGTTTCGGGGTCTCCCGGTGGGTGTACTTCAGAAAGCCCTTCGGATCAGCCATGCGCTGCCGCCATCACTGCCTCGTCGACGTCGGTGCCGTCGCGTTCGGCCTCGGCGATCGCCTCCAGTACCTGCTTGTAGTCGCGGGGCATCACCTTGAAGAAGCAGCGCTGCTCGCCCGCCCAGTCGGCCAGGATGCGCTGGCCGACTGCGGAGTCGGTCGCATCCACGTGGGCCTCGATGATGCCGTGCAGCCAGGCCAGGTCGTCGTCGTCGAGGCTCTCCAACTCCACCATCTCGGTGTTGAGGTGGGAGGGGAACACGGCCTCGGGGTCATAGACGTAAGCCACGCCGCCGGACATGCCGGCCGCGAAGTTGCGGCCGGTATGGCCCAGGATGACCACTTTGCCTCCGGTCATGTACTCACAGCCATGATCGCCGACTCCCTCGACCACTGCGTGGGCTCCGGAGTTGCGCACCGCGAATCGTTCGCCGACCACACCGCGCAGAAACGCCTCGCCGCTGGTGGCGCCGAACAGGATGACGTTGCCACCGATGATGTTGTCTTCGGCGGCATAGCCTTCCGGCGAATTGTCGGACGGCCGCACCACGATCCGGCCCCCCGACAGGCCCTTGCCGACGTAGTCGTTGGCGTCGCCGTAGACCCGCAGCGTGATGCCTTTCGGCACAAACGCACCGAAGCTGTTGCCGGCCGAGCCGTCGAACGTGATGTCGATGGTGCCGTCCGGCAGGCCTTGGCCACCATAGGCTTTCGTCACTTCGTGGCCGAGCATGGTGCCCACGGTGCGGTTGACGTTGCTGATTGTCGTAGAGAAGCGAACGGGTGAACCGGAATCCAGTGCCTCGCGGCTCATCACGATCAATTGCTGGTCCAGCGCTTTGTCCAAGCCGTGGTCCTGGCTGGAACTGCAGTACAGGTCCTGGTTCATGAATGCCGACTCCGGCTCGTGCAGCACCGGCGCCAGGTCGAGCTTGTGGGCCTTCCAGTGTGCCCGTGCCAACGTGGTGTCCAATGCGCCCACTTGGCCGACGGCCTCGTTGAGCGTACGGAAACCCAGCGCTGCCATGTATTCGCGGACTTCTTCGGCGACGAACAAGAAGAAGTTTTCAACGAACTCGGGCTTGCCGGTGAACCGTTGCCGCAGCACCGGATTCTGGGTGGCCACGCCGACCGGGCAGGTGTCGAGGTGACAGACCCGCATCATGATGCAGCCAGAGACCACGAGCGGGGCGGTGGCAAAACCGAATTCCTCGCCGCCAAGCAGTGCGGCGATCATCACGTCGCGCCCGGTCTTGAGCTGTCCGTCCACCTGAACGACGATGCGATCACGTAACCCGTTGAGCAGCAACGTCTGCTGGGTCTCGGCCAGCCCCAGCTCCCACGGTGCGCCGGCGTGCTTCATCGACGTCAGGGGAGTGGCGCCGGTGCCGCCGTCGTGACCAGAGATCAGCACCACGTCGGCGTGTGCCTTCGATACACCGGCGGCCACTGTGCCGACACCGTTCTCGGAAACCAGCTTGACGTGGATTCGCGCTGACGGGTTGGCGTTCTTGAGGTCGTGAATCAGCTGTGCCAGGTCCTCGATGGAGTAGATGTCATGATGCGGCGGCGGTGAGATCAGTCCGACCCCGGGCGTGGAATGCCGCACTTCGGCAATCCACGGATATACCTTGCCGCCCGGAAGCTGCCCGCCTTCACCGGGTTTCGCCCCCTGCGCCATCTTGATCTGAATGTCGCTGCAGTTGGTCAGGTAGTGCGAGGTGACGCCGAATCGGGCGGAGGCGACCTGCTTGATCGCACTACGCCGCCAGTCCCCGTTGGGGTCGCGGTCGAAGCGGCCGATGTGCTCCCCACCCTCACCTGAATTCGACCGGCCACCCAGCCGGTTCATGGCGATGGCCAGTGTCTCGTGCGCTTCGGCGGAGATGGATCCGTAGCTCATTGCGCCAGTGGCGAACCGCTTGACGATCTCGGTGGCCGGTTCGACCTCGTCGAGCGGAACCGGCGGTCGGAGGCCATCGCGGAATTTCAGCAGCCCGCGCAGCGACGCCATCCGCTCACTCTGGTCGTCAACCAGACGGGTGTATTCCTTGAAGATCTTGTACTGCCCAGTGCGGGTGGAGTGCTGCAGTTTGAAAACGGTGTCGGGGTTGAACAGGTGGTACTCGCCTTCACGGCGCCACTGGTATTCGCCGCCCACCTCGAGTTCACGGTGCGCTCGTTCGTCGGGCCGGTCCAGGAAGGCCAGCGCGTGACGGGTGGCGACATCGGCGGCGATGTCGTCGAGGGTGATACCGCCGGTGGGGCAGGTCAGCCCGGTGAAGTATTCGTCGAGCAGATCTTCGGAAACACCGACGGCCTGGAACAGTTGCGCGCCGGTGTAGGACGCCAGCGTCGAGATGCCCATTTTGGACATCACTTTCAGCACGCCCTTGCCGGCGGCCTTGATGTAGTTCTGCAGCGCCTTCTCGAGCTCGATCCCGGTGATGGCACCACGATCGAGCATGTCCGCGATCGACTCGAATGCCATGTAGGGGTTGATCGCCGCGGCTCCGAATCCGACCAGCGCGGCCATGTGATGCACTTCGCGGGCGTCGCCGGACTCCACGACCAGCCCGACCTTGGTGCGGGACCGCTCGCGCACCAGATGGTGATGCACCGCCGAGACCGCCAGCAGCGACGGGATCGGGGCCATTTCCTGGTCGGACTCGCGGTCGGACAAGATGATGATTCGCGCACCGTCGGCGATCGCCGCCGAGGTCTGCGAACGTACATCGTCCAGCGCGGCCTTCAGACCGGCGCCGCCCTCGCCAACCGGATACAGACAGCGAATCACTTTGGACCGCAGGCCATGCCGCCGTTTATTGACCTCCACGTCGGGATCGAGGTTTATCAGCTTGGCCAGCTCGTGGTTGCGCAGGATGGGCTGGGACAACACGATCTGGCGGCACGAGTCTTCGGTGGGGTTGAGCAGGTCGCCCTCTGGACCAAGGGCCCCGTGCAGGCTGGTCACCACCTCTTCGCGGATGGCGTCCAACGGTGGGTTGGTCACCTGGGCGAACAGCTGCTGGAAGTAGTCGAACAGCATCCGCGGCCGCTCTGAGAGCACCGCGACCGGGGTGTCGGTGCCCATCGATCCGAGCGGCTCGGCGCCGGTGCGCACCATCGGGGCCACCAGCAGGTTGAGCTCCTCGTAGGTGTAGCCGAAAACCAGCTGCCGCAACACCACCCGGTGGTGCGGCATCTGCACGTAGTTGCCCTGCGGCAACTCCTCCAACGGGATCAGCCCCTTGTCGAGCCACTCCTGATACGGATGTTCGGCGGCCAGCTCTGCCTTGATCTCCTCGTCGGAGACGATGCGGCCCTGCGCTGTGTCGACCAGGAACATCCGGCCCGGCTGCAGCCGCATCCGGCGCACCACCGTCGACGGGTCGAGATCCAGCACACCGGCCTCTGAGGCCATCACGACCAGACCTTCGTCGGTGACCCAGATCCGAGACGGCCGTAAGCCGTTGCGGTCCAGCACCGCCCCGATGATGGTCCCGTCGGTGAACGTCATCGACGCGGGGCCGTCCCACGGCTCCATCAGCGCGGAGTGGTAGGCGTAAAACGCGCGCCGGGCCGGATCCATCGACTCGTGGCGCTCCCACGCCTCGGGGATCATCATCAGCACCGCGTGCGCCAAGCTGCGACCGCCCAAGTGCAGCAGTTCCAGCACCTCGTCGAAGCGGGCGGTGTCGGAGGCGCCGGGAGTGCAAATCGGGAACAACTTGTCGGCGCTATCCAGGTCGCCCGGGTCCCCGAAGACGTCCGTACGGATCAGCGACTCTCTGGCGCGCATCCAGTTCTCGTTGCCGGTGACGGTGTTGATCTCGCCGTTGTGGGCGATACGCCGGAACGGATGGGCCAACGGCCAGGACGGGAAAGTGTTGGTGGAGAACCGCGAGTGCACGATGCCCAACGCACTGGTCAGCCGGTCGTCTTGCAGGTCGAGGTAGAACGCCTTGAGCTGTGGCGTGGTCAGCATGCCCTTGTACACAAAGGTCTGACCGGAAAGGCTTGCGAAGTAAACAGTTTCGCGACCGGGACCGTCCTGCCCGGGGCCCTTGGTGCCGAGTTCGTGTTCGGCGCGCTTGCGGATCACATAGGCGCGCCGCTCCAGCTCCATCCCGGAGGCTCCGGCGACGAACAACTGCCGGAAGGTGGGCATGGCGTCGCGGGACAGTGCGCCCAGCGAGGAATCGTCGGTGGGTACGTCGCGCCAGCCGAGCACCTTTAATCCTTCGGAGGCCACGATCTTCTCCACCGCTGCGCAGGCGGCCGCGGCGTCCTTGGACGACTGCGGCAAGAACGCGATACCGGTGGCGTAGCTGCCCGGGGCCGGCAATTCGAAGTCGACGATCGCACGCAGGAAGTCGTCGGGGACCTGGATCAGGATGCCCGCGCCGTCACCGCTGTGCGGCTCGGCACCGGCGGCGCCGCGGTGCTCGAGATTGAGCAGCGCGGTGATCGCCTTTTCCACGATGTCGCGGCTGCGCCGGCCGTGCATGTCGACGACCATCGCGACCCCGCACGAGTCGTGCTCGAACGCGGGGTTGTACAGCCCGACGCGGTTGGGCGCCATTCTTACCTGACCCTTCACCAAGAACTTTCTGCGCGGCATTCATGAGTAGCTCCGGCGGCGCCGCTCCTAAGGAGAGCGGCTAAGCCCGTCGGCCCTTGTCGATATCCTGTACGCCAAACGGCGAAGACCCGGAGCAGGGGAATGCGTCCGTGCAGCGCTGAACGGTGGCCCTGTACCCAGTTCTCGACAAGTCGTAAAACGATATGACAAAAACCGCCTGACATGCCAACTTGATCAATAGTAACTCGTCGGTTGACGGCGCCGAGCTGGCGAAACGGTAGACAGTACGCGAATTTGCCGGTTCTGGTTGCGCGCCTGGATGTTTGCCTGCTGTGACGTTGCGTTCAGCGACTCGCAGCCGCGAATCGCGGTCGGCCGAATCCAGGCCCGCTGATTTGCTGTGAGGACCACCTGACGGCATTTTCGGAGCACCTCATTGGCGGTGGACTGGCCATGATGCAGTGATGGAACTCACCATAAGCCGTGGCAGCGGGCACCGATGTGGCATTCACAGGGGCTGGTGTGGAATATCCGGCGATGACGGCGTGGCGCGCAGCAAGTTTGCGCAATAACTTTGCACGAGATTGCGGATCGCCACCGTGCTTCTCCGGCGCCTCGATAACCGATACTGGACTGGCGGCAGCCTGTAAACCCACGGTCGGATGCCAGCTGAGGAGCCTATGAACGAGCGCGACGACTTCCTGCGGGACCGATTTCGGCCTGCGCAGCCCGGCGCACCCTCGCCGCCTCCGCCGCATCCGCAATCGGCGAATCCGCGGCCGATGCCGCCCCATCCGTTCCAGCCGTTCCCACCGGCAACACCGTCGCGCCCCGGAACACCCCCGGGGCCGCCGCGGTCCGTTGGTGTACCCCCCGCTGAGCGTTGGCCCGACTTCGGGGTGGGGCCGGCGCCGGTCGCGCCGCCACGTCGTCCCGCGCCGGGCCGTGGTTGGCGGCGCATGCTCTGGACGGCCACGTTCGGTCTGGTCAATCTGGGCCCGTCGGCGGCAGAACGACAGGAAGCGGAATTCGAGGCCGTCATCAAATCGGTCCTGCGCGGCAATTACAAGGTCGGCGTGCTCGGTAAGGGCGGCGTCGGAAAAACCACCGTCGCGGCCAGCGTCGGATCGATCTTTGCCGAGTTGCGCCGCCAGGACCGCGTGGTGGCGATCGACGCCGACACCGCCTTCGGACGTCTCGGCAGCCGGATCGATCCGCGGACCAGCGGTTCCTATTGGGAACTGACGGCCGACAAAAATCTGCAGTCGTTCGCCGATGTCAGCTCCCGCGTCGGGAGCAACTCCGCCGGTCTGTACGTGCTGGCCGGAGAACCGCCGGCAGGCCCGCGGCGCGTGCTCGATCCGGCGATCTACCGGGAAGCCACCTTGCGGCTGGACCGTCATTTCACGATCGCAATCATCGACTGCGGGTCGACGATGGACGCGCCGGTGACCCAAGAGGCCCTCAGCGACCTCGACGCTCTGATCGTGGTGTCCTCCCCGTGGGCCGACGGAGCCTCGGCCGCCGCGCAGACCATGGAGTGGCTGTCTGCGCACGGCCGGACCGATCTGCTGCGGCGAAGCATCGTGGTACTCAACGATTCCGACGGCCACGCCGACAAACGGACGCGTTCGGTGCTGGCGCGCCAATTCCTCGACCGCGGTCAGATGGTGGTCGAAGTGCCCTTCGATCCCCACCTGCGACCCGGCGGCGTCATCGACGTCACCAGCGAGATGGCTCCGGCGGCGCGGCGGCGGTTTTTGCAGATCGCCGCGACGATCGCCCGGTTCTTTGCGTCGGAGCCGCCCGGCGCGCGAGACCGCGGCTAGCGGTTCTCTGCGCGCGCCGACGGGTCGGCGGTTGCTTCGATCTTGGTGACGAGTTGGCCACCGATGGTCAACACAATGACGGCGAAGAGCCGGCGCTGCGCGTAGGCCAGCAGCACCGGTTGCCCGGCGGGACCGCTGACCAACGTCACGCCCGGGCCTAAGTAGCGCAGCAGGTTAGTGGCGACGTCGCGTGGGCCATGGTTGACCTGCGGCGGCAAAGCATGCTCGGCGAGCACCGTGCCAACACCCCACACGGTCGGATCCAGTACTGCCGCCAGCGCCTGCAAATCGCCGTTGGCGCAGGCGGTGATGAACTTCTCGGTGACCAGTTGGTGCTCGGCCGGGGAGATCTCACTGAGCTTGGGGCGGCCGACAGTGAACTTCGCCCGCGCGCGCCGCGCCAGCTGGCGGCAGGTGCCGACCGGACGACCCACCGTCTCGGCGATGGTGTCGAACGGCAGCCCGAACACGTCGTGCAGCACAAACGACACCCGCTCACCGGGGCTCAGCCGGCGTAGGACTTCCAGGAGCGCGGTACGGACCTCGTCGTCGAAGGTGACCCGGTCCGCCGGATCAATCCGACGGGATTGATTGAGCGCCAACGCCTCTGCACCGAGCTCTTCCGGATGCTCACGACGGGCCCGCGCCGAACGTACCTGGTCGAGGCACAGCCGGCCGGCGACCACGGTGAGCCAGCCTCGGACGTCGTCGAGCTCACTGACCTCAGTTCGGGATAACCGCAGAAATGCTTCTTGCGCAACGTCTTCGGCGTCACCGATATCCCCGAGCATCTGATAGGCGAGGTTGACCAGGTAAGCGCGGTGACGTCGCCAAGCCTCGGCGATCTGCTCAGACTGCGGTTCGGTCATATGTCGACGACGATCTACTGCCGGAAAAAGTTACATGTTCTGGCCGTAACTTTCCCATGCTGCGCGCCGTCCTTGGTGAAAAGCACAGTCTTAACCGTCAGGAAGGAGCCCATCATGACGATCGTGGTCACCGGAGCGACCGGTAACGTCGGCCGTCCCCTTGTTACTGAACTGGCCGCCGAGGGTGCGCAGGTGCGCGCGGTCACCCGTTCTTCTGACACCGCAGGATTTCCCGCCGGTGTCGAGGTGGTCGGCTCGGCCATCGATGCGCTGGCCGGCGCCGCTGCGGTGTTTCTCAACTCGCGTGCGTTGGGTGATCAGCTTGCCGAGGTGGTAGCACTGGCCGCGCGCAGTGGGGTTGCCAAACTGGTCGCGCTGTCGTCGCTCAACGCCGACGACGACTTCTCGCGGCAACCGTCGCGTTTTCGCGGCGACCGCAACGCCGAAGTCGAGCAGTTCGCCGTCGACTCCGGCTTGGGCTGGGTGAGCTTACGGCCATCGGTGTTCGCCTCGAACTTCATCGGGATGTGGGCGGCACAGATCCGGGCCGGCGATGTCGTCGGGGGCCCTTGCGCGGCGGCGTCGACTGCGCCGATCGCCGACAGCGACATCGCCGCAGTCGCAGTCCGGGCGCTGCTCAGCGATGAACTCGACGGGCGCAAGATTGCCCTGACCGGGCCGCAAGCACTCACCGATACCGAGTTGGTGCGCACCATCGGCGCGGTGTTGGACCGTGAGCTGAGGTATCTGGAAGTGCCGCCGGAGGTAGTGCGGCAGCGCTTCGTTGCCATCGGCCTGGGCGCTCAGTTCGCCGATGCCTATATGGCAATGCTCGCCGAGACGCTGGACAAACCGGCGCTGGTCACCCATGAGGTGGAGAAGATCGTCGGCCGCCCGGCCGTCACGTTTGCCCAGTGGGCCGCCCAGCACCGCGATGCGTTCACCAATTAGCCAAGGAGGCAAGACATGTCTGATCCGCGTCCGCCGCGCTACCTCAAGCCGATGAACAAGGTGATGATGGCCGTGCAGAAGCTCGGCATACCGACCGGGCCGGCCATGGTCTTGACGGTGCCGGGCCGCAGGTCCGGTCAACCGCGCAGCACCCCGATGACACCGTTCGAATTCCAGGGTGGTCTCTACGTCGTAGCCGGTTACCCCGGTGCGGATTGGGCCGCCAATGCCCGCGCGGCGGGCGCCGGCACGCTGCGCTGCGGACGCAAGTCACGTGAGGTCAAGATCGTCGAATTGACCGCCGAACAGGCGCGTCCGGTGCTGCGGGCGTTCCCAGTCGAGGTGCCCGTCGGCGTGGCATTCGCGAAGCGATCCGGAATGGTGCGAGACGGCACGCCTGACGAATTCGAAGCTCTGGCCGGCCGGATCGCGGTGTTTCGATTCGTCTAGTGCGTTGAGCCGTACAGCTGCACAGCGGATGTTCAGAGCTCGACGGGCACGTGCTTTTCGGTGCATGCGTCGATTACCGCTCTGGTCACATCCTGGGTACGTAACGTCTCGAGGTCGTCGACAGTCACCGATCCCTTGGCAGCACGGTGCTGGGCGGCCACCCGCGAATCTCGCAGTCGCTCAGCGCGTTCGATCACATTGCGGGCAAAGCGACCGTTCTGCATGACGTCGATGCCGTGGTTGCCATCCGGTGCCAGATAGGCCCGCAGGGTTTTGCACCCGCCGGTCAGTGCGTCGCGCGCAGCAGGATCCATGACGGTGGCCCGCGGCTGCCCGTAACGCACCGCGATCTCGACCAGCTCTTCGGCTGTATACGACGCGAAGCGCAGCTTGCGATTGAACCGACCGGCTAAACCCGGGTTGACGGTGAGGAATTCGTCGACTTCTTTCTCGTAGCCGGCCCCGATGAAGCAGAAGTCGAACCTGTGCACCTCCAGCGCAACCAGCAACTGATTGACCGCTTCCATCCCGATCATGTCCGGCCGGCCGTCGTGGTGGCGTTCCACCAGCGAATAGAACTCGTCCATGAACAGGATGCGGCCCAGCGAGCGGTTGATGAGCTCGTTGGTCTTAGGCCCTGACGCTCCGATGTATTCGCCGCAGAAGTCCGCCCGTTTGACTTCGACGATTTCGGGGTGCCGCACAATGCCGAGGCCCGCATAGATCTTTCCCAGCGCCGCTGCGGTTGTGGTCTTGCCGGTGCCGGGCGGTCCGACCAACAAGACGTGGTTGGTCTGGCTGGTCACCGGCAGCCCGGCGGCCAGTCTTAGTGCGCGGACCTCGATCTGGTCCTCGAGCTCGGCCACCACACGCTTCACTTCGGCCAGACCGACCTGGTTGTTGAGCAGCGCACGACCTTCGGCCAGCAGTTCCCGGCGCCGCTCTGTGCTTTCCTCGTCCCGACACTGCTGGCCGGACCGCTCAGTGGTGATGTCCCATTTGTCGGTGCGGGTATCGATGGTCTTCTCGTCGGTGATCGCCAGCTGCAGGTCCGGGTCGGCCAACGCCTGTTTCGCTGCCGCGGTCAGCGCACCATTGATCGTCGCTCTGGACAACCAGATCTGTGCGTTGTCCTGCTCACCGAGCAAGCGGTGCGCCATTCCGCGTACATAGGCCAGATCGGCAGCGATCAGCGGAAATTCGCCGGGGTCGATCGCGGCGACCGGGCTGTCGCTCTGGGCGCGGCGGTGCTCGGTCAGCTCGGTGGGCCCGGCGCCCAGCTCCACTCGGTCCGTCCAGTCCAAAGAAACCAGCGCCTGCCCGAGATGGGCCGCCGCGTAGGCGGCCAGCGTAGCGGTCGCCGCGCTGACCGCCGGCATAATGATGGCCTGCGGCGGTAGGGTGGTGGCGGCGACCGAGATCAGGTCAGGCCAGCGCTGGGTGGCGAACATCAGGTAAGCGCGGATGTGCTGCTGCCATTGGTGATTCTCCCAGCTGTCCAGCAGAGTCGAATCCTCGAGCAGCGCAGCGGCTTTCTGGTATGCGCCGATGTCGATGAGTGCGCTGGCCAGTGCCAGACCGGCATGTGACGACTCGCTCACCGCGATGGACAGGTACGGCCCCGCTTTGATGGGCGCAGACAACTGCACGCCGAGCCGGTTGGTTTCCCGGTGCAGTCGGGCACCGCAGGCATACAGCTTCCGCAGCGTAGACAACGCCGAGTCGCCGGTGGCGATCCGGCCCAGCCAGGCGTCGGCCATCGACGGGTCGATCTCCGTTGCCTCCCGGAACCGCGCCTGCGCGGCGAGGACGTCGGAGTCGAATACCGCCATCGCCTGATCAAACCGCTTACGCGCGGCGACGATCGACGTGCTGCCGGCCATCAGCTAGTCCACCGGTGCTAGTCCGGCCGCGGTCAGCGTGGCGGGACAGGAAGCCACATAGCGTTTCTCCGCGCGAAACAACTCGACCTCGACGGTGTGCACGCGCCCGGCGGCATGTACTTCCACGGTCGCCGGACCGGTCTGGATGATCAGCACATCGGCGGATCCCCGGTAAGGCTCATCTGGTTCGCCGACGGAGACCAGTGTGTTCGGCCGCGGCGCCGGCGCAATGGTGTCGTCCACGACGCTGACCGTGGTGCCCGCGGCGGGTCTCGGGTGGTCGATCACCGCAATGTCGGGCATGCGAACACTGGCCCAGCGCTGCGTGTTCCGACTGTGGACCGTAATGCGTTCGCCGGCCCCGGCCATCCGAACAACAATTCGTTTCGCCACATCGTCGTCTGTGGCGATATGCACGCGGCTGAATTCGCCGGGGTCGTCGAGGGGGAGCGCGAACCGGTTGCCGGCCGCGTCCTTGCCGAGGAGCACACCGGACGGTCCGATCGGCACAACGAGCTGACCGGCCAGCGCGCCACGGCGCATACCGCCGATCGGCGGCGTCGGACCGCAGAGATTAGCGGCGGCGGCTTGCAGCTGTGCGCCCGGCAACGTCTGCAACAACACGCTTGGTGGGGCGGACGGCGGCTGCGCATCGCAGACCGTGATGGCGGCAGTGGCAGTGCCATCGTTGAACAGCGTGACGTTCTGGATGACTGCGTCAGAGCGCACCATCCATCCTTTCGCCAAGTTGTCGGCAGTGATGTCGCGCGGGAGGTACCAGTAGGTCGTCAGCGAACCGATGTCGCTCCGCACCGAGTTCCAGCGCTGTTCATGAGCGTCCAGCGCCGATCGGCCCAGCCGTCGCTCCAACTCGAGGATATCGGTGGTCGTCGCCACCCTGGTGCGAATCCCCTGCTGGCGCAGAGAGCTACCGATCCGCTGCGCGGCCGCCAGCGTCGCGGTGCCGATCGAGGTCCGCCATTGCAATCCCTGGGCATTATCCCGACCCGCGACCCGCACGATGACCCACGTTTCGCGCCGCCCCGCGTAGGGCACCGCGCCGATCAGAGTGTCGTAGAGCCGCGAATAGTCGCCGGTGCTGCGTCGTCTGGCACCCGAACTGATCACACTCAACGAATCGATCGCCAGGCCCAGGCTTTGCCGCATGAACGGATGCAGGGCCATGACGTCCAGCACATTCGCGGTATGCGGCGACGCCGAGCCGGTGAACAATGTCGGCGTGTGCGCGGCACCGAGCAGTTGGAGCGCGGCCACCGCAACTCCGCCCTGGAAGCGAACGCCGCCTCCGGCCCCGTCGTTGACCACCGTCACGGGCTCGTTCCAGACCAGGGGCCGGCCACGTCGCATCCACAATGCCAGCCATGACCACAACGTCCGACGTCGCCACGGGATCACGGCCGCAACGATCCCGAACGTCAATCCTGTTGCAGCGCCGGTATATCCGTCGAAAGACCAGCCAAGGAGGCCGGTGAGCAGAACGCCGGTGATGATTGCCTGCCTGCTGGTCGCGTTCATCGCGCCCGCCGGGCTCGCCCGACGATCGCTGCGACCGCTACCGCAGCGACGACGAACCCCGCGAATACCATTGCCATGGTGCGCGCCCGGTAATCCGGTGCTGCCGGCGCTGCAGCCGGTATCACCACCCGGCTCTGTGTGGCAGGTGAAACACGTTCTCCCGGAGGGACATCGAAGGTCAGGGCCGCGACGGGATCTACCACGCCGTGACCCACCTGATTGTCGACCCCACGCGGCGGATTGTGTGCTGTTTGCAGGATGCGGTTGATGACCTGGTGGGCGGAGAGCTCCGGATACTTTGCCCGCACCAGGGCGGCGACGCCGCTGACATAGGCGGCCGAGAAACTCGTTCCCCAGAACGGCATCGTCTGCTCTCCCGCGCGGATCGGTGGATAAGCGTTGACCGCAACGCCGGTTTGCGGTGAGAGCCCCATGATCCCCACACCCGGTGCCGCCGCGCCCACCCACGGCCCGGCAAGGCTTTTGCCGATGGGGACACCGGTGTTGTCGACTGCGCCCACCGATAGGACGTAGTCGGCGAACCAGGACGGCGACGACACCGTCTTGACTTGATGCCAGTCACGCGGATCGGAAGGATCCAGCGGATCAAAGAACGGGTTCTGGGCGCAGGAGTCCTCCCCCTCGTTACCCGCGGCGGCGACGATGACCGCGTCTTTCACGGTGGCGGCATACCAAACCGCGGCTCCGACGGCGCTCTGGTCCAGCGGGTCGGCCGCCGGCACGCATGACGTCACGCTGATGTTGATCACCTTGGCGCCCATGTCGGCCGCGTGGACGACCGCCTTCGCCAGGGTGGCGACGGTGCCGGCCTTCTTGTGCGCCTCGGCGTCGCCCGATAGCGGGGTGATCGGCTCATAGGCCCGCGATGACTGGCGGATGGAGATGACCACCGCGTGCGGGGCAACCCCGACCACGCCGTCGGTTGCGTCTGGCGGCGGGTTCGGCGCCTGCTCCGGGTCATCCGGTTGATCAGATATCGGCGGCGCCCCAGCGCTGACGGGCGGCGAGCCTGCCGGCGCCGGGAATGCCGGGGTGGCCGGCATCGGGGCGGGCATCGGAATCCCCTGGGGTGCAGCAGCAATCACCGACGCGACGATGGTTCCGTGTGCGTCGCAGTCGGTCAATCCGTCGCCGGCCATGATGTAGTCACCGCCGGCGATGACGGGCAATCGGCCGGTCGGATTGATCCCGGTGTCGATCACCGCCACCGGTACCCCATTGCCAGTCGAGTACTGCCAGGCTGTGCTGATGTTGAGCATGGTGAATCCGGGCACGGTGGCCGCCACGTTCGGGTCTGCAACCGTTGTCGTCCGCGCGCAGACATTGCTTTGCCGCATCGGCTGTTCCGGCTCCGGCCTGCCATCCGCGGGCACGCGGGCGGGGTCGACGCTCGGTGGCGGAATCGCATGGGCCAGTGGCACGCTGGCCGATAGCGCTACGAAAAGTGCGATCGCGGTCGTAAAGATGCTACCCGGCGTCATCGCATGCGTACCCAGGTGAACAGCCCGCCGATCCACGCGGCCAACGGCAAGGCTGCGGCAATCGCCGCCAATTCGAGCCATTCGGTGAGCATCCGCACCAGCGGCGTGAACTTGGTGATCGGGACCAGCAGGGCGGCCGCCAGGCCGGCGCCGCCAAACCCGGCCAGGGCCAGCACGCCCCACAGCAATGGGTCGGCCGATGCGGCCGGCTGGTGCAGAACAAATTTCGCCACGCCCGCACATGCCGCCGCGGCCGCCCCGCACACCAGCGCCACGGCTTGCCGTTTGTCGGTGAATGCCCTTCCGCGGCTGATGAAAATCAGCACGAACAGCCCGGCCAACGTGGCTGCAGCCGGGCTACGCGACTGTCCGGGCATCAGGGTGGCCCAAACGCCGGCGGGAAGTGCCAGCGCGGCGGCTACACAGATGCCGGTGAGCACACCGTTGGCGCGTACCGCAGCCGCGGCGATCTGCTTTCCGCGCGGCGTGGTATCCAGGTTCGCCTCATCCTCGGCATCCACCGGCGACACGGTGTCCACCGGCAGTCCGTCACGGCGACGAAACAGGTCACGGCCGGTGATCGACCCGAAGTGTGGCGGCCGGATCCGTGCGGCCCACAGGGCGGTCGTCGGGGCGGCCGTCAACACCACCAGCAATGCGACCAGGGTGCACATGCCCAGCCACTGCGCCGGAACCGGTCGCCACATCCTGGCCGCGGCCAAAGCCCCGGCCACACCACCCAACGTGACGATGGTCGCCGCCGCAGCGATACGACGTTGCGTTGCCACGCTCACTGCCCAACTCAGCAGGGCCACAGCGAGGACCGCGATAAATACGTGGGCGGATCCCAGCTGTCCGGGCGCGGCCCCGGCAACGCCGCCGGCCAGCATCGGCACCGCGATCCAGCTGAATCCTTCGGCTAGGTCGCCGCGATGTGGCCACCGCAACCACACCGCTGCCAGTGCGGCGGCCAGCACGCCGAATGCTCCGGTGACAATGCTGGGGGCCAGCGAGTCGGTACAGGCGCGGACCCGCAGCGCCAGCGCCAACGCCGTCGCGGCGATCATCGCCAGGATGGCCAGCGCAGTGTGCGCCGCGGTGTCGGCCGTGACCGGCTCGAACAACTTCTTGCCGATCCGCGCCAACCCGGTCGACAGTGACTCGTACTGGGGCTCAAACGAATCGCCGCTTGTGGTCGGGGCCAGCACCAGGGTGGTGCCGTCTTCGACGCCGAGTTCATCGAGGGTCTTGCTGATGTCGAGCCGCACGCCGTTGACCTTGTGCAGTTCATAGCCGACGCCGGCCGTAAGTCCGGTCAAGCCACGGCGTTTGAGCTCGTCGCCGACCAACTCGACAATGTCGTCGATGAAGACTTCGATAGGCACCGACGCCGGATATAGCTGCGAGAGCAGGTGCTTGCCGCAGACTACTTCGACGGCGCAGCGCGCCGGAAGCGAGACGCTGGCCATCAATGCGTCCGGTCTGCTTCCGGAATGTACTTATCCGCCAGACTGGCCGCGATTTCGTAGAGGCGCAGTCGTGTCTTCTTTTTCAGCTCATGCTGCGTGTCGATGATGCCGCCTTCCGCGAGATGCGGGTCGTATGGCATGAATTCAACGTCGGCGCCGGATTGAGCGAATCGCTCGGTGAGGTAGCGTTGGGCTTGCGGATCATACTTGTCGCGACTGTCGTTGAGCACGATCACACTGCGGGATACCAGCTGGTGATAACCCATCGACCGCAACAGGTCTATCGAACGCGATACCGGCAGCGAGGTATCCACCGTCAGCCCGGATATGAACGCGAGTGTGTCGCAGGCGTCGAAGACTGCCTTCATCACCGGGTGCTCGAGATCATCCGACGTGTCGACCACGATGACGTTGTGGGTGCGTCGCAGCCGGGACAGTACCCCGGCGAACATCGACGGGGCTAACGGCCGCGGTCGGCCGGATCCGCGGTCTCCGGCCAGCACGTCCAATCCGACGCTGTTCTGCCCCAAGTGCTCGCGAATGTCGGCATAACCCTGGACATCCGTGTCGTTCAGGACATCGGCGTAGTCGCCGGGCGGCGCTTCGTCGATTCGGCCGGCCAGTGTCCCGAAACCGGGCGCGGCGTCCACGGCGACCACATTTTCGGGCCGGCACTCGCGAAACACCGCGCCGATACAGGCCGTCATGGTGGTCTTGCCGACACCCCCTTTGCCCGAAATCACGCCGATCACGTACTGCTTGCGGATGTGGCGCCGGATCCGTGCCTGTAACTCACGGTGATGTCGCTCGGTCGAAGATCCGCCCAAATTCACAGCATGAAACGACGCACTGTAGACGGACTTTCGCCATCCAGCCGACGGTGGGATTTTCCGTGGTGCGACCATGTCGGAAATGCGTAGTCTGCCCGAAACCGAATCCGGAACCTCGCAACGGTTTTCGTTACACAACTTTTCGATGGGAGTACCACCCTTCCCTTATGGGCAGACGTTGCAGCATGCCCTTGACCGCTGATTCGATAGCGGGTGGCGTCGCCGGCCCGACGACCAGCCAGCTCTTGCCGGCAGAGGCGACATGCTCGGCCAGCAGTCGACCTTCCGGGGTGTCGATGATTGTCACGGCACGTTCGTCGACGTGCACCCGCGTGAGCTGGGCGGTATCGGCCGCCCGGATTGCGACGATCGAGGCTTGGGCTGATCGCGTCGAGTCGCCGGCCCACTTCAGCAGCCGCTGCTGATCGGCATCGAGGTGTTGTCCGGCCAAGAACCGCCGCAGCCCACCCGGATTGGTCGCTTCGGCCCGCATGGCCGCGGCGTCGAAGGTGACCGGTCGCAGCGGCGCCGCCGGCCGGCACCCGCACACTCGCTCAATGTGAGCACTGATCAGTGTCGCGGCTGTGGCTGCACTGCTGTCGGTTCCAGCGCCGTGAATCCGGATACCGCTGGCCGAGCGTTCCATTACCACCCACCACCGGGCGTATCTGGCCAGCAGGACCCGCGCCGATTCGAGGCTGGCCGGTGGCCGAAGCTGCACGAGCAGCGCCATGTCGCGACGCGACAGCACGGTCAGCCATTCCGCCACCGTGTCGTCTACTACACCCGAATCGTCGATGACGGCGTGCGCCCGCAGTTCGTCGGCAATCGGATGTGCCAGCGCCAGTTGCCTGGATTCGACGCTCGGCAGGTGCGGCCGAAGACCCAGTTCAGGTGCGATGACCTCGATGCCAGTGAGCACCTGGAGAACCCACAAACCATCTACCGTGGTCGTTAACACCTGTCCCCCAACGCAATCGGGCGGCTGAGCTAGATGAACGCCTGGCTGATGGCCTGATCGGTGGCTTGAGCGCTTTCGGCCGTGTTGTTGACGACGTGTCCGTGTTGGCTGACGGTTTGGATCAGGCCCTCCAGGCCATGCAGCATCTGTTGTTGGGCGTCGAAGAAAGCAGTGGCGCCGGTGCCCTGGAAGAAGTCGGCCAACGCCTGAGTGCGGTGCGCAATGTCGTCGTGAATTTCCATCAGCTGAGCCGCCCGCGAGGCGACGTCGGAGGCAAAACCGGTGACTGCCCCGTAGTTGTAGGTGATTTGGTCTGACATATCCGTGAGTCCTTCTGCTTGACTTCTGCTAGCTCGCTGCACCAAATAGGCCGGTAAATCCATGGGACGCATCGGCTTCGTGGTTTTCCATCAGTGCCGCCGCGCGGCCGAGCCCATGAGCCAGGCGTTGGCCGCCGGTTACCGTCTGCTGGAGGTCGTGATTGATTTGCCCGGCGGTGGCCAGTGACGTGCTACCAGCCTGGCCGTGCCAGGTGGCCACGCCGATCACGTTTTCGTGGGTGCTCAGGTAGTCGTTGGCCACGGCGGTTGCGTACTGCAGGGCCGATTCGATGGCCTGCTGGGTAGTCCGCAGCAATTCCGGTGTCACAACGGTCGCGTTTGGCATGCCTGCTCCTTGATTTCTCTCCTCCCAGCGGAGGACTTGGCTAGCAGTGTAGGCGCGGTCCGCAGGTTGTCACTTCACCCGACAGCAAACATTGAGAAGCGTTACTTAGTATGTGTTACAAGCGCTATTGGCCGATACAGCGAACCCACGATGCGCTGGCATTTGTCACGCACTATCCGTTGTGCACTGGGTCGCCGTCGACGGCGACGCGTGCGCGAGCCACCACTCGCTTGTCCGCATCGCTGCCTCCGCGGGCGGGCGGACTCGTCGGTGTCATCGCCATCGGGCCGCCGGCCGCCGGTGATGTGGTCGGACTGCGGTGTTCGGCAGCGCCGAACAGCTCGCCGCGCAGACCGGTGGGCCGCCCACCGGCCGGCGGCTCGAAGCTGCTGGGCGGACGAGTGTAGCTGGTGAGCCCGGCTCCCGGATATCCGCCCATACCGCTTGCACCACTGGGGGTTCCGGAACTAAGTCGGCCGGTGCTGTCGCCACCGCGGAGCGCTGGTTCTGCGCCGGACGTCGTCGCCCCATCTGATAACCCGGCCTGGGGAAACATGCCGCCGACCGACTGCAGCAAGGCTTGCGGCATGCCCGTCAAGCCCTGCAGCCCGTGCATCGGTGCCTGGGCTGACGCCGTCAACGGCTGGATTGCGCCCGATACCCCTTGCTGCAACGGTTCGATAAATGCACTGAGCGGGCTGGTTGTAGCGGCGGGCGCCGACGTCGTCTGACCCGCGGCCTGCGCAGTCCGGTTGGAAAGCTGCAGCGCGTCATTGATGCCGGTTTGCGCGGCTGCTTCAGCGACGGCCTCGCCCGCCGCTGCCGGCCCGGCTGGTGATGCCGCCGCGGGCGCAATTGGCGGCGGCACCGCCAATGCGGTGCAAAGCGTGTTCAGCGCAGCAGAATACGCCCAACCGACACTCGAGTTGTGCGGCCAGTGTTCGCCGAAGTATTCGCTGTCCAAGGCCACGATTTCCGGTGTGCGTATGCCGAAAAAATTGGTGGCGTTGGCGGTCATCCACTCGTCACGATTCAACTGACATAGCTGCGATGGAACCACCGATGAACTGGCAACGATGAATGCATCCACGGCGGCTTGCGTCAGCGCGATCTTTTCCATCGTCCATACCGCCAACGTCTGTAGCGTCGCGTTGAGTCCGAGCACCGCCGCCGTCGAGGCAACCCCGCCCATCCCATGCCAGGACGCCGCGGTCGCCGCGGTGTTAGCCGCTGAGAGGCCCATAGCCGTTTCGTGACAGGCGGTTTCGGCTGTCCATGCCGCGTTGCTGGTGATCACCGACGCCGGTGAACCGGCCTCGAAGGTAGCGGCGATCACCTCTGGTGGACCAGACCACCTCGGGTCGGGCACGGGTCGCTTCGCTAGGCCAAATTGGCCGCGCGGACCGCTTCGGTGGCGGTGTATGTGCCCGAAGCCAGGGCCTGCGATCCGGCGAATGCCGCGCGCTGGCCGACATGCTCGGCCGCGGTCGCAAGGTAAGCGGCGCCGGTCGCGTTCAAAGCTGCGGCGAATTCGGCCGAATCCACATCCGCGGCCATCGGCGTCACGCCGGTGAGCGCGGCCGCACCCGCCGCGGAGGCGGCGGCCGATTGCGCGCTGATCGCTGCCTCGGTCGCTGCCGACGCATCGACGGCACCCGGAATTACGTTGAGTGGCAACATCGTATCCCCTCCGGCTCTGGTCTAGCCGTCCCGCACAGTGCCGGTACCTCGATCACAACCGACGCGAATGGGACTCGGCTCGAATCCAGAGTGCTCCAGTGGCGCCCAACGCACAATTCAGTGGGATATGTCGATTCAGGCTCGCAGCCGCTCGCGGCGCAGTAACTCCACCTCCGGCAGTTCCAGAGGTGCGAGCTCACCGACCACGCGCGTCAACAGCCAATCGGCCAGCTCAGGATTGCGGGCCAGACATGGGCCGTGCATGTAGGTGGCGATCACGCTGCCCTGCACCGCGCCGTCTACGCCGTCACCGGCGCGGTTGCCGGCACCCTTCTTCACAGCGCCCAACGGTTTTGCGGCCGACCCGAGCACTGTCCCCCCGCGGTGGTTCTCGAAACCGGTCAACGGCGCGGCCAACCCGTCCAGCAACGGGGCGCTGACGACCTCGCCGATGGTGCGCTCGCGCTGCGGCGACGTGGTCGCATCCAGCAGACCCACCCCGTCGACCCGTTCGCCTGCCGACGTTTCGTACCACTGACCCAGCACCTGAATGGCGGCGCAGATCGCCAACACCGGTGCGCCGCGGGCCGCCGCACGCTGCAGCCCCGGATGCTTGACCAGATGGCGGGTGGCCAGCCGCTGCGCGTAGTCCTCGGCCCCGCCCAGCGTGTAGAGGTCCAGCGACTCGGGCACCGGGTCGGCCAACGTGATCTCGACGATCTCTGCCGCGATGCCCCGCAGTAGCAGCCGCTGCCGCAGCACCACCGCGTTGCCGCCGTCGCCGTAGGTGCCCATCACGTCGGGCAGCACCAGCCCGATCCGCACCGTCACCGCGAGCGCTCCAACGCCCGGTGCAACTGGAGGAAAGCCGTGTAGTTGGCGACGACCTCCACCGCCCCCGGCGGGCACGACGCGATGGCTGCCAGCGTGTCATGCACCAGGGTGTGCTGCACCCCGGCATATCCAAGCCGCACCGCCAGATCCGTGCCGCGCTCGCCCGCCGCGACGACGGTGGTGTCTTCGAAATGCTCGAACCGCACGTCCCACAGCCAGGACAGGTCCTCGCCGTCGGGCACCTGCCCGTTGACCGCGATGACCACTCCTGCGGCGTGCTTGTCGACCATCGACAGCGCCTCCTGCCAGCCGGCCGGATTCTTGGCCAGCAGGATCCGTACCGTGTGTTCGCCCACACGGACGGTGCGATACCGACCGGCGACCTCATCGACCGTGGCGACCGCCGCCACCGCTGCCACCGGGTCGACGCCCACCGCCACGGCGGCTGCCACCGCCTGAGCCGCGTTACCGCGGTTCACCGACCCCGGCAACGCCAGCCGCATCGGCAGCGCCAGCCCGTTCGGCCCGTAGAGCCGCTCGTCGTCGAACCACCAGTGCGGGCTGGGCCGCCGGAAGTCCGCACCGGTGGAATACCAATGGTCCTTGTCGCGGACGATCACCTCGCCGCTGCGCGGGCAACTCACCGAGTCGGCCGACCAGCCGGCGCCGGCCGCCACCCAGACGACGTCGGTGCTGTCGTAGGCGGCCGAGGCCATCAGCACGTCATCGCAGTTGGCGACGACCACGGTTTTGGGGTGCCGGGCCAGCCCGGACCGCAGCGTGCGTTCGATCACATTGATCTCGCCGACCCGGTCCAGTTGGTCGCGGGACAGGTTGAGCAACACGACGACGCTGGGTTCGACCGCATCTGCGACGTGCGGGACATGCATCTCGTCGACTTCCAGCGCGGCCAACTCGGCATCGCGGCCGGCAGCCAGCGCGGCCACCAGCCCGGCGTCCATGTTGGCGCCCTCGGCATTGGTCGCCACCGCCCCGAGGCTGCCCAGCGCGGCCGCGGTCATCCGGGTGGTCGTCGACTTGCCGTTAGTCCCGGTGACGATGACCGTGCGCCGGCCCGCCCCGAGCTGACGCAGTATCGAGCGGTCAAGCGTCATCGCCACCAGGCCGCCGATCATCGCGCCCGCCCCGCGCCCGGTCACCCGCGACGCCCACCGGGCACCGGCCCCGGCGGCGAGGGCCACGCGTCCCCGGGCGGTAATCACCCGCGCAGTTTAAATAGACGACACGACGCGCGGCGAACCGACGATGTCGGTCCGACGTGCCATCCTCCCCTTATGGGGATCGCTTGGGGTCGGCCGGCCAGTGAAGCCGGCGCGGGCTGGGCCGTCATCGATGTCGAGACCTCGGGCTTTCGACCAGGTCACGCCCGAATCATCAGCCTGGCGGCGCTGGCCCTCGACGCGGACGGCCGAATCGAGGAATCCGTCGTCAGCCTGTTGAACCCCGGTGTCGATCCCGGACCCACGCATGTGCACGGGCTGACCGCCGCGATGCTCGAAGACCAGCCGCAGTTCACCGACATCGCCGCTGATGTCGTCGAGTTGCTGCGCGGACGCACACTGGTCGCGCACAATGTCGCGTTCGACTACGCCTTCCTTGCCGCGGAAGCCGAGATCGCCGACGCCGAACTGCCCGTCGACACCGTCATGTGCACGGTCGAGTTGGCGCGGCGGCTCGGGCTCGGGACCGACAACCTGCGGTTGCAGACGCTGGCCGCGCACTGGGGAGTAGCGCAAGAACGCCCGCACGATGCGTTCGACGACGCCCTGGTGTTGACACGTGTGCTGGCCGCCGCCCTCCAGCGGGCCCGTGAGCGCGACGTGTGGCTACCGGTGCGCCCCGTCACTCGTCGCCGGTGGCCGAACGGACGGGTCACGCATGACGAGCTGCGACCGCTGAAGATGCTGGCGTCTCGGATGCCGTGTCCGTATCTCAACCCCGGCCCGTATGTGCGGGGCCGTCCGCTGGTGCAGGGCATGCGGGTGGCGCTGGCGGCCGAGGTCCGACGCACCCACGAGGAACTGGTCGAGCGGATCCTGCATGCCGGGCTGGCTTATAGCGACGCCGTCGACCTTGACACGTCGTTGGTGGTCTGCAACGAAACCCAGCCCGGACACGGCAAGGGTTATCTGGCCCGCGAACTGGGCGTCCCGGTGGTTTCCGACGCGCAGTTCATGGATTCCGTCGGCACCGTCGCCGGCGGCACAGGCGTCGAGGACTTCACCGAGCCGGCCGACGCCGGCGAACAGTTCGCGTTGTTCTGATTGCCCGGCTTCTCCTCACGCCGCTGCGCGGCGTGCATCGGCGCCGCGCGGTTCTGATTGCCCGGCTTCTCCTCACGCCGCTGCGCGGCGTGCATCGGCGCCGCGCGGTTCTGATTGCGCCTAACGAGCCGCCCGGTTGACCGCGGAGACGACGGCACGCAGCGACGCGGTGGTGATCGACGGCGCGATGCCCACGCCCCACACCGTTCGGCCGCCGGCTGGGCCCGTGGGGCGACGACCCGCTTCGCCCGGCTCCGCCGCGCTCGCGGTCCTCACCGTGGCCTCCACGTAGGCCGCCGCCTGCGCTTCCTCACCGGCGCTCATGGCGTGCTCGGAGTAGTCCAGCACCGCCACGTCGAACCCCGCCCGACCCAGCGCGTCGACGAACGCTGCCAGCGGGCCGTTGCCGGTGCCGCTGATCTCGGTCTCGGTGCCGTTGATTTTCACGGTCGCGACGATGCCGGTCGTTCCGCTGTCCTCGTCCGCGGCGTCGACCCGGTGCTTCATCGGCTCCAGCGGTCGCACCGGCGCGAGGTACTCCTCAGCGAAGGCGTCCCACATCTCTTTCGGTGAGATTTCGCCGCCCTCGCCGTCGGTGATGTGCTGGATCACCTGGCTGAACTCGATCTGCAGCCGGCGCGGCAGCGCCAGCCCGTGGTCGGCCTTCATGATGTAGGCCACCCCGCCCTTACCGGACTGCGAGTTGACTCGAATCACCGCCTCGTAGGTGCGGCCGACATCGCGCGGGTCGATCGGCAGATACGGCACCTGCCAGAGCATGTCGTCGACATCGGAGTCGGCCTCGTCGGCGGCGATCTTCATGGCGTCCAGGCCCTTGTTGATGGCGTCCTGGTGGCTGCCGGAAAACGCGGTGTAGACCAAGTCGCCCCCGTAGGGGTGCCGCTCGTGCACCGGTAGCTGGTTGCAGTACTCCACGGTGCGCCGGATCTCGTCGATGTCTGAGAAGTCGATCTGCGGGTCCACCCCGCGGCTGAACAGGTTCAGCCCCAGCGTCACCAGGCACACATTGCCGGTGCGCTCACCATTGCCGAACAGGCAGCCCTCGATCCGGTCGGCGCCGGCCTGGTAGCCCAACTCGGCTGCGGCAACAGCGGTTCCGCGGTCATTGTGCGGATGCAGGCTCAAGATCACCGAATCGCGGCGTTTCAGATTACGGCTCATCCACTCGATCGAGTCGGCGTAGATGTTGGGGGTGGCCATCTCCACGGTGGCCGGCAGATTGAAGATGACCGGGTTGGCCGGCGTCGGCTGGATGACATCGCCGACGGCGTCGCACACCTGCTTGGCGTACTCCAGTTCGGTGCCGGTGTAGGACTCCGGCGAGTACTCGAACCGCCACTGCGTACCGGGATATTTGGCGGCTTCCTCCACGCATTTGCGGGCTCCGGCCACCGCGATCTCCTGCACTGCCGCGCGGTCGGCACGGAACACCACCCGGCGCTGCAGGATCGACGTGGAGTTGTAGAAGTGCACGATCGCCCGCGAAGCACCCTCGCAAGCCTGGAAGGTGCGCTCGATCAGCTCCGGTCGGCATTGGGTCAGAACTTGAATGGTCACGTCATCGGGGATGAGGCCCTGCTCGATGATCTCGCGGACGAAATCGAAGTCGGTCTGGCTGGCCGACGGGAACCCGACTTCGATCTCCTTGTAACCCATTCGCACCAGCAGCTCGAACATGCGGCGTTTGCGCGCCGGGCTCATCGGGTCGATCAGGGCCTGGTTGCCGTCCCGTAGGTCGACCGCACACCACATCGGGGCGCGGCGGATGACCTGGTCCGGCCAGGTGCGGTCGCCCAACGCGACGGGCTCGACTTCCTCGGCGAACGGACGGTAGCGACCGATGGGCATCGCCGAGGCGCGCTGAGTGTTCCAGACGGGCTGCGCGGCATTCGGCGGACCCGCGGGTGTGGTGATGGTTCGACCGGACCTGAAGGCATCGGCCGAATCGGCCGGATCGGTGGAGGAAAAGTTTGTCACGATGATCGCTCCGGGGGATGGGAGGGAGCCGAAAGGCTACGACCGGCGCATCGCGAACACCCGCGACGGGAAGCCGGTCTGGATCAGACCCCGCCGCGGCGTCCGAGGAGGAGCACGCGCTGCACGGTGTGTACTTTACCGCGCTCACTGCCGTCACCAAAACGTTTTGACCGCGGGCCCTGACCGCGAGCTCTCCCCGCGGCCATTAGACGGCCCGCATCCTCGTCGGGCGAGCACGTATTCTGTTGTCGACCTAAAACCGGTGGACCGAAAGGACGGAAGTGGCGCTCGTCGTGCAGAAGTACGGCGGATCGTCGGTGGCCGACGCCGACAGCATCCGCCGCGTTGCTGAGCGCATCGTCGAAACCAAAAAGCAGGGCAACGACGTGGTCGTGGTGGTCTCGGCGATGGGCGACACCACTGATGATCTGCTCGAGCTGGCCCAGCAGGTATGCCCGGCGCCGCCCGCGCGGGAGCTGGACATGTTGCTGACCGCCGGTGAGCGCATCTCCAACGCGCTGGTGGCAATGGCGATCGAATCGTTGGGATCCGAGGCCCGGTCGTTCACCGGCTCGCAGGCCGGTGTCATCACGACCGGCGCACACGGCAGAGCCAAGATCATCGACGTCACGCCGGCGCGGTTACAGTCGGCCCTCGACGAAGGCAAAGTTGTTCTGGTCGCAGGCTTCCAAGGTGTGAGCCAGGACACCAAGGACGTCACCACGTTGGGCCGCGGCGGCTCGGACACCACCGCCGTGGCCTTGGCCGCCGCGCTGGGTGCCGACGTCTGTGAGATCTACACCGACGTCGACGGCATCTTCAGCGCAGACCCCCGCATCGTGCCGAACGCCAAGCACCTGAAGACCGTCACCTTCGAGGAGATGCTCGAGCTGGCGGCCTGCGGCGCCAAGGTGCTGATGCTGCGCTGCGTGGAGTACGCCCGCCGCTACCACCTGCCCGTCCACGTCCGCTCGTCCTACACGGACAAGCCGGGCACCATTGTTTCCGGATCGATCAAGGACATCCCCATGGAAGACGCCCTCCTGACCGGAGTCGCCCACGACAAGAGCGAAGCCAAAGTGACCGTCGTCGGCATCCCCGACCTGCCCGGTTATGCCGCCAGGATCTTCCGCGCCGTCGCGGACGCCGACATCAACATCGACATGGTGTTGCAGAACGTGTCCAAGATCGAAGACGGCAAGACCGACATCACCTTCACCTGCCCGCGCGACAACGGACCGGCCGCGGTGCAGAAACTGGAGTCGCTCAAGGCCGAGATCGGCTTCTCCGAGGTGCTCTACGACGACCACGTCGGCAAGGTGTCGCTCATCGGCGCCGGCATGCGCAGCCACCCGGGTGTCACGGCCACGTTCTGCGAGACGCTGGCCGAGAACGGGGTCAACATCGACCTGATCTCCACCTCGGAGATCCGGATCTCGGTGCTGTGCCGCGACACCGAGCTGGACAAGGCGGTCCTCGCGCTGCACGAGGCGTTCAAGCTCGGCGGCGAGGAGCAGGCGACGGTCTACGCCGGGACGGGGCGCTAGATGGTTGCCATTGGCGTAGTGGGTGCCACCGGGCAGGTGGGCCAGGTGATGCGCACCCTGCTGGAAGAGCGCGACTTCCCGGCAAGCAGCGTGCGGTTCTTCGCCTCGGCACGCTCGCAGGGTCGCAAGCTGTCGTTCCGCGGCGAGGAGATCGGGGTCGAGGACGCCGAAACCGCCGACCCGGGCGGGCTGGACATCGCGCTGTTCTCCGCCGGCGCGACGATGTCCCGGGTGCAGGCGCCACGCTTCGCCGCCGCCGGGGTGACGGTGATCGACAACTCCTCGGCATGGCGCAAGGATCCCGACGTGCCACTGGTGGTCTCCGAGGTGAACTTCGCCGACGCGCGCAAGCGGCCGAAAGGCATTGTCGCCAACCCGAATTGCACGACGATGGCCGCCATGCCGGTGCTCAAGGTGCTGCACGACGAGGCCCAGCTGGTGCGCCTGGTGGCCTCGACCTATCAGGCCGTCTCCGGCAGCGGGGTGGCCGGGGTGGCCGAGCTGGCCGGGCAGGTTCGCGCGGTGGTCGACGGTGCCGAGCTGCTGGTGCACGACGGCAGCGCGCTGGCATTCCCGCCGCCCAAGACCTACGTCGCGCCAATCGCTTTCAACGTGTTGCCGTTGGCAGGCTCGCTGGTCGGCGACGACTCCGGCGAGACCGACGAGGACCAGAAGCTGCGCAACGAAAGCCGCAAAATCCTGGGTATTCCGGACCTGCTGGTCAGCGGCACCTGTGTGCGGGTTCCGGTGTTCACCGGCCATAGCTTGTCGATCAATGCCGAGTTTGCACAACCGCTTTCACCCCAACGTGCGCGCGAACTTCTCGACGGCGCGCCGGGGGTCAAGCTGGTCGACGTGCCGACTCCGTTGGCCGCCGCGGGGGCCGACGAGTCGCTGGTGGGCCGGATCCGCCAAGATCCGGGCGCGCCGGACGGGCGCGGCCTGGCGCTCTTCGTCGCAAGTGACAATCTGCGCAAGGGCGCAGCCCTGAACACCATTCAGATCGCCGAGCTGCTGGCCGCCGAATTGTGATCCGGGGGTGATCCCGCCGCCCGACGCCGTTCGCGTTGCGCGTTTATCTCTGGCGGTTTTGGCTGCGGTGTCTTTGCTTGTGCTGCAGACTGTTTCGTTTGCGAATGCGGATCCGCCCGCACCGATGCCTGAGCCGATCCTGCAGCCGCTGATGCCGGGGGAGGTGATTCGGATCGGTCCCACCGCCGGGACCGGTACGCCTACCCGGGATTACGGCATCGGCGCCACCGACCTGTGCGAGTTCATGGAGTTCCCCACCGAAGTGCTGCAGGTCTGCGGGGACAGCTTCGCCGGCCAGGGCGTTGGATTCGGCGGCTGGTTCACCCCGATCGCGCTACGCGTGGACACCTCGTCCGTCGGCGACCCGGAAGGGGTGCGCTACACCGGGGTCACTGGCGTGTCGGAGCCGCTACTGGCCGACCCGCCGCCGCCCGGGTCGGGGCAGCTGCCCGCCGGGGTAGTGCGGATCAACCGCGACAACTACCTGCTCGTCGCCACCACCAAAGAACTGGTGCCCCAAAGTTCGCGGTTAGTGAAAGCTCAACCGGTGCAAGGGTATTGGCAGACGGTTACTGGATCGGTGCGAGATGCTTCCTATCAGGGCGGCGGGCAGTCACAGATCAGCGGCTATTACGATCCGATCCCGACCGCCGACTCGCCGACCGGCTGGGTGTACATCGTCGCCGACAGTTTCCAGCGCAATCTGCCGGTGGTGCTGTACCGGGTTGCCCCGGAGAGTTTCACCGACCGCTCTCGGTGGCAAGGTTGGGCGTCGGGACCCGATGGCGGTTGGAACAAACCGCCAACACCGTTGTGGCAGGACATGATCGGTGAGATGAGCTTCAAGCAGATCGACGGAAAGGCCGTCCTGTCGTATTTCAACTCCAACACGGGAAACATGGAAGTTCGGGTCGCCGACGAACCGACCTCACTGGGCACCGCGCCGGTGACCACGGTGGTGCAACACGACGAGTGGCCCGATCCCGCCGAAAGCCTGCCGCCACCCTACGACAACCGGCTGGCCCAGCCGTATGGCGGCTATATCTCCCCGGGGTCGACGCTCGACGAACTGCGGGTGTTTGTAAGCCAATGGCACAACAGCGATCCGCGCGCCCGGGCCCCGTATCGAGTGATCCAGTTCGCCGTCAACCCGTTCAAGCCCGAATGACTCATAGCTGTTACATAGCTAGTACCTAGCTCGGACTATCGGTTGGTCGCGCATGATGCGAACCATGAGCGAAACACCTGAAGCACGCACCGCGCCGACCACGGCCACAACTACGCCACGTCCGGACAAGCCGTATTGGCTTTATCGACTCGCTGCATGGGTCGTGATCGTCGCGGGCATCCTGTTCATCGTCACGACCATTTTCTTTGCCGGCTTCCGGATCGCCGGACATCATGGTCATGGTCACCACGGCCATCATCACGACCACCACCACTCGATGTTCCATCGCGGACCGGGCGGCGGGCCGGGCGGTGGCCCCGGTGGCGGACCCGGGGCAGTCCCTCCCGGTGGACCAGCCGGCCCCGGTGGCCCCGGCGCCGTCGCACCCGGGCCCGGGCAGCCGCCAGCGTCGGTGGCCCCGTCCTCTGCTCCGGCGCGCTAGCGCAACGTCATTACTTCACAACCCGGCGTCCCGACAATGGGACGCCGGGTTCCGACGTTGTGCCGGATTCGCAGGTAGGGCGGCGCCTGCGGCATGATGCGGGACATGAGCGATACACCTCAACGGCCGGCTCCGCCACCTGCGGCCGCGCCACCGTCGACAACGCCGGACCGGCTCTACCAAGTCGCGGCCTGGGTCGCGATCATCGCAGGAATCGTCTTCATCGCCGCGACTGCCCTGTTCGTCGTCTGCATGCTCTGGTGCTGCCACTAGTTGGCCGCGCGGCGACCCGCCGCGATGGCGCATGATCGGGGTATGACCGAAACACCCGAAGCTCCGCCGCCCGTCCCCGCCCCGCCGCCACCGCCGCCACCGCCGCCTCCGGCTGCGGCACCACAGAGCAAGCTTTACCGGACCGCCGCCCTGGTAGTGATCGCTGCCGGCATTGTTTTCATCGCGACGGCGATCTTCTTCACCGGCGCCGTGGTTAGTGGTTACAACCTCCATCACCGTCACCACCATCACGGCATGTTCAACCCCGGCGGCCCGCCGCCGCCCCCTGGGGCAGGGCAATGGCTGTTCGTGTTCCCGGGCGGACCCGGCATGGCACCCGGGCCCGGCATGGGACCCGGACCCGGCATGGGACCCGGTGGTCCGGGCGGTGCCGGATTACCGCCGATGATGCCTGGCGGGCCGGGGATGGGGCCAGGCCCCGGGCCTGGTGGTCTCTTCCCACCGCCGTCGAGCCCCGCGCCCGCTCCGCCTCCGCCTCCGCCCCCGCACCGGTAAACCGCGAAACAGAAGCCAGGGCTGCTGCAGCGCCTCCACCCGCAGCCCTGCCTTCTGTTTGGTGAGCGGTATTGGCATGATCGAGCGCATGAGTATTGAAGTCGTTTTCACTACGGAGTCCACGGCGACTGGCGGCGGCCGCGACGGTCATGTGAAGTCGTCAGACGGCCGCATCGACCTCGAGACCCGGCCGCCGAAAGAGATGGGCGGCAGCGGCGACGGCACCAATCCCGAGCAGCTGTTCTCCGCCGGTTACGCGGCCTGCTTCCTGGGCGCGCTGCGGCTGGTCGCAGGCAAGGCGGACGTCAAGTTGGACAACGCAACCGACGTCACCGTCCAGGTCGGCTTCGGCAAGGACCCCGCCGGCGGCTTCGGGCTGACCGGCAAGATCGTCGGCTACCTGCCGGGGCTGGAGCAGCAGGCGGCCGACGACCTGATGCACCAGGCGCATCAGGTGTGCCCGTACTCGAAAGCCACCCGGGGCAACGTCGACATCGACGTTTCAGCCAAGGTGTAACCGGGCATTGAATTTCGTGCGGATCAGTGCCGCGGCGGTGAGCATCGGCCTGGCCATCGCAGCGGCCCCGACAGCGGCTGCCCGCCCCTCGGACCCCGGCGTGGTGAACTACGCGGTCATGGGCAAGGGGTCGGTCGGCAACATCGTCGGCGGACCGATGCGAGACGAGTCGGTGTTCACCCAGCCGGTCCAGGCGTACTGGGTCGACGACCCGGTGTGCAACAACTGGGCGGATATCGGGTTGCCCGAGGTCTACAACGACCCGGACCTGGCCTCGTTCAACGGTGCCACCACCCAGACGTCGCCTAGCGACCAGACGCATTTCGTCAAGCAGGCGGTCGGCGTCTTCGCCACCAATGACGCCGCGGGCCGTGCTTTTCACCGCGTCGCAGACCGCACCGTCGGCTGTTCTGGTCAGGCCACCGCAATGCACCTGGACGACGGGGCCACCGAGGTGTGGTCATTCGACGGCGGGCCCGCAAGCGCCGCCGATGCCGCGTGGACCAAGCAGGAAGCCGGCACCGACCGCCGCTGCTTCAATCAAACCCGGCTGCGGGAAAACGTTGTGCTGCAGGCCAAGGTCTGTCAATCGGGCAATGCCGGCCCGGCGGTAAACGTGCTGGCCGGAGCCATGGAGAACGCGCTCGGCCAATAAGGCGCGGCGAGGCGGCCGACCGTTGCGGAATATGTCGGTGCCCTCCGGATGATGAAACGTACGGCTATCGTTGGGTAGCCGCGCGCAACCAGCGGCCTGCGACCGTCGGTCCGGGCCCGGAGGGATCTGACATATGGCGTTTGCCGTCGCGTCGCAGCTGGATGGCACGCGCCTGGCCGACGGTGAGTTGACCAGTTCGTCGGCCGCCGCGCAGTACATCACCGACACCTGCCTGTCCGACGCCCCGCTGGGCCGCGTCGGCCTGGAGATCGAGGCGCACTGTTTTGATCCGCTCGAGCCGCACCGCAGGCCCGGTTGGGACGAGATCACCGACGTCATCGCGTCGCTTCCCGGACTGCCGGGCGCCAGCGCGGTCACTGTCGAACCTGGTGGCGCGGTGGAGTTGTCGGGCCCACCGGTCCTCGGCGTCGTAGCGGCCATCGAGGCGATGGCCGCTGACCAGTCAGTGCTGCGGGCCGCGTTCGCCGCCGCCGGACTGGGTCTGGTGCTGCTGGGCGCAGACCCGCTGCGCCCGGCCAAACGGGTCAACCCGGGCGCGCGCTATGCCGCCATGGAACGGTTCTTCGTGGCCAGCCGCACCGGGGTGGCCGGCGCGGCGATGATGACGTCGACGGCGTCGGTCCAGGTCAACCTCGACGCCGGACCGCAGCCGGGGTGGGCGGCGCGGGTGCGGTTGGCACACGCGCTGGGTCCGACGATGGTGGCCATCGCCGCCAACTCCCCGCTGGTGGGTGGGCGGTTCTCCGGCTGGCTGTCCACCCGCCAGCGGGTGTGGAGCCAACTTGACTCGGCGCGCTGCGGGCCCATCCTGACCGCCAGCGGCGACGATCCCAGCACCGACTGGGCGCGCTATGCCCTGAAGGCACCGGTGATGTTGGTGCACGCCGCGCACAACGGCACTGCCGTTCCGGTGACGCACTATGTGCCGTTCGCCGATTGGGCTGACGGCCGGTCTTTGCTCAGCAGTCGCTATCCGACCACCGCTGACCTGGACTACCACCTGACCACGCTGTTTCCCCCGGTGCGGCCACGCGGGTGGCTGGAGATCCGCTACCTCGACAGTGTCCCCGACGCGATCTGGCCCGCGGTGGTGTTCACGTTGGTGACACTGCTCGACGATCCCGATGCCGCCGAACTTGCGGCCCAGGCCGTCGAACCGGTCGCCACTGCCTGGGACGCCGCGGCCCGGGTCGGGCTGGCCGACCGGCGGCTACACGCCGCAGCCCACCGCTGCGTGGCCATCGCCGCCGACCGCGCCCCCGCACACCTCAACGAGGCGATGGGCCAGCTGGTGAAAACCGTCGAGCAGGGCCGTTGTCCCGCCGACGACTTCTCCGACGAGGTGATCACGCACGGCATCGCACCAATGGTCACCCGGCTGGCGCAAGGGGAGTCGTGAATTCACGAGAAACGCTGGCCGGCGCTCTGACTCGGGCCCGAGAGCGGACCCTGCAGCTGGTCGATTTCGACGACACCGAGCTGCGTCGCCAGTACGACCCATTGATGAGCCCACTGGTATGGGACCTGGCGCACATCGGCCAGCAGGAAGAGCTGTGGCTGCTGCGTGGCGGTGCCCCGGATCGGCCGGGGAGGTTGCCGCCGGACGTCGAGGGCCTCTACGACGCCTTCGTGCACTCCCGCGCCAGCCGCGTCGAGTTGGCGCTGCTGTCACCGAAACAGGCTCGCGCATACTGCGACACAGTGCGGTCGGCGGCGCTCGACGCCCTGGACGCACTGCCCGACGATCCCGATGCCGGATTCGTCTTCGGGATGGTGGTCAGCCACGAAAACCAGCACGACGAGACGATGTTGCAGGCGTTGAATCTGCGGATCGGCTCGGCGTTGCTGCCCACCGGGGCCCCGTTGCCGTCGGGCCGGCCAGGTCTGGCAGGCACGTCGGTGCCGGTGCCCGCGGGCCCGTTCGTGCTCGGCGTCGACTCCGCCGACGAACCGTTTTCGTTGGACAACGAGCGCCCGGCACACGTCGTCGACGTCCCGGCCTTCCGGATCGGCCGGGTCCCGGTCACCAACGGTGAATGGCGGCAGTTCATTGACGACGGCGGCTACCGCCAGCCGCGGTGGTGGTCGACACGCGGCTGGGACCACTGCCGGAGCGCTGGCCTGACCGCACCGCAGTTCTGGGACGCCGACGGTCAAACGCGGACCCGGTTCGGCCACGTCGAAAACATCCCCGCCGACGAACCGGTCCAGCACGTCACTTTCTTTGAAGCCGAGGCCTACGCCGCATGGGCAGATGCCCGGCTGCCCACCGAAATCGAATGGGAGAAGGCGTGCGCGTGGGATCCGGCCGCGGGTGCGCGGCGCCGCTACCCGTGGGGCGACGACGATCCGTCCCAGACGCGTGCCAACCTCGGCGGTGCGGCGCTGCGCCCGGCACCGGTCGGCGCCTACCCTCGCGGGGCGTCAGCCTACGGAGTCGAGCAGACGCTCGGCGATGTGTGGGAATGGACCACCTCACCGCTGCAGCCGTGGCCGGGATTCACGCCGATGATCTATCGGCGCTATTCGCAGCCATTCTTCGGCGGTGACTACCGGGTGCTGCGCGGCGGGTCGTGGGCCGTCGCACCGGAAATTCTGCGGCCCAGCTTTCGCAATTGGGATCATCCGTATCGGCGGCAGATCTTCGCCGGCGTCCGATTGGCCTGGGACATCTGATGTGTCGACACCTGGGCTGGCTGGGTCGCGAGGTCGCCGTCTCGGCGCTGATGCTCGACCCGCCCTACGGTCTGCGGGTGCAGTCCTATGCGCCGCGCCGCCAAAAACATTGCCTGATGAACGCCGACGGTTGGGGCGTAGGCTTTTTCGACGGTGCGACGCCGCGGCGGTGGCGTAGCGCTGCCCCGCTGTGGGGTGACGCGTCCTTCGGTTCCATCGCTCCGGCACTGCGCAGCCACTGCGTCGTTGCCGCTGTGCGTTCGGCCACGGTCGGCATGCCGATCGAAGTCAGCGCCGCCGCGCCTTTCACCGATGGCCAGTGGCTGCTCTCCCACAACGGAATCGTCGACCGCTCGATTCTGCCCCCCACCCAATCGGCCGAATCCATGTGTGACAGCGCACTTCTCGCCGCGCTGATTTTCACCCGAGGTTGTGACAACCTTGCTGAAACCATTGTGGAGCTCGGGACGGCTGACCCCGTGGCTCGGCTGAATGTACTGGCGGCGAACGGCTCCCGGCTGTTGGCCACCACTTGGGGCGACACATTGTCGGTGTTGCGCCGCGACGACGGCGTGGTGGTGGCCAGCGAACCCTATGACGACGACCCGGACTGGGAGGACGTGCCCGACCGCCACCTCGTCGAGGTCACCGCGGACGGCGTCACCTTGACCGCACTGGGAGGACCTCGATGACGCTGACGCTGTCCAACCACCTCGCCGCAGACTCCGCCTATCAGGCGTTGCGGCGCGATGTACTCGACGGCCTGCGACAGGCTCCGAAATCATTGCCGCCCAAGTGGTTTTACGACTCGGTGGGCAGCGACCTGTTCGACCAAATCACCCGGCTGCCGGAGTATTACCCGACCCGCGCGGAAGCCGAAATCCTGCGTGGCTGCTCAGCCGAGGTGGCATCGGCCACCGGTGCGGACACCCTGGTCGAGCTGGGAAGTGGGACGTCCGAGAAGACCCGGATGTTGTTGGATGCGCTGCGTGACCGCGGCGCGCTGCGCAGATACGTGCCGTTCGATGTCGACGCCAACATGCTGTCGGTGGCCGCATCGGCAGTGCAGCGGGACTATCCCGGTATCGAGATTGCCGCAGTCTGTGGTGATTTCGAGGAGCATCTGGCTGAGATTCCCGGTGGTGGGCGGCGGCTGTTCGTGTTCCTGGGGTCAACGATCGGCAATCTGACCGCCGGGCCGCGTGGCGAGTTCCTGGCGTCGCTGGCCGCGGTGTTGCGGCCGGGCGACACTCTGCTGCTGGGTACCGATCTGGTCAAAGACACCGAGCGGCTGATCCGGGCATATGACGACGCCGCTGGAGTGACGGCGCGGTTCAACCGCAACGTGCTCTCGGTGGTCAACCGGGAACTCGACGCGGATTTTGACGTCGAAGCCTATGCGCACGTCGCTCGTTGGAACGCTGAAGAGCAGCGGATGGAGATGTGGCTGCGCGCCGAACGACCGCAGCGCGTGCAGATTCGGGCGCTCGACCTGACCGCCGAGTTCACCGCCGGTGAGGAGATGCTCACCGAGGTCTCGTGCAAGTTCCGGCCCGAGACGGTGGCCGCCGAACTGGCCGCTGTCGGCCTGCGGCGCACCCGGTGGTGGACCGACAGCGCCGGCGACTTCGGGCTGTCGCTGGCCGCCAAGTGACCTCGCTGGCAGACGGCTGGCGGTCGGCCCGTCCGCCGGTCGCCGGGCTGCACCTGGACAGTGCAGCCTGCTCGCGGCAGAGCCTGGCTGTGCTCGATGCCGCAGCCCGGCACGCCCGCCACGAGTCCGAAGTCGGCGGCTACGTCGCCGCGGCCGCCGCAGTACCGGTGCTGGACGCCGGGCGCGCCGCCGTCGCCGCGCTGGCCGGCATGCCCGATGCCGAGGTGGTGTTCACCACCGGCTCGCTGCACGCACTCGACCTGCTGCTGGGCAGTTGGCCGCCGGGCGGCCGGACTCTGGCCTGCCTGCCGGGTGAATACGGGCCCAATTTGGCGGTGATGGCCGCGCATGGTTTCGCCAGCCGCCCGTTGCCCGCCGACGGCGACGGCCGGATCGCGATCGACGAAGCGGCCGTGCGCCTGGCCACCGACCCGCCGGATCTGGTGCATCTGACCGTCGTGGCCAGCCACCGCGGGGTCGTGCAGCCGCTGGCCGAGGTGGTGCGGCTATGCGGCGAACTGGGTTTGCCGTTGATTGTGGACGCCGCCCAGGGGCTCGGCCACGTGGACTGCGCGGTAGGTGCCGACGTGACGTACACGTCGTCGCGCAAATGGCTCGCGGGCCCACGCGGGGTTGGCGCACTCGCCGTGCGTCCAGCGCTGGTGCAGCAGCTGCGGCCACGGTTGCCTCCGCCGGAATGGGTGTCGTCGCTGTCGGTGGCCCAACGACTCGAACTCGGTGAAGCCAATGTTGCGGCGCGGGTGGGTTTTTCGGTTGCGCTGGGTGAGCATCTGGCCGCCAACCCGGCGGCGGTGCGGCAACGTCTGGCTCAGGTGGGCCGTGACAGCCGCACCGTGCTGGCCGACGTCCATGGCTGGCGGGTCGTCGAAAGACCGGAAGAGCCGAGCGCGATCACCACGCTGGCCCCGACCGACGGCGCCCAACCGGACGTCGTGCGGTCCTGGCTGATCGACCACCGTCAGATCGTGACCACGGCCGCGGGAGTGGAGCGGGCGCCGCGGGAATTGGCCGCGCCGGTATTGCGGATCTCGCCGCACGTCGACACCACCACCGACGAGTTGACAGCCTTCGCCGCCGCATTGGCCGACGCGACCGCGGCCACCACCTGACGTCGCTTCAGTCGGCTTTATGCGCGGTCACCAAATAGGCCGGCAATTTCGACCGGCCCTTGTCGTCTTTGGGGAACTCCGGCAGCTGAATTGGGGCATCGGGCGCGCTGGGTGGCATGTTCGCGTGGATGAATGCCGGACGGATCTCGTCGATCTGCCAGTACTTGCTCACCGCGGCCCGCAATTCGTCCTCGTCGACCGTGTTAGGCCCCTGCTCCGCCTCGGGCGGGAAAGCGGCTTTGGCGAAAACCAAGACGTAATACACCGCGCCCGGCGCCGCGGCCTGGTGTATCGAGCGCAGGTAGCCGTCGCGGCCCTCCACTGGCAGCGAGTGAAACAACGTGGAATCGATCACGGTATTGAAGCGGCCGTCATAGCCGGTGAACGAGGTGATGTCGGCTTGGGCGAAACTCGCAGTGCGCAGTCCGCGTTCTTCCGCAGCCTTGGTGGCGGCCGCGACAGCGGTCGCGGTGAGATCGATCCCGACCACGGTGTAGCCTTCGGCCGCCAGCGCCAGCGACAGTTCGGCGTAGCCGCAGCCCGCGTCCAGCACGTCGCTGCGGACCTTGCCGTCCCGGATCAAGGTAGCCAATTCCGGCTGCGGCTCACCGATATTCCATGGCGGCGGTCCCTCGAAAACGCCTTCCTGCCGGTATGCGTTGTCCCAATCCATCACTTCATTCGCCATGAGCTCCAACCTACTCGGGCGTGGTCATCGTCTCCCAGGTGTGCACCGGCTCATTGCTGTGCATGTGGTCGCAGTAGCGGTGCAGCATCTCCGCCAACGCCGCGGGCCGAGTCATCCCGCCGGCTTGCAATGCCCGCACCGTGGACACCTGCCAGGTTGCCCCGTTACGGCCGGTTTTCGCGCGGCCCTCGATCACATCCAGAAACCGGTCGCACACCTCAGCGGCGACACCCCAGGCCTGCAGGCCCTCGTAGGCCATCGGCAACAATTGCCGCAGCACCAGTTCGTCGGTGGTCACCTCGCCCAAACCCGGCCAATACAACTGAGCGTCCAGGCCATAACGGGCCGCTTTACGGAAATTCGTATGCGCCGCGGAGAAATTCATCTTGGTCCACACCGGACGGTCTTCCTCCGACAACGTACGCAGCATGCCGTAGTAGAACGCCGAATTGGCCAGCATGTCGACGACGGTCGGTCCCGCCGGCAGCACTCGGTTCTCCACCCGCAGATGGGGACGGCCGCCGACGACGTCGTACACCGGCCGGTTCCAGCGATACACGGTTCCGTTGTGCAGACGTAACTCCGAAAGCTGTGGCGTACGGCCGGCGGCGAGCTCGGCGACCGGATCTTCGTCAGACACCTCGGGCAACAGCGACGGGAAATAGCGCACGTTCTCTTCGAAGAGGTCGAAGATCGACGTGATCCAGCGCTCCCCGAACCACACTCGAGGCCGCACCCCTTGGGTTTTCAGCTCGTCCGGCCGGGTGTCGGTGGACTGCGTGAACAGTTCGATGCGAGTCTCCGCCCACAGGTGATGGCCGAAGAAGTACGGCGAATTCGCGCCGAGCGCCAGCTGTGGACCGGCCAGCACCTGCGCGGCGTTCCAGTTGTCGGCGAAATCGGCGGGGGACACCTGCAGGTGCAATTGCATACTGGTGCAAGCAGATTCGGGGGCGATGGTGCCGGAATTCAAGCTGAGCGGTTCGGTCCCGCCGATGTCGATCTGCAAATCTTCACCGCGAGCGCGGAAGATCGAGTCGTTGAGAGCTTGATAGCGGGTGGAGTCGCTCATCCACCTGCCACGCAGATGCTCGGGCATCAGCGTCGGCAGGATCCCAATCGTCACGATGTGCGCGTTGTCGGCGTTGGCCTTTGTCTCGGCGTCGTTCAAACTTGCCCGCACGTCGGCTTCCAACTCGATTGCGGTGCGACCCGGCAACGACCGGGGCGGCACGTTGAATTCGATGTTGTAGGCGCCTAATTCGGTCTGGTAGGCCGGATCGCCGATCGACGCCAGCACATACCGGTTCGACATCGCCGGCTGGTAGTCGTCGTCGACGAGATTGCATTCGATCTCCATCCCGGTCAGCGGACGGTCGAACTCGAAGCTGGACTGCGCGAGCATCGTCTCGAAGACGTCTAGGCACAACTGCACCTTGCGCCGGTATTCCTGCCGGTGCGAATGGTTGTACGCGGCCCGTTTGACCTCTTCGCCCACATCGCCGATGCAACAGGTTCAGCGACGCTCGCGCAAGCGACTGGCCACCACGATCTGGGGGCGCGGCCGAAGCGGGGAATTGACCAAGCCGCCGCCGCGCAGCTCGAGCTGGATCGCCGGGTCGGTGTGCCGGGCCAGCGCTCGCAGCGCCGACGGGCTGTAGGCGCGCAGCGAGCTGATCACACCGTCGTGTGCCATCGGCATCACCATGGCCAGCGGCAGCATCGAGGCCAGCTGGGCGATGTGCAGCAGCGACGGTGGCCGGGGCAAATCGATGATCAGCAGCTTGTCCGCCGCGCGGCTCCCTTCGGCCAACGCCTGGGCCGCCGCCGCCGGCGGCAGGTGGTGAAACGACATCGCGAACACCGCCAGGTCGTAGCAGCCGTCGGGCGCATCGATGGCTGTCGCATCCATCTGAAGCACGGCAGCCCGCGGGTGGTGACCCAGATCACCGGCGGCGATCGCGGCCACGGAAGCGGGTTCGATGTCGGTAACTGTCAGGTCGGCGGTCGGATGCATCTCCAGCAGCGCCCGGGCCAGCCCACCATGTCCGGAGCCGAGCTCGAGGATCTTGGGATCGGGCACGTCGGCGATCTCCTCGAGCGCAATGCGGGCGAACATCTGGTGATGACCGAACAGTCGCCCGAAGCGGTCCAGGGATCGAACCACGGCGTGCTTGCGCTCGTCGACGTCGTCGCGGTCCAGATATTCCAGCCGATCGGTCTGCAAGAGCCGGTCCAGGCACGACGCTGTGGGGCCGCCGCGCGGCATGCTCTCGAGGTCGAACGTTCGTCTGCCCACATAGACCATCATGGACGATTACACGCAGTGGCCGCCGTCCCGCGGAGGAGAGCAAGTGGCTGAGTTCATCGCCTCGATCGACCAGGGCACCACCAGCACCCGCTGCATGATTTTCGACCACGATGGGGCCGAGGTGGGCCGCCACCAGCTTGAGCATGAACAGATCCTGCCGCGAGCCGGCTGGGTCGAGCATGACCCGGTCGAGATCTGGGAGCGCACTGCCTCGGTGCTGGTATCGGTATTGAACAGAACCAGCCTTGGACCCGAAGACATTGCCGCGCTGGGTATTACGAATCAGCGGGAGACCACGCTGGTGTGGAACAAGCGCACCGGCAGGCCCTACTGCAACGCCATCGTCTGGCAGGACACCCGCACCGATCGCATCGCGTCGGCGCTGGACCGCGACGGCCGCGGCGAGGTGATTCGGCGTAAAGCCGGCCTGCCGCCGGCGACGTATTTCTCCGGCGGGAAACTGCAATGGATATTGGACAACGTCGACGGCGTACGTGCTGCCGCCGAACAGGGCGACGCCGTCTTCGGCACCGCCGATACCTGGCTGCTGTGGAATCTCACCGGCGGTCCGCGCGGCGGCGTGCATGTCACTGACGTCACCAACGCCAGCCGCACCATGCTGATGAATCTGGAGACCTTGGACTGGGACGACGAGCTGCTCGCGCTGTTCGGGATACCGCGGGCGATGCTGCCCGCGATTGCGCCGTCGTCGGCTCCGCAGCCATACGGGGTCACGCGGGACAGCGGTCCGCTCGGCGGTGAGGTGCCGATCACCGGCATCCTCGGCGACCAGCACGCGGCGATGGTCGGGCAGGTGTGCCTGTCACCCGGAGATGCGAAAAACACCTACGGCACCGGCAATTTCCTGCTGCTCAACACTGGCGAAGAGATCGTGCGCTCAGCCAACGGCTTGTTGACTACGGTCTGCTATCAGTTCGGCGACGCCAAACCCGTTTACGCCCTGGAAGGTTCGATAGCGGTCACCGGCTCGGCTGTGCAGTGGCTGCGCGACCAGCTGGGCATCATCAGCGGCGCCGCGCAGAGCGAGGCGCTGGCCCGCCAGGTCGACGACAACGGCGGCGTGTATTTCGTTCCGGCGTTTTCCGGCTTGTTCGCCCCGTACTGGCGATCGGATGCCCGCGGCGCGATCGTCGGGCTGTCGCGGTACAACACCAACGCGCATCTGGCCCGCGCGACGCTGGAATCGATCTGCTACCAGAGCCGCGATGTGGTCGACGCGATGGCAGCCGACTCCGGCGTGCGCCTCGAGGTTCTCAAAGTCGACGGCGGTATCACCGCCAACGACTTGTGCATGCAGATCCAAGCCGACGTGCTCGGTGTCGACGTGGTGCGGCCGGTGATCGCCGAGACCACAGCACTGGGGGCGGCCTACGCCGCCGGCCTGGCGGTGGGGTTCTGGGCCGATCCCAATGATTTGCAGGCCAATTGGCGCGAGGACAAGCGTTGGTCGCCGGCATGGAACGATGACGAGCGCGCCGCGGGATACGCGGGCTGGCGCAAGGCGGTGCAACGCACCCTGGACTGGGTCGACGTGTCCTAAACCTTCTGGCGCTCGCGGGGTAGGGCGCTACTCGTCTTCGCTGAGTACGGTGTAGATTTCGCGCCTCGCATTGTTGACGACGTCGATGATGCGCTGCTGCTGCTCACGAGTTGCCGCATGCGCAGCTTGCGCTATCGAGGCGAGCAATTGGCCGACCGCGGTTTGTAGGTTGAGGTGCGACGGGTCGACCCCGTCAGCGATCTCCTCCCAAGGCGGGGTCGCGATCTTCTTGGCAGCGGCGCGGCCCTGCTCGGTCAGCTCGAAAAGCTTCTTGGTTCCCTCGATTTCCGATCCGACGCAGAGTCCCTCGTCGACCAGCAACTGCAGGGTCGGATACACGGAGCCCGGGCTGGGCCGCCACAGGTCCTGGCTGCGCTCGGCGATCTCCTGGATCATCTCGTAACCGTGCATCGGCCGCTCGGCCAGCAGCACCAGGATGGCGGCACGGACATCGCCGCGGCGACCGCGCCGGCCCGGGCCACCGCGGCGACCACCGCGCGGGCCGGGACCGAACCCGAGTCCGAAACCGAACCCGCCGGGACCTGACCCGCCGGAACCGAACCCGCCGGGACCGAACCCGCCGGACCCGAAGCCGCCGGGTTTGAACCCGCGGCCCAACCCCGCTCCGAATTTCGCACCGCCCGGGTTGTCGTGTCCGCGGCCATGGCTGCGGAGATTCCCGTGGACCTCGGATCGAGCCGAGCGGCGCTTTTCGTGCACCGCGCTATGAACCTGGGGGCCAGGACCGAAGCCCTCTGGGGGTCCACCGACGAAGGGCATTCCGTAAGGGCGGAAAGGTGTGCTCATGGTGTGTCTCGTTTCTGATGGCGTCACGTCTGGTGCGTGAGCGATACAGCAACGATATATCGAAAACTATCGCGATGCAACGGTGGGAGAAACATTCGTCGCCGCTGGGCCGGTTTCCGGCATAGCGAGCAGGTAGAGGGCGAATCCGCCGCCGGCCAGCGCGCCCAAGGCCAGGAATGCCGCGTGGTAGCCCGCCGCCACCACGATCCAGCCGGCGGCGAAATTCGACAGCGCAGCACCCACGCCCCAGGCGGTGGTGACGGCGCCCAGGCTGATGTTGAACCGCCCGGTGCCATGCGTGACGTCCTGCACGACCAGGGGAAATAGTGCCCCGAAAATGCCCGCACCCACCCCATCGAGCAGTTGCACACCCACCAGCCAGGACGAGTTGTCCGACAGCGTGTAGAGGAAACCGCGGGCGGCCAACACCGCGAAACCGACCAAAAAGATGGGTTTGCGCCCCCAACTGTCGGCCTTAGCGCCGGCGATATAAGCCACCGGCACCATCACCACCTGGGCTGCCACAATGCAAGCCGCCATCAACGCGGTGCCCCGCTCCTTGTTCTGCAGTGCCAGCACCTGACCGACCAGCGGCAGCATGGCTGCGTTGGCGAAATGAAACGCCACTACCGCGGCGGCGAAAATCATCAACCGCCGGTTGTGCAGCAACACTGCCAATCGGGACGGCTGCGGGTGAGCCTGCCCGGGTGCGTGGTCCATGCCGCGCGCCACGTCGTGGTCGATGCACTGCGCCGGGATCCGCAGGGTGGCCACCACGCTGAGCAGGCCCATTGCGGCGAGCACCCAGAACACCACCGCCGGGCCGAAGAAGTAGGCCAGCCCACCGGTGGTGGCCGCGGCGGCGGCGTTGCCGGCATGGTTGAAGGACTCGTTGCGCCCGATTCGCCGGGCAAAATTGCCCGGTCCCACCACGCCCAGGGTGATTGCCGCCAGGCCAGGAGCGAACACCGAACCGGCGATCCCGGTAACCGCCTGTAACGCCGAGATCGAGTAGAACGCGGGAAAAAGTGGCATCGCCAGGGCCCCCGCAGTGACGATCACCGCTCCGGCGATCAGCAGTGTCCGCTTGGCCGTGGTGCGGTCGACCACCGCACCCACCGGCGTCTGCGCCACGATTGCCGCAATCCCGCCGATGGCCATCACGAACCCGATCGAGGCCTGGTCCCACTGATAGGTCAGCAACAAATAAATTGACAAGTAGGGACCCAAACCGTCGCGCACGTCGGCCAGCGAGAAGTTCAACAAGTCCAGCGCACGCGCCAGCCGTGCCGGGATCGCCTCGGCGGCGCCGGCCGTCCTTGTCATGCCGGCACGGTAGCCAGCGAAGTTGAACTGAAGCTGGGAAGGTTTATCCGTCGTGGCGGGCTGGGTAGCACTGAACGGATGAATGACGAAAACCGCGACGTGAAGGTCGCTGCCGGCGCCGAACCGGCAGTACCCCAAAACGACGCCGACCGCAAAGGCCGGTTGCGTCTCTGGGTGAACTGGGTGCTCGCGCTGTTGACGGTGCCGGCCGCCGCGGCTGTGCTGATCTTTACGCTCGGTGCCGTGATGAGCACGGCTGCGTGCATTGACAAGCAGTGCCCCAATCTCGGGCCGAACGGAATCAGTTTCGGTGTCCTGTTCTACGGCGCGCCGGTGGTGGCGGCTCTGACCATTGTCATTTCCTTCTTCACGGCTCGCCGCCGGTGGGGCATCGTGGTTCCGGTGATCGCCTTGGCGCTGTTGGTCATCGACATCGTCATCGTCGCGGCGACGGTGGTTCAGTAACTCAACGAGGCGGTGTGAAACCGCCGCCCGGCGCAGGCCAGGGTGGTGGGGGCGGCGGCCAGTTCTGCGGAGGCGGCCCGGGGACCGGTGCGGCCAGCGGGCGCAACCGCGCCAGTTCCCGGCGGTGTCGCTCGGCGAGCACAGCGGCCAGCGCGAGTTGCGGCGGAGTTCCGGGCGGCGGCGGTGGAGCGACGCGCGCCAACACATCACCGGCGATCCGGTAGGCCATCTGATAACGCAGCCCCGGATCGAGTTGCGGTGCCCGAGAAAGGAATTGACGCGCCAGCTCGGCTTGCCCTGAGCTGAGACCGGACAATTGCAGCGACGCGGCCCACCACGCCAGTGACGGCGGCATCGGTGGGGGCGGACTCGATTTCGGGCTGCGTTCGCTGATCACCATCGTCCCGGCGAAGATGTCGCCGATTCGTTTGGCTTTCGGTGAAAGCAGACTGCAGATCACAGCGGGGCTCCCGAACAACATCCAAATTTCCACCAGCGACGCCAGGGCCCGGAACAGCGCTTGGCGGAAACGCTCTGGACCACCGTCGTCGGATACCACCCGCAGCCCCATCACGATTTTGCCGACCGTCCGGCCGCGGGTCGCCGTTTCGAAGGCCAGTGGATACCCGACCAGCACCAGCACCGTGAAGATGATCAGGATGGCGGCAGTTGCGGCGTCGTCGAACTCGGTCAGTGTGGCCGCCCACAACATCAATCCGAGCAGATAACCGACGATGATGACGACGATGTCGATCAACGCTCCGACCGCGCGCACCGGCAACTGCGCGATCTGCACATCAAGCACCACGGCATCGCCGGTGACGACCTCCGACATACTGCGAACGCTACCCATTGGCGGCGACCCGCTGCACTCGACTTCGCCGAGTTTGCGATCGCCGCTACCCCTGTGGCGGCGACCCGCTGCACTCGACTTCGCCGAGTTTGCGATCGCCGCTACGCGCGCCGCTAGCCTCGTGCAGGTGGACGTCGACGCCTTTGTGCTTGCGCACCGCGGCGCCTGGGACCGGCTCGACCGGCTGGTGCGTAACCGTCGTCGTCTCACCGGCCCGGAGATCGACGAACTTGTCGAGCTCTATCAACGGGTATCGACGCACCTGTCGATGTTGCGCTCAGCATCCTCGGAGTCGGCGCTGATCGGCCGCCTGTCGACTTTGGTGGCCCGCGCCCGCGCCGCGGTGACCGGCGCGCACGCTCCGGTCAGCAGCGAGTTCATCCGATTCTGGACGGTGTCGTTCCCGGTGGTGGCCTACCGCGCGTGGCGTTGGTGGTTGGCGACGGGTCTGGCGTTCTTCGCGGTGGCGGGCATCATCGCGCTGTGGGTGGCCGGCAGCCCCGAGGTGCAGGCCACCATCGGTACCCCAAGCGACATCGACGAATTGGTCAACCATGACGTCGCCGCGTACTACAGCGAGCATCCGGCCGTGGCGTTTGGCCTGCAGGTATGGGTCAACAACGCCTGGGTCGCCGCGAAGTGCATCGCGTTGGCCGTCGTGCTGGGCGTGCCGATCCCGTTTGTGCTGTTCCAAAACGCCGCCAACCTCGGCGCCATCGGCGGTTTGATGCTCCAGGCAGGCAAGGGCGACGTCCTGCTGGGCCTGCTGATTCCGCACGGCCTGCTGGAATTGACGGCGGTATTTCTGGCCGCCGCCGCCGGGATGCGGTTGGGCTGGGCGGTGATCTCGCCCGGACAGCGCCCCCGCGTCCAGGTGCTTGCCGAGCAGGGTCGCGCCGTCGTCGCGATCGCGGTCGGACTGGTGGCGGTGTTACTCGTTTCGGGTGTCATCGAAGCGGCAGTGACCCCATCGCCGCTGCCGACGTTTGTGCGGATCGGTATCGGGATCGCGGCCGAGGCAGCGTTTCTGGCCTACGTCGTGTACTTCGGTCGGCGCGCCGTCCTGGCCGCGGAGACCGGTGACATCGCCGACGCACCCGACGTGCTACCGACCGGCTGACCTCAGAGCCGTCCGGTGGCCTTCATCGCCAGGTAGCGGTCTGCCAGCGCGGGCGCCAACTCGGTCGGTAGCGCATCGACCACGTCCACGCCGCCCTGGCGCAGCCGCGAGGCAATCCGGTCCCGGTCATTGCGGGACCATTCGGCCGCCGCCGCGTCATACACCGCAGCCACATCGGCGCGGCCGGCAGCGAGCCGGTCGACGCGCGGATCGGTCACCGCGGCGATGATCACCTGGTGTCTGGCGGAGAGCTGCGGCAATACCGGCAGCAGTCCTTCGTCGAGAGCAGCGGCGTTGAGGTCGGTCAACAGCACCACCAGCGCACGCCGCCGGACCCGTCGCAATACCGCGGAAACCATTGCCGCGGCATCAGATTCGATGAGTTCGGGGCGCAGCGGCGCCATCGCGTCAACCAGCTGGGCGAGCAGCTCGGTCCGCGGCGAACCGAACACCGTGGCCCGCGTGACGCGGTCATGGGCGAGGAAGTCGACGTGGTCGCCGGCCCGGGATGCCAGCGCCGCCAACAGCAGCGCGGCATCCATCGACCAGTCCAGTCGCGGCCATCCACCCGGATCACCGGCGGTGGGGTCGACACCGACCCGGCCGGCCGACGTGCGTCCGGTGTCGAGCACTATGACGACCCGACGGTCACGCTCGGGCCGCCAAGTCCGGACTACGACGTCGGAGCGACGGGCGGTGGCGCGCCAGTCGATCGAGCGGACGTCGTCGCCGACGACATACTCTCGCAGCGAGTCGAATTCGGTGCCCTGGCCGCGGGTCAACGTCGGCAACAGCCCATCGATCTCGCGCAGCTTGGCCAGCCGTGCCGGGAGGTGCTTGCGGGACAGGAACGGTGGCAGTACCCGCACGGTCCCGGCTACCGGTGCCGACCACTGCCGTCCCGCCAGGCCCAGCGGTCCGAACGATCGTGCCGTGACCACCGCCGTCCGCTGATCGCCGCGGCGTGCCGGCTGCAGGCAGGTAGCCAACGGCTGTGCCTGGCCGGCAGCGATGTCAACGGTGTGAACACCGGGTTCGGCGCGCGTGCTGGGTGGCCAGGCGTCGCGGAGCTGGCCGCGAAACCGACGCCGGCCACCGTTGTGGATCAGCAGACCGACATTCGCTGACTCGCCGAGCCGCACCGACGCCGGCCCCGAACGACTGAACCGCAGGGCGCTGATCTTTGCGGCTAACCCGACGTCGACGGCCACCGCCATCAGCAGCAGCACCAGTAGCGCCAGAAAAGCCGTTGCCGGCCAAGGCGATAACGCGACCGGCAGTACACCGGCCAGCGCAACCAGCCCAGTGCGTCCAGTCAGGACCACTATCGGGGCACCGGAACCGAGGCAAGTATGCCGTCGAGCACCCCGTCGGCGGTGGCGCCTTCCAGCTCGGCTTCCGGGCGCAGCATCACCCGGTGCCGCAGGGTGGGCCGGGCCATCGCCTTCACATCGTCGGGCGTGACGTAGTTGCGCCCGGACAGCCACGCCCACGACCGGGCGGTGCCCAGCAACGCCGTGGCGCCACGCGGCGATACGCCAAGGTGCAGCGCCGGTGAGTGGCGGGTGGCGCCGACGATGTCGACGATGTAGCCCAGCAGTTCGTCGGCGACAATTACCTGGCGCACCGCCTCGCGCCCGGCGGTCAGCTCGGCGCTGCCGGCCACCGGTCGGATTGCCGACAGGTCACGCGGATCGAAGCCGTGCGCGTGCCGTCCGAGGATGGCGACCTCCGAATCACGCGCTGGCAGCGGGACTGTCAGCTTGAGTAGAAATCGGTCGAGTTGCGCTTCGGGCAACTGATAGGTGCCCTCGTATTCGATCGGATTCTGTGTCGCGGCGACGATGAACGGATCGGGCAGCGCCCGTGGTTCACCGTCGACGCTGACCTGGCGCTCTTCCATGGCTTCCAGCAGAGCGGCCTGCGTCTTGGGCGGTGTGCGGTTGATTTCGTCGGCCAGCATGAGATTGGTGAACACCGGGCCGGCGCGGAACACGAAAGCGGCGGTGCGGGCGTCGTAGACCAGCGAGCCGGTGACGTCGCCGGGCATCAGATCCGGGGTGAACTGGACCCGTTTGAACTCCAACTGCAGCGCCGCGGCCATCGCACGGACCAACAGCGTTTTCGCCACACCCGGAACGCCTTCGAGCAGCACATGGCCTCGGCATAACAGCGCGATGACCAGACCGCTGATCACGGCGTCCTGTCCGACGACGGCTTTGGCGATTTCGGCGCGCAACGCCAACAACGCCTGCCGTGCCGATTCGGCAGCCGCGGGCGGTGCGGATGCGGGGGCCGACTGGGTCATAAGCGCTGCTCCTCCTCATCGCTTCGCTCTGCATCGTCGCCAGCGCGGGTCATAAGTGTGCGACCTGCCTTTCGATGTCGTCGAGCGCACGGGCCAGCGCCACCAGATCGGTGTCGGTCGCCGGGGGCGGCCCGAACAGCGTATGCCGCACCGAGTCCGCGTCGGCGCCGCTGCGCTGCGCGACGGCCCTCGCTACCGCGGGCGCGGGCGTGGTCGAGCTCAGGCCGAGCCGGGGGGACAGCCGCTGCAGGGCCGCGGTACGCAGAGCTTGTGCTGCGCGGTCGCGGGCCCGCCGCGAACGGTACAGCCGGCCGCGGCCCTCGACCGTCTCCGACGCGCGCACGACCACCGGCAGGTCCTCGGCGACCAATGGGCCGATCCGGCGGCCCTTCCACAGCGCGAGCAGTAACACTGTCAGCGACAGTTGCCAGGCCATCCAGCCGACATTGTCGGGGATCAAATCGAAGATGGTTGCCGCGGAACTCGATTCGCCCTCGACTCGCTGCGGCGCGTACCAGACCAGGCGAGCGCGTTCGCCGGCGAGGTTCATCGCCAGTGCGGCGTTACCGGCGCGCAACAGGCCACCGTTGGTCATGAACTCGGTGCTGCCCACCAGGGTGACGGTGCGTTCACCGTCGCGGTAGCGGACCAGCGCTCCGCCGTAGCAGCTGGTGATCTGGTGATGGCCGATAGCTGTTGACGCAGCACTGAAGGTGTTGGTCGGGCCGAACTGTACCGATCCGGCGCTGTTCGCTGCGCGCAGCGCGCAATCCGGCTTGCTCTCCGGTGTGCTGGCGCCGCCGCTGCGGATGTCCGGCGCCAATGCGGCGCGGGTCCGCGACGTCGGCTCTACCAGCAGCAGGTCACCGGGGACGTCGGCGAGCCGGTGCAGCAGTGCGTCATCGGTGAGGTACTGGCTCTGCCCGATCAGCAGCAGGCTCCCCGAGCGCATCTCCCGTTCCACATCGGCAACGGTGTCGGCGGCGACGACGTCGACTCCTCCGGCGGCCAGCAGCGCCACCAATGCATGTGCGCCGTCCGGCCCGGTGGCCGTCGGATCCATCCGGCCACCCGGCCGTGCCGCGGTCAGGTAAGTGCCGACCGCCGCGACAACGCAGAGAGCGGCCAGTGTCAACAGGACCCACCGCCAAGTTCGCCAACGTCTGACCAGCGTCGACGAGCCGGTGGCCGTCACTGCACCGCCGCCCACGGGCCCAGTGCTGTCGACTGGTCGGCTGCAGGCACGTCGGTCGCCGAACCGGATCGCAGATGGTCGTCAAGGTCGGCGATCATCTGGTAGGCGGCAGATGTCCCGGGCCGTTCGCCGTAGGTGACGTCGTTGAAAGCTGCAGCGGCCCGGGCGAACTCGGAGGCGACCCGTGGTATGCGCGCGCCGGCGTCGCGGGCCAGCTCGTTGGCGGTACGGCCGGGAGCGGGCTCGAGTACGCGGGTCTCCTCCAGCGCGCGGGCGATCGCGCGCAGCCGGTGCCGAATCGCTGCGGTCCAATTCTCTTCAGCGGCAAAACCGTCCGCAGTCGCGCGGTGCGCGGCGGAACTGAGTGGCCCGCCGTCGAACAACTGGTAGTCGCCGCCGCGGCGGGTGTGTATTGTGCGCTGCGCCACCCGGATCGCGATCAGCAGCGCGATCCCCAGTAGAACGAGTAGCACCGCTATGGTGAACCATCCGCCGGGCAACGCAGACCCCTTTTCGACCAGGCGGAAGAGTAGTTCGTCGACCCAATCGTGGAATCGTTGTGTCAGCGAAGCTTTGGGGTAGATCGGTTTGGCCAGTTCGCGTTGCGCAGCCTCGTGTGCGGCATCGCGGTCGATGTCGATAGTCGGCATCCTCAGCCAATCCTCATGCCTGGATGGGTCAGCCAGAGGTAGTCGGTGGAATGTGCCGCCGCCGGACCGCTGGCGGCACCAGTCTGCAGGATCAGGTCGAACGCCTCGGCGCGGATGCGGCGATCGGTGTAAAGCAAGACCACCACACCGGCGCTGAACGGAGCGGTAATGATTCGGCCTATTGCCGATCCGACGGCGCCTATCGTCAAACCGATCAGTGTGGGCCCGCTGGACGGGTCGGCCATAAGCTGGCCGACGAAGTTGAACGGCGCCGCGACGGCACCTGCGATGACGAACACCACGACAGAGGTCAGCAACCGGATACCGAGCACCCGCCAGAAGCTGTTGCGGACCAGCGCAACGGATCTGGTGATGGCGTCCATGACGGGCAGCTGTTCCAACACGATCAGCACCGGCGCAAACGACAGCACGGTATAGAAGTAGCCCAACGCTGCGATCAGGGCCAGCACCAACGGAAGACCGAAAACGAGCGCTGCGGCGCCGCTGCCGACGGCGCCCACGGCGGTGATGAGCAGCGCCACCAGACCGACAAGCAGTATCGCGCCGACGGCTTCCAGTGCCGCCAGGCCCAGCAGTGCCGGCAGCCGCCCGCGGATTCTCGTCCAGGCTTCGCCGATGGTGATCGTGGACCCGAATACCGCGCGGCCGACGACGACGGTGAGCATGCCGCTGAGCAGGATCCCCGCCAGCCAAGTGATGAGGCCGCTGGCAGCAGCCGAGATCAGCCCAGCGGCCACATCACCGCCAGTGGGCTCGTCGGGCGATGCCGTCGTGAGCCGGCTGGTGCCGGCAATCGGTCCGGCCGCGATCATCAACGCGATGGCCTGTGTGATCACGACGATGATCGCCGTGAGCCCGAGAGCTGTTTTCGGATTGGCCCGGACATAGCCGACTGCGCCATTGAAGATTTCGCTTAGTCCCAACGGGCGCAGTGGGATGATCCCCGGCCGGAAACCGCCCGGGTGGAACTGCGGCGGGCCGCCGTAGCCGGGCGGCGGACCCCCGTAGCCAGGCGGCGGACCCCCGTAGCCAGGTGGCGATCCATAACCAGGCGGAGGCGGATAGCCGGGTGGCGGCCCATACCCCGGCGGCGGGCCGCCGGCCGGCGGTCCATACCCAGGGGGCGGATAGCCCGCCGGGGGGTATCCCGGGGGACCGTAACCTGGCGGCGGGTTCCACCCCTCGGGGTATTCGGGGTAGTCGAACGGCGGCGTGCTCACCAGGTGGCGCCGCCGTCGTCGATCATGACTCCCATCCTGTCGGCCACGAGGGTATTTCTCAATGTCTCGCAAGGTCCCGCGGCGCCAGATGGCTCGCGTAGCGTCTGAGCTATGGCCGACCTCAAATCCCGGCTGCGCGCCGACTTGACCGAAGCGATGAAGACGCGGGACAAATTGCGGACCGCGACCCTGCGCATGTTGCTGGCCGCGATCCAGACCGAGGAAGTCTCCGGCAAGCAGTCGCGGGAACTCTCCGACGACGAGGTGCTCAAGGTATTGGCCCGGGAATCCCGCAAACGGGGGGAAGCCGCCGAGATCTACACCCAAAACGGCCGCGGCGAGCTCGCCGCCGAGGAACACGCCGAAGCGCGGGTCATCGACGAATACCTGCCCACCCCGCTCACCGAGGGTGAGCTCGCCGACGTCGTCGACACCGCGGTCGCCCAGGTGGCCGAGCAACTCGGCGAGCGGCCCAGCATGAAACAGATGGGCATGGTGATGAAGGCGGCCACCGCGATCGCCGCCGGCAAGGCCGACGGAGCCCGGCTGTCGGCGGCGGTGAAGGACCGCCTTTAGTCGCGGCAATCGTTTGCCCTGGCCGTGCTGGGGTACCCGTCTGGAATGACGCGGTTCGGCTACACCCTGTTGACAGAACAGAATGGCCCGAAAGACCTTGTCCGATATGCGATTTCGGCTGAACGTCGAGGTTTCGACTTCGAGGTCTGCAGTGACCACTTCTCGCCGTGGCTCTCGTCGCAAGGACACGCCCCCAACGCCTGGGCAGTACTGGGAGCGGTCGCACATGCCACCGAACGGGTGGATCTGTACTCGTATGTGACCTGTCCGACGATCCGATACCACCCGGCGGTCGTCGCGCAGCAGGCCGCGACCGTGCAGATCCTTGCCGACGGCCGGTTCACCCTCGGGCTGGGCAGCGGCGAGAACCTCAACGAGCACGTCGTCGGCCAGGGCTGGCCGGCGCTCAAGCAGCGCCAGGACATGCTGGGCGAAGCGATCGAGATCATCCGCGCGTTGTTCGGTGGCGAGTTGGTCGATTGGCGCGGGGACTACTACCAGGTGGACTCGGCACGACTGTGGGATCTGCCTGATGATCCGATCGGCATCGCGGTGGCGATGACCGGCGAACGGTCGATCGGCAAGTTCGCCACCCTCGCCGACCACCTGATCGCGGTGCAGCCCAGCGGAGACCTGGTCCGTGACTGGCACTCCGCGCGTCAGGCCGTCGGGATGGCCGGTGGCGGCCGGGTCGTCGGGCAGATACCGGTGTGCTGGGACCCGGACCGCGACGCCGCGGTGCAACGCGCCCACGAGCAGTTCCGCTGGTTCGGCGGGGGCTGGCATGTCAACTCCAACCTGCCGACGACGGCGGGTTTTGCCGCCGCCACCCAGTTCGTCCGCCCCGAGGACGTCGCCGAGAGCATTCCCTGCGGGCCGGACCTCGACGCGATCGTCGACGCGGTTCGGGCCTATTGGGAATCCGGGTTTACCGACGTCGCTTTGGTGCAAATCGGTGGCGAGGCACAAGACCTGTTCTTCAAAGAGGCCGCCGAGCCGTTGCTCGAGGCGCTACGGGCAGCCGCCAACCAAGGGGACGGTGATGACTAATCCGTCGTTTGCGAACGGCACAGCTCTGCTGGTGAAGGGGCTCGGGGGAGCGAGTGTGGTGCTGGGCCTCAGTGAATTGCTGGCACCGGCGCAGGTTGCCGGGGTGGCCGGTGTGGACGACACCGATCGAACGCGGTCGGTGATCCGGGCGCTGGGCCTGCGTGAATGCGGACACGGCGCCGCGCTGCTGTTCGGGCCGGAGAAGCTGGTATGGACCCGCGTCGCCGGCGACGTCCTGGATCTGGCGTTGCTGGGTGTCGGGGTGGCCAATCGGGGACCGGGGCGGCGGAAGCGGGGCGCGATCGCGGCGGCCGCACTGGCCGGCATCGGTGCTGCCGACCTGTACGCGGCGCTGCGCACCAGTCGCGACGGTGGTGGACGACACGCCAACGGGCCGCGCCATCAGACGTTGCGGGCAGCGGTCACGGTGCGACGCCCGCCCGCGGACGTTTACCGGTTTTGGCGCGACCTGGAGAACCTGCCGTCATTCATGTATCACCTGAAGTCGGTGACCGCCGGATCAGACGGTGGTACGCACTGGGTGGCCAACGCGCCCATGGGCCAGTCGGTGGAGTGGGACGCGCAGATCACCGACGACGAGCCCGACACCCGCATCGCATGGCAGTCGCTGCCGGGCTCAGCCATCGAAAACGGTGGCAGCGTCGAGTTCACGCCCGCGCCGGGCGGCACCGACACCGAGGTGCGGGTGACGATGAGCTATCGCCTGCCGGGCGGCGCGCTGGCCAAGGCGGCGGCAACCGTATTCGGCGAGTCGCCGGACCAACAAGTCAACGACGACCTTCGTCGTTTCAAGCAGATCCTGGAGACCGGGCAGGTTACGCGTTCGGATGGATCGCCGGAAGGTACTACCGCGCGCAGGCAAATGCATCAGCAGAGCGGGCAGCCGAAGGGAGCCGACCGATGAAGGCCACGGTGTGGGCCGGACGTAACACCGTGGAGGTGCAGTCGGTTCCCGATCCGAAGATTCTCAACGAGCGCGACGCGATCGTGCGCGTCAGTTCGACGGCAATCTGCGGTTCGGACTTGCACATCTACGACGGCTACATTCCGACCGTCAAGCACGGCGACATCCTCGGGCACGAATTCATGGGCGAGGTCGTCGAAGTCGGCAAGGCGGTGACCAAACTGGCGCTGGGCGATCGGGTGGTGGTGCCGTTCCCGATTGCATGCGGTGCGTGCTCGGCGTGTGAGCGCGACCTGTACTCGCTGTGCGAGAACTCGAACCCGAACGCGGGCATCGCCGAGAAGCTGATGGGCCACTCACCTGCCGGGCTGTTCGGCTACTCGCACATGCTGGGCGGATTCGCCGGCGGGCAGGCCGAATACGCGCGGGTGCCGTTTGCCGATGTAGGCCCGCTGAAGATCGAGGATGACCTCACCGACGAACAGGTGCTGTTCTTGTCGGACATCTTTCCGACCGGCTACATGGGTGCCGAGATGTGCGACATCACGCCGGGTGATGTGGTCGCAGTCTGGGGTGCCGGCCCGGTAGGACTGTTCGCGATGGCGAGTGCTTATCTGCTGGGCGCTTCGAAAGTCATTGCGATTGACCGGGTTCCGTATCGGTTGGAGTTGGCCGAAGAACTACAGGCGGTACCGCTCAACTTCGCCGAGACGTCGGTGCTCGAAGAGCTCCGCGACATGACCGCCGGGCGTGGTCCGGACCACTGTATCGATGCGGTCGGTTTGGAGGCCCGTAACGGGTCCACCGTGGTGGACGCCTATGACCGGGTGAAACAGGCTGCTCGGCTGGAAACCGAACGGCCCCATGCCTTGCGGGAAGCGGCGATGAGTTGCCGTAACGGTGGCACGATCTCGATCGTCGGGGTCTATGGCGGGCTGATGGACAAGTTCCCCATCGGGGCGATCATGAATCGGTCGCTGACCATCAAAACCGGACAATGCCACGTGCAGCGGTATATGCGACCGCTGCTCGAGCGGATCCGCAACGGCGAGGTCGATCCGACGTTCTTGGTCACCCACCGGCTTTCGCTCGACGAGGCGCCACACGGATACGAGATCTTCAAACACAAGCGCGACAACTGCACCAAGGTCGTGCTCAAACCCTAAGACAACGAAGGAGAACCGCTATGTCACATGATCAGATGCAAGGCAAGAAGGTCGCCTTTCTGGCAGCGGACGGCGTAGAAAAGGTCGAACTCGAACAGCCGCGCGCGGCGCTGGAAGACGCAGGTGCGCAGACCCAGTTGCTGTCGCTGAAATCTGGCGAAATCGAGGCGCGGAACCATGATTTGGAGCCGGCGGGGACATTTCCCGTTGACCGGGCGGTCAAGGATGTGTCGGTCGAGGATTTCGACGCGCTGGTGTTGCCCGGCGGCACCGTCAACCCGGACAAGCTGCGGATGGACGATTCGGCGGTCTCGTTCGTGCGGGACTTCGTGACGTCGGGAAAGCCGGTCGCGGCAATCTGCCACGGCCCGTGGACGTTGGTGGAGGCCGGGGTGGCCAAGGGGCGCACGCTGACGTCGTATCAGAGCATTCGCACCGATCTGCGCAATGCCGGCGCCAATGTCGTCGACGAGGAGGTCGTCGTCGATGGGAATCTGATCACCAGCCGTTCGCCGTCCGATCTGCCGGCGTTCTGTTCAACGATTGTTGAAAAATTCGCTCACGCACCCACGGGCGCCTGATCGGCCCTGGTTTCAACAGCATGGTTTGCGGGCATAGTCACGCCAGCCGCGATCGACGTGGCAACGTGTCGAAAGGCCGCAGGTGACCACTTCTTACTTGGCGCCGCCCGTAACGGATTCGCTGGCCGCCGACGGCGTGTATCCGCCGCAACAGGACTCGCAGCTTCTCGTCGACACCATGGAAGCCACCGCGCTCGTACCGGGGCGCCGGGTACTGGATCTGTGTACCGGCAGCGGTTACATCGCGATCGCCGCTGCCGAATTGGGGGCAGCCAGTGTGACCGCATTCGACATTTGTCCCCACGCTGTGGCGTGTTCGCGAGGAAATGCGGTGCATGCCGGTGTCGATGTGGACGTGCGGGAAGGGTCTTGGATCGGTGCGCTCAACTGCGCACCCTTCGAGGTGATCATGTCCAATCCGCCGTATGTGGCGACCCCCCCGGCGGGCGACAGCGAGGCGATCCCGAAATGCGCTGGCCCTGAATGGGCGTGGAACGCCGGAGTGGATGGGCGGCTGATACTGGATCCGCTGTGTGAGTCCGCATCTCGGTTGCTCTGCGAGGGCGGCTCCATGCTGCTGGTGCACTCCAGCTTATCGGGCGTCGACGAGACGCTCGAGGCATTGCGATCAACCGGCTTAAGTGCTCGAGTCATTGCCTCCCAATGGATTCCGTTTGGACCGGTGATGTCGGCCCGGGCAAGCTGGTTAGAAGACACCGGCCGCATTCGGCGCGGATGCCGTGCGGAGGAACTCGTGGTTATCCGGGCGGACAAGCCGTGACCGGCTGTACGCGGGTACAGGTGGTGCCCAACGGGCCGGTGCTGATAGCCGGGCCGGTGCGCATCGAGATGCCCGACGGTGATGTCGTCGAATCCGATCGGTTCATGGTGGCCGTCTGCACCTGTCGGCGCAGCAAGAACTACCCGCTGTGCGACACCAGCCACCGACGCTGTCGCCGCACGCAGTCAGCGTCAACCGAGCGGTCGTCGTAGCGAGCTCTGGCCGGCTTTCCACGCCGCCACCATGGCGTCACCGAGACGGTCTTCAATCATCGCGTGGGCGCGGATCCCGAACACCACGTCGCAGTCCAACTGCGGCTCCCGGCCGACCAAGTCGCCGACCACGTCGATGCGCACCACCTGCTCGTGCACGGCGTCGGCCTCGACGTGCTCGCTGTAGAACTTCACACACTCCGCGGGTGCCCCGAGTCGCTGGAGGGCCTCCACCAGTCGGCGCGAACCCGGTGGAGAGGTGATTTCCGTCGACGCGAAATGCCCGATCGCCGCACCGCGTAACCGGCGGTGCAGACCGAACAGCGACATCAGGTTCACCACTGCCAGCGATTCGGCCGGAACCGCGTCCAGGTAGGCCAGATACGTCGAGTCCAAGCCTGCGGCGGTCAGCAGGTTCGCGAACAACTGTTGATGGACTCGCGGACCCTGTCCGGCGCCGTACTCATCGAATTCGACCGCCACGAACGAGGCCTTGGCCTGGCCGGTAAGGCGCGGAATAGCCCAGGCGTGCGGATCGCCCTCTTTGAGGTGATACAGCGACCGATGCACGAAGTATTCGCACATCTGCGCCCAGGTTCCGTTGTCGCGCAGCCAGTATGACGGGCCAGTGCCGTCGACGGTTTCGACTGAGAGGGCGTCCATTTCGGCTGCCGCGGTGTGGTCGGGGTCGATCGGACCGACGTCTCGTTGCACGGCCGCCAGGAAAGCCCGCTCCAACTGGCCACGCAGGTGCAACAGTCCGGGATTCCACTCCCAGGTCGGGTCGACGCCGGCGAAGCCGCGGTAGTGCAGCTCGTAGCACATGTACAGCGCCAGCTGCAGGTCCAGACCGTAGGGATCCGATTCCCGCACCGAAGCTCCGATGCGGACCAACTGGTCCCGCGGCGCCGGTTCGGTGAGAGTGCGCCGCACCGCCATCGACAGCGGTCCATGCGCTGCGGGCAGCCTGGGTTCGACCGTTGCTTCTGCCTGGGTCACGCCGGGGTTTACCCCGATTTGCGCACCGGCCAAACGGAGTCGCGGGGTTTCTCGTCGCGCCCGCCGAACTGCTTGCGCATCGCCGACAGCGCCGAGGTCAGCACCGGCGCGGGCCCGATTACGCGGGTTCCGGTAAAGCCGATTCGTTCGTGCATCCTTGCGCTGCGGGGCGGAGATATTCCCGAAGCAGGTCGAGGAAGGCCGTGGCGGCCGGAGAATGCGGGCGCTCGGCCGTCGTGACCACGACAAGTTCCCACGGGATGGCAGGTTCGGTGCTCACAGTGGCGACACGATCTGAGCTTCGTGCTAACGATGGGGGCAGAAACGCGATGCCCAACCCGCTGCCGACGAGGTCGAGCAGGTCGCTAAGACTATCAGTCTCGCAGCATATGTTGCGGTGGAGACCGACAGCGGCACAGCTGGCGTCGACGCGGGCGCGGATCGCAAATTCCGTTGGGCATCCTACGAAGTCGCGGCCCACGAGGTCGGCGAGTGCGACGACCTGCTCGGCCGCGAGGGGGTCGTCGCGTGATACGGCAAGTACCAGGGATTCGGCCCCCAACGACAGTTCTTCAATACGACGTGGATCGAACGGGCGGTTGACGAAAGCCAGGTCCAGGCTGCCATCGACCGTGCCACGGACCAGGCCATCCACGGTGCTGTGATGCAGAGTCAAGCTGATACCGGGAAAGCGCTCGTGATACTGCGCGAGCAGTGAGGACAGGTTGACGACGCTGATTGCTTGAACGACACCGATGGCCAGGCGCCCGCGCAGTAGGCCGCGCACCGCGTCAACGGCCGCACGGGCATCGTCAGCGGCCGCTAATGCTCTCCGCGCGGCCGGCAGCAGTGCACGCCCCGCGGCTGTGAGTTCCACCCGGCGATTGTTGCGAATCAGCAGGGCGGTGCCGAGCTCACGTTCAAGACAACCGATCGAGGCGGACAGGGTTGACTGCACGACGTGAACCCGCGCGGCGGCACGGGTGAACTGCCTTTCCTCCGCGACGGCCACGAAATGCGTCAGCTGCCGCAAGTCCATGCATCGATAGTAATGATTTCGCCCATCGAAATTAACTGTCGAAAAGACCGCCGCGACAGTGGAGGCAGTGGCCGGGACTCGCTATCGTCGAGTCAGAACCTGCGAACCAGCGGGGGCTTATGCGCGAACGCGATCACCAACTGCTTTGTCGCTCAGCTACTTTGATGTTGTTGCGGCTGGCTGAGCGTGCCTTCAAAAAATAAGGGCCGCTTCGATGGGCGCAGCAGTTGCGGACGGTTCGCATCATCCGTCTATCCGTTTTATCAGGGAGATGTCGTCCGGCGATCACGTCTCAGGGCCGGCTCCGTAATCCCGAGAGGCACGTCGTAGGGAACAGAGTGACTGAGAGTTTGCAACGCGGCAATGATTCGGCCGCCACCGGTCGTCCCGAATCACCGCTCTATCAGCGACGGAGCCGGCGAGCATTCGATCGTCGCATCAATCTCGGTTCCTGGGCAGGCGGATTACCGCAAGAAAAGGCTCGGGTGCCCGACGTCCGGATCGGTCGATGCTGGTACAGCACGCTGTGGCTGATCCCGATCAGCGTCGCCGGGTTACTGATAATGGTGGCGCTGGCCCAGCAGCTGCGCCAGTACGACTGGATGAAGAATTTCATCGAGACCTATCCCGGCACATCGGCTACCTATGCGCCGGCTGTCACCACAGGATTCCCGGCATGGTTACGCTGGCAGCATCTGTTCAACATCATCTTCATGATGTTCTTGATGCGGGCCGGGATACAGATCCTGGCCGATCATCCCCGGCTGTATCTTAACTCCGGCTGCAAGCCGGGCACCGCATGGCTGCGGATGCGCGATCCGGTCCCGCCGGACCGCATGGACGAAGACGATGCGGCTCGGATATGGACGGCAAAAGACGATTCGGTCGCCGTCCCGAAATGGTTGGGAATACCTGGCTTTCGGCATTCGATTGGGTTAGCGCGGTGGTGGCACTTCAGCTTTGATTTATTGTGGCTGGTCAACGGCCTGGTGTTCTATGTGCTGATGTTCGGCACCGGGCAATGGCAGCGCATCGTGCCACGCTCCTGGGAGGTGCTTCCCAACGCATTGTCGACTGGAGTGCAGTACGCGTCGTTGGACTTCCCAACCAACGAAGGTTTTACCAACTACAACGGATTACAGATCGTCGCCTACTTCACCACGGTGCTGGTTGCTGCGCCGCTGGCGTTTGTCACCGGTCTATTGCAGGCGCCCGCGATTGCCGCCCGGTTCGGATTTGGGCGGGGCGTCCTCAACCGTCAAGTCGCGCGCACCGTGCACTTCGCGATTTTGTTGTGGATGGTCTTTTTCATCGCAGTCCACACGGTGATGGTTTTCATCACCGGGTTCGTGGGAAATCTGAATCACATTGTATTGGGGACGAACACCGAATCATATTGGGCGCTAGTCGTTTACATCGTGGCGATGGCCATCATTATCGGATTGTGGTTGGTTGCCTCGCCGATCACCATCCGTTATCCCGGCGTCGTTCAAGTCGTCGGTCGGTGGGCCGTGGGCTGGATCAAGGCGTTCATGGAATGGGCGCATCCGAAGGCCACCTACTCAGAAAAAGATATCTCACCGTACTTCTGGCCGAATGGTCACATACCCACCTCCGACCACTACAACTACTTGCTGTCCACCAACTGGTCGGAATGGTCGCTGCGCATCCATGGGCTGGTGGAGAACCCGGTGATGTTCTCCTACAAGGATATTCGTGCGTTGACGAAACATGAACAAATCACCCAGCATTACTGCATCCAAGGCTGGTCAGGGGTGGCCAAATGGGGTGGGGTGCGCATGTCCGACATCCTCGATATCGTCCGCCCTTTACCGTCGGCGCGCTGGGTGGTGTTCTACTCCATGGCGGACGCGGGTCCCGACCCCGAGGAAGGCAGATACTACGACTGCCACAAGATCGGGCACATGCGCGAGCAGACATGCCTGCTGGCGTACGAGATGAACGGTCAAGCCCTCAACGAAACACACGGTGCGCCGCTTCGCCTGCGCAATGAGCGCGAGATCGGTTTCAAGCAAGTCAAATGGATCGACAGGATCGAGTTCGTGCAAAGCTTCGCCCATCTCGGGTTGGGCCAAGGCGGGTCGCACGAGGACTACGAGTTTTTCGGCTACCGGATGCCGATCTGATCGCTTGTCGATGCCGTCTTGGTTGTCCCGCGCATTGGTCCCCATCAGAGGAATCGAACGAAAGGTGAACGAGTGCATATCGATTGGCGCCGATTCCGATCTGCCGAAACTGGGCCGACTTCGACTGTGCGCGCCGGGCAGGAGCACCTATGCGAGACCGGCCCCGATGAACGTCCCCGAACTGGAGGCATTGTCACGTCCAGCGCGGGGTATCACCTGTGACGAAAAGTTGGTACTTAGTGAAGGAGGAGCTGGTATGCGCGCATTGACCGTGCAGCCGGGCCACAAGGGCTCGCTGAGCGTGTCCGACGTGCCCGACCCCACCCCGGCCGACGGCGAACTACTGGTCGACGGCATCGCGATGGGGGTTTGCGGCACCGACAAGGAGATCGTCTCCGGCGAGTATGGCTGGGCACCGCCGAGCTCGTCGCGCCTGGTCCTCGGCCATGAATCGCTCGGCCGGGTGCGTCAGGCACCGGCATCAAGCAGCTTCTCGGCCGGTGATCTGGTGGTCGGCGTGGTGCGCCGGCCCGACCCCGAACCGTGCGGCGCGTGTGCGCACGGTGAGTTCGACATGTGCCGCAATGGCCGTTACCGCGAGCGGGGCATCAAGGAGCTGGACGGCTACGGGAGCCAAGCGTGGTGTGTGGAACCCGATTACGCGGTGCGGCTCGATCCGTCGCTGGAGCGTGTCGGCATGCTGCTGGAGCCGACGACAGTGGTGGCCAAGGCCTGGGAGCAGGTGGAGCGGATCGGCAGCCGCGGCTGGTTCGAACCGAAACGGGCACTGGTGACCGGCGCCGGACCGATCGGCTTGTTGGCGGCGCTGATCGGTGTGCAACGCGGTTTGGACACGCACGTGCTGGACCGGGTGACCGACGGCCCGAAGCCGAAGCTGGTCACATCGCTCGGCGCTACCTACCACCACGAGGACATCGAGTCGGTGGCCAAACAATTGCGGCCCGACGTCGTCATCGAGGCCACCGGTGTGGGCAGCATCGTCTTCGGCGCGCTGATGAACACCGAAACCTACGGCATCACCTGCCTGACCGGCGTCTCGTCAGGCGGGCACAGCATTGACGTCGACGCCGGGCTGGTGAACCGTGACATCGTGCTGGAGAACGACGTGGTGGTCGGCTCGGTCAACGCCAACCTGCGCCACTACCAGCAGGGCGCCGAGGTGCTGGCCCGCGCCGACAACGACTGGCTGGAGGGCCTGGTCACCCGCCGCGTCCCGTTGGAGCATGCAGCGGACGCATTCCAGCCGGCTGACGGCGACGTGAAGGTGGTTATCGAACTCTGATGGCTCGAATCGAGGATTATGCGCTACTCGGCGATCTGCACACCGCCGCCCTGCTGAGCCGTGACGGCAGCATCGACTGGTTGTGCCTGCCGCGGTTCGACTCCGGTTCGTGCTTTGCGGCGCTGCTGCACGACGAGTCCGCCGGTCACTGGCGACTGGCGCCGGCCTCGGGTGGGCCGGCGACGCGGCGCGCCTATCGCGACGACACCTTGATCATGGACACCGAGTGGGACACCGACGAAGGGTCGGTGCGAGTCACCGATTTCATGCCGCCGCGCGGTGAAGCCGCCGACGTGGTGCGCATTGTCGAAGGGCTGTCCGGGCGGGTGTCGATGCGGATGCACCTGGTGATCCGGTTCGATTACGGCAATGTCGTGCCCTGGATTCGGCGAAGCGAGGACGGTCTGATCGCCATTGCCGGTCCCGACACCTTGTGCCTGACCACGCCCGCCGACGTACGCGGCGACCACATGTCCACGGTCGCCGAATTCGAGGTGGCCGCCGGCGACAAGGTGCCGTTCGTGCTGACCCACGTGTCGTCGCACCGTCCGCATGCCGTGCGGGCACACGCCGACCGGGCACTGTCCGACACCGAAGAATTCTGGCGGGACTGGATCGGCCGCTGCAGCTACCGCGGTCCGTACGAAGAGGCGGTTCGCCGCGCCCTGATCACTCTGAAGGCGCTCACCTACGACCCGACCGGCGGGATTCTCGCCGCGGCGACTACGTCGTTGCCCGAAGGTATTGGCGGAGTTCGTAATTGGGACTATCGGTACTGCTGGCTGCGGGATACGACGTTCACCTTGCAGGCGCTGCTGGGCACCGGCTATATCGACGAGGCCAGAGCGTGGCGGGACTGGTTGGTGCGAGCCGTCGCCGGTGATCCGGCGAAGCTGCAGATCATGTACAGCATCGACGGCACCCGCCGGATCCCGGAACTGACACTTGATTGGCTGTCCGGGTACGAGAACTCGGCGCCGGTGCGGATCGGCAATGACGCGGCCGGACAGTTCCAGCTCGACGTGTGGGGCGAGGTGCTCGACGGGCTGCACCTGGCGCGTGAAACCGGGATGCAGGCGGTGGATTCGGCGTGGGACATCCAGCTGGCGTTGCTGGACTTTCTCGAAGGCAATTGGGACCAGCCGGATTCCAGCCTGTGGGAAGTGCGTGGCGACCGACGGCATTTTGTGCATTCGAAGGTGATGGCGTGGGCCGGCGTCGACCGGGCTGTGCACACCGTGGAAACGCAGGGGCTCGACGGCCCGCTCGACACGTGGCGCGACTTGCGGGACCGCATCCACGCCGACGTCTGTGAGCACGGCTACGACGCGGAAAGGCAGACCTTCACGCAGTTCTACGGCTCTCAGGGGCTGGATGCCGCGCTGCTGCTGATACCCCGCGTCGGGTTCTTGCCGTGGGATGATCCGCGGGTCGTCGGCACGGTCGATGCCGTGCGGCGCGAGTTGGCCAGCGAGGGATTCCTGATGCGTTACCGACCCGACGCCGACGGCGGCGTCGACGGCTTGCCTGGCACTGAGGGCACGTTTTTGGCGTGCACGTTCTGGCTCGCTGATGCTTTGCACGGCATCGGCCGCGGTGACGAGGCTCGCGAGCTGTTCGAGAAGCTGCTCGACCTGCGCAACGACGTCGGGCTGCTCAGCGAGGAATACGACACCGGTGCGCAGCGACTGGTCGGCAACACCCCGCAGGCGTTCAGCATGGTCGGATTGGTGAACACCGCGCGACAGCTGAGCGGATCGTCGACGCAGACCGGCGGCAAGGGGGCGGCTACCGCCGCCCCGCGGCCCCAGCACTAGTGAATCGCTACGCCGCCGCTGGATCATCGTCTTCGCCGTCGCGGAGCAGTCGCTCGGGATGATGGTAGGTATTGGTTCTGGGTCGGCCGCGGTCCAGGTGAGGCGGTGGGATCCATTCGGTGTCACCATTTTTGAGTTTGCGGGTGTTCCAGCCGCCAGAGCTGACCAGTTTGTGGTGTGGACCGCAGCACAAGGTGAGATCATCGATGTTGGTTTCCCGGCACTGCGCAAAATCGGTGACGTGATGAGCTTCAGTGAGGTAGCCGGGCACGTCGCAGTTAGGGAATGAACAGCCACGGTCTTTGGCATACAACACAATTCGCTGCCCGGCGCTGGCCAGGCGTTTAGTGTGATACAGCCCGATCGCCTTGCCCTTGTCGAAGATCGCGAGGTAATGATGGGCGTGGGAAGCGAGCCGAATCACGTCACTCATTGGCAGCAGGGTTCCTCCGCCGGTGATCGCTTTGCCGCAACCCGCTTCGAGCTCGGCCAAGGTGGTCGACACAATGATCGACGCTGGTAACCCGTTGTGCGTGCCTAAATCACCGGAGGCCAAAAGCGCACGTCCGGCGGCATTGAGCGCGTCGTGGTTGCGCTGGCCGGTGCTGCGGGTGTCGCGCTCGATGGCCTCTTGAGAGGGGGTGGCGCCCACGCATGGGGCGGGATCGTCGGGGTTGCACATGCCTGGGGCGGCCAACTTCGCCAGGACAGCGTCGATGGTGGCGCGCGCCTCGGGGGTCAAATATCCGGTGATCGGGCTCATGCCGTCGACGTCTTGTTTGCCGATGATCAGACTGCGTCGGCGGGCACGGTCGTTGTCGCTGAAATCGCCGTCGGGGTTGAGGCAGTCGGTGAGTCTGTCGGCCAGCTTGGCCAGTTGGTCGGGCCGAAATTGGCTGCCTTGGCGAGCCAGTTGCGCTTCGGCCTGCTCTCGAGTCTCAATGTCAACCGCGTCGGGCAGCCGGTGGTAGAAGCCGCGGATCACCCGCACGTGACCGTCGCCGATCTCCCCGGCGCGCTGCGCTTCGGCAGTGGCCGGCAGTACCGGCGCCAGCGGCTCACCGGTCATCGCGCGGCGCGGCCCCAAATCGGCGGCATCGCCAATACGTCGGGAGGCTTCGGCGCGAGTAATACGCAACCGCTGCGCCAACGCAAACGGTAACTTGCCGCCCAACTCCGTTTCGTCGGCCTGTTCGGCGACCTTGTTGATCAACGCGTGATCAACCGCCGACATGCTCCGACGGATTCGTTCCCAACGCTCCAGCAGCGCCAAACACTCTGGAGTGGTCAACCCATCAAACGACAGGTCCACAGCGAGTCGCATGTCGGCGTCGGCGGCGTCGAAGATCCCGACGATCTCGTCCCAACTATTCGCTCGCATGTTCGAATAGTAGCGCCACCGGCCGACAACCTACGGCTCCAGCCGCCAAGTCTGTGGATAGAGGGCCGACTGTGGACAACCGGTTGAAACCAAGTGACGCAAGTGGTTTCAGTTAGCTAAGCCAGCGTCGGCAAACCCCGCTATTTGCGTCGGCGCGGGATGAACTCCTGAGCCTTGACTTTGATGCCTTCCCTGAGCATGCCGAGGGTGTCCTCGTCGCCCTTGAGCACCGCGGTGGCGGCGGCCTTCATCTGATCGAAGGTCGCATGTGGCGGCACCGGCGGGATGTTGGGGTCACAATGCACGTCGAGCACCGTCGGGCGATCCGCCCGCAGCGCCTGATCCCACGCCGATGCGATCTGATCGGGATCGGTCAACGTCGCCGACGCCAGACCCAAGCTGGCTGCGAAGCCTGCGTAGTCTACCGTTGGAATAGTCTGGGACTCAGGGAATTTCGGCGCGCCGGACATCGCCCGCATCTCCCATGTCACCTGGTTGAGGTCGTTGTTGTGCAGAACCGCGACGACCAGCCGGGGGTCAGCCCATTCCTCCCAGTAGTGCGCGATCGTGATCAACTCGGCCATCCCGTTCATCTGCATCGCACCGTCACCGGCGAACACAATCACCGGCCGGTCAGGGTTAGCGAACTTGCCGCCGATGCCATAGGGCACGCCGGGGCCCATTGTGGCGAGGTTCCCCGACAGGGAGCCGCGCATGTTGCCGCGAAACTTCAGCTGGCGCGCATACCAATTCGCCGACGACCCCGAGTCGGCGGTGACGATCGCGTTGTCGGGCAGCTTGGGTGACAACTCGGAGAAAAGCCGCATCGGGTTGATCGGATCGGCGGACACGTTGGCTTCCATCTCCATGGTTTCCCACCAACGATTCACGTTCTTCTCGACCGTTTCACGCCAGGACCGATCTGACTTGCGCTGGATCAGCGGTATCAGCGCGCGCACCGTCGCTGCCGCGTCGCCCACCAGGTTCACCTCGTTGGGGTAGCGCATGCCGATCAACGCCGGGTCGATGTCGATCTGCACGCCACGCGCCTGGTCGTATCCCGGCAAGAACTGCGTGTAGGGAAAACTCGATCCGATCGTGAGCAGAGTGTCGCAGTCGCGCATCAACTCCCAGCTCGGACGCGTCCCCAGCAGCCCGATGGAGCCGGTCACCCAAGGCAGCTCGTCGGAGAGCACATCTTTACCCAGCAATGCCTTGGCGACACCCGCCCCGAGCAACTCGGCGAGTTCGGTCACCTCGTCGACCGCCCCCTTCGCGCCGCAACCCACGAGCATGGCGACGCGCTCGCCGGCGTTGAGCACCTCGGCGGCCTGCTGCAACCCGTCCTTCGAGGGCCCGATGTCAGGCCACTCGAACCCCAGACTGGACGGGACCATCTTGAATTCGTGAGTCGGCGGCGAGTATTCGAGCTCCTGCACGTCAGCGGGAATGATGACGGCCGTCACCGTCCGCTTCGTCACCGCTGTGCGGATGGCCCGGTCCAAGACGTTGGGTAGCTGCTCGGGCACGGTGACCATCTGGATGTACTCGCTGGCTACATCTTTGTACAGGCTCATCAGGTCGACTTCTTGCTGATAGGAGCCGCCCATCGCGCTGCGGTTCGTTTGCCCGACGATCGCCAGTACCGGTACCCGGTCGAGCTTGGCGTCATAAAGGCCGTTGAGCAGATGGATGGCGCCGGGGCCCGACGTCGCCGCGCATACTCCGAGCCGGTTAGAGAACTTCGCGTAGCCGACCGCCTCGAACGCGGCCATCTCCTCGTGGCGGGCCTGCACGAACTTCGGCTTGTTGTCCGCCCGACCCCAGGCCGCGAGCAGCCCGTTGATGCCATCGCCGGCGTAGGCGAAAACCTTCTCGATCTCCCAGTCGCGCAGCCGTTCCAGCACGAAGTCGGCAACCAAAGCGCCTGCCATCGCACACCCCATTCCTGTTTTAGGCAGCAGGTAACAGGAAGGTGATTACCCAGGAGGCAGTCGACTTAGACCCACACAAGTCGGGGTGGCGGGATTCGAACCCACGACCTCTTCGTCCCGAACCACGACACCAGCGCGTTTGATTGAGTTGACGGTGTTGGCGTGAGTAAGAAGTCACAGGTCAAAGGTATTGGTTTGGTTGGGTGGCACGGACCGAATGTGGATGTGTTGCGGACTGACTGCGGACTGGCCCTGAAATTAATGTGGGCGCGACAGGCGCCGTCAGCTCGTCTGTCCGGCGCGTATGCCCGGCACAATGAGCTGGTGCTCGAATCCTGGCCGGTCGTTACCGTCGACGATTGGTCGGTCGCCGGTCTGGAGCCCCAGGGCCAGCACCCGCACGATTGGCTGAAGCATCCTTCGCAGAAGCGCACATGGCTCTTCAAGCCGGCGCGACCTGAGCGTGATCGCTCGCTCGGCGAAGACTTAGCGGAGAAACTCGCCAGCGAGTTGGCGCGGCTCGTCGGGATTCCGGCGGCGCCGGTCGAGCTGGCTGTCCGTGATGGGGTGCATGGTGCCCTTATTGAGGACGTGCGGTTGCCGAACTGGGAGCTGCAGGCGGGACAGGCGTTGATGCCCGAGGTTTTGCCGAGCTACGACCCGGACGATCCGGGGCAACGTGGGCACAACGTTCGGACGATCCAGCAGGCGCTTACGCGGTTTGCGATACCTCCCGGCTCAGCGCTCCCGTCCACGTTCCGCGCATTCGATGCTTTCGCCGGCTACCTTGTGTTCGACGCTTTGATCGCCCACGGTGACCGTCACGATCGGAACTGGGCGGTACTCGTGCCACCGCCGGAGACAGACGAGGCGGAAGCGCTGTGCCCATCGTTCGACCACGCGGCCAGCCTCGGGTTCACGCTGACCGACGAGACCCGCGCTCAGCATTTGCGCGACGGGACCGTTCCGCGTTGGGCGAGCCGCGGAAAGGCGTACAGGTTCGAGCATGGTCGGGGTACCCGCTGGCAGACCCTCGTCGAACTGGCGCACTCCGCAACTGCACTCTGCGAGTCAACCACGCGAGATTACTGGCGCAAGCGCATCGTGGCTGTGGACACCGACTCGGTGGTGAGTGTGGTCGCCGCATCGGAGATGTCCGAAATCACGCGCCGCTTCACCGTCGAGCTCATCATGGTCAACCGAGGGAGATTGCTTGATGTCCTCCGCTGAGGTGCTCTCACCGCCTACGAGCCGTGCTGTGCGACGTTTCGCGATTGCCTGGCGCAATCGGCAGCGTCGCGTCATCACACCGGTAGGGGTGCTGGATTATCGGGAAACCGGCTACCGCTTCCAGTACCTGGAAGGAGTAGGGACGTCTGTTGAGGGATTCCGTCCCTTCATCGGGTTCCCAGACCTCAACTACGTTTATGAATCGGACCGGCTCTGGCCCTTCTTCGACCTACGCGTGATGGACCGAAAGCGACCGGACTATCCCCAGTACGTGCGCTGGCTCGGGCTCACAGTCAAGGCATCTCGGCTCGACATACTCAGCCGCAGCGGCGGAGAGCGAAAGGGCGACAGCGTGTTGCTCGCCGAGTCACCCGCCGTCGCCGACGGCGGTGAAACTGAGGCGATCTTCCTTGTTCGCGGGGTTAGTTATGCAGTACGCCAGCACGGCACCGAAGCTGTGGCGGCATCGCTCCAGGCTGGCGACCGCCTCAATCTCATGGACGACTCCACGAACGTAGCGAACCCGCGAGCTCTGCTCCTGGAAACGTCCGACGGTGCACCGGTGGGATGGGTCCCAGACCTACTTGTCGACTACGCCCATCAGGTGCGATCCGGCGGCGGCTTCCTGGACCTGCTACAGAACAACGGGCCCACCGCGCCCTGGCACGCGCGTCTCCTGGTGCGACTGACTGGACGAATCACTCCCGGGGCAGCGATGTTCACCGGCGGCGTGTGGCCGGCGCTCGAATGAGCGCACCCCACTTACACTGAGCGAAGTGCACTCTGATGCGGCCGGTGAAACAAACGGCTTCGGGACCAGCGTTGGAGATGACCTGCGGGTCTGTGCTCTAGTCGAATGGCCCCGGCCTCGCATCTTGCTTGAGGCCGGGGTCTAACGAGTTGAAAATCGATTGGGCAGCCCGCTTCCTCTCGATATTCCTGCTTCCTGCGGCGAGCCAGCTGCTGAGTGTTCGTGACCCGGTGATGCCGACGTGGTGGCCTGTTGATTGGCGTCAGGCCTGCGAACCCGCCCCATGGTGTGTTGGTTGCTCACCCAACTAGACGATCTTGTCGGTCCTCGGTGAGATAGTCGAACGTTGGCGTGGCGCAGACCACGGTGTGATCCGACATGCAGATCGAGGTTTTGAGGTGGATGTACGGCGGGTGGACATTGCTCATTTTCGGGGTATCGAGCATATGTCCTGGCACATTCCGAAAGGGGCGCGCTTCTTAGCGCTGATCGGCCCCGGCGACACTGCAAAATCAACCATCCTTTCCGCGATCGACATGGCCCTCAGCGACCGGTGGAACCTTTCGATCAGCGACACCGACTTCTACCAGGGAGACGTCGAGAAGCCGATCAGCATCCGGGTAGCTCTCAGCGATCTGCCGACCCCGATTCGCCACCACGACATGCTTGGCATGTCGCTCGCGGGGATCGATGAGGCTGGTGAGCTCCACGAGGATCCTGACGACGACCACGACTCTTGCTTGGTCATCGCTCTTGCTGTTGACGAGAACCTAGAGCCCACGTGGACTGCCTATCGGCCGAATAAGCCAGAACCTGTTGTGACCGTGACTGCTGCCGCGAGACGGCTTATCGGCGCCTACAAAGTCGACGAACGAATCGATACTCACCTGAGGTGGTCACGAACGTCCGCACTCGGCCGACTCACCGAGGCAGAGCACGGGGCGGACGAACTTCTCCTCAGGGCCAGCAGGGAGGCACGCAAGGCCGTCTCCGCCGCAATTCCGCCTGAGCTTGCCGAACTCGTTGCTGCTGTCCAGCAGCGTCTTCACGCGCTCGGCAGTGGCGAGTTCAAGAATCTCAAGCCCGGATTAGACCAATCGCTATCCACGTCCACGGGCAACCTTGCCCTCTACGAAGGGCCTGTCCCCCTGAGCAATTTCGGACTGGGCAGCCGACGCCTAGCGGGTGTCGCCGCGCAGCAGATGGCAAACGCAGACAAGGGCATCATTCTGATCGACGAGATCGAGTACGGGCTGGAACCCCATCGCCTCGTCAACCTGCTGACGTGCGTCAAAGACCGGACAGCCTCAGCCTTGGCTATCGCCACCACTCATTCGCCGACCGCACTCCGACATCTCGCCGTCGACGACCTCGGAATCGTGCGCCGCGACAGCAATGGCACTGTGACGGTCAAGTCATTCGCGCCGGATCAGACCGATCTCCAAAAACTGATCCGCCGTTCTCCCGAAGCATTCCTCGCCCGCCGGGTCGTGCTTGCGGAGGGCAAGACCGAGTACGGATTTCTTCTGGAACTCCTCGATCGATGGAATGCCGAGCTCGCCGAGGGCTGCAAACCCTCGTCCGCCGCCATCGGTGCGGTGGCCGTGGAAGGCAGCGGCGGTGACACTATCGAGTGGGCACGAGTTCTGGCTGACGTGGGCTACGACGTCGTTCTCTTCATGGATAGCGACGTGGAGAAGGACCGTGACGCCGCCGATGCACTGGCGGGCAATGGGGTTGCCGTCGTACGGTGGAAAGACGGTTACAACATCGAACTCGCGGTCACCGACACACTTACTGCATCCGAACTCGATGGCCTTATCGGTAAGGCCATCGAGCTATCCGATGACCCGTCTTCGTACCGCAGCAACGTTCTCGATCATCTCCACGCCTACGGCTTGTCCGAGGAGGTGACAACCCTTCGCGTTGAGGAATGGAACGAACTTGGTGTCGGCCTCGATGCCGCCCGCGCGACAGTGGCACGCGCCGCACACAAGCGCAGCTGGTTCAAGAGGGTCGACAAAGGCCGAGCGCTGGCGGCGCTCCTTCTTGAGGCAGAGGGTTACCCGGATTCCGACAGCGCGTTGAAGGTCCAGGAACTACGAGACGCCGTGTTCGCACCAGCTCCCGAGGGGGACACCGGTACCCGCGGTAATCCGTCGAATCTAACCGAACAATGACCACCGCTCGCCTCAGTGATGCGCTGCCATGTTCGGTGGAACTCCCTGCCGGCGGAGGCAAGACCTGGTTGCTCGTCGACACTCTCCGGGAGGTCGCCGCCACGTCCGGCAAGACGCTGGTCCTCACCCATACACACGCGGGCGTTCACTCCATTCGGAACAAGATGCGGATGCTCGGTGTGGCACCTGAAGCCGCCCGCGTGGGCACCATCACCAGCCTCGCTTTCGAACTCGCGCGGAGCTACTCGCGAATCGCCGGACTAGCAGTTCCAGAGACCCCGAATTGGGACGAGTCAGCCCAATACATCGAGGGAGCCTGCCGTGTACTTGGGAACCGGCACATCCGCGATGTTATGGCCAGCAGCTACAGCCACGTCCTGATCGACGAATACCAAGACTGCTCGCTGGCCCAGCACGAACTCATATTGGAGCTTGCCCGTGCCATCCCCGCCTGCGCGGTCTTCGGAGACCGACTGCAGGGCATCTTCGGGTTTCGCGAAGCCATCGTCGATTGGGAGTCAGACGTGCTCCCGCATTTCCCCGCATTTCCCGTTGACTACGTCCCGCATCGTTGGGCCGAGCACAATCAACCCCTCGGCGAATGGCTATACGCGATCAGGGCCCGGCTGCAGCCAGGATCACCGATAACGTTCGACGCAGACCTACCAGTCGGCGTCACTTTCGTCCCAGCAACGCCACAGAGATTTGAGCTTCGGGACGCTGCCCTGCAGTCACGTCCCGACGGTGAATCAGTGGTGATCATCGCGCCACCCGACAGAGGGTCGGCAAGATCGATCGCAAGCCGTCTCAACGGCGCCTACACAACCATGGAGGACATCGGCGGCAACTTCATGATCGAAGCCTTCGTCAAGCTGGAAGCAATCGAACCAGGACAGTTCGCGCTGTGGTTGGCGTGTCTCGCCAAGAAGTGCTTCACCGGTTACACGAAACTCGATCAGACAGTGCTGAAGCGGCTCGAAAAGGGCACGACAGTGTCCAGCCTGACGAGGCTAGGGCTTGAACGCACCCTCGCCGCCCTCGACAGAGTCCTTGCAAATCCGGCGTTCGAAACCCTCGGCGACTCGATGCGCGAAATCCGGGCTGCGAAGGAGGCGCAGCCGCATTCCCGCGAGGCGTGGAATGACATGGCTACGGCGCTGGAGCATTGTGGGTCGGAAGCCGATCGCTCTCCCACGGCCGAGCTTGGCCGCGTTCGTGACCGCCTCCGCCATAGCGGACGTCGGCCGTCAAGGCGCACCGTCTCACGCACTGTCCTCATCAAGGGACTCGAGTATGACCACGTGATCATCTCCGACGTCGATCGACTGACCGATCACTGCAACCTCTACGTCGCCCTCACGCGGGCACGTAAGTCCGTGACCATCATCGGCGGGAGCGCGACGATCACCGTCAGCGAGACCAGGCGGAGCCCGAACCCTCGCAAAATCGCCGGCCGGAAACAGTAATGGTCGAGGCAAGGCACACAGCCCGTGGTTCTCCCTATCGACGGGCTCGGCTTAAGTAATGTCTCGTCGCAAACACGCTGCCAACGAGGGTGATAAGTGAAGTCCACGAAGATGTCCGGGGTCGGCGCGACAGCACTGAGATGCTCCACCGATAGTTACGGTGCTACGACCGTTGCGGAGGCACTGTAGATGGCGCGGCTAACGCTTCCACAGCTGGAGCGCCACCTCTTTTCTGCGGCTGACGTCCTACGCGGGTCCATGGAGGCATCGGCCTACAAGGAATACATCTTCGGCATGCTATTCCTGAAATACGCGTCCGATCAGTTCGCGGCCGAGCGCGAGAAGGTCATCGCCGATCAGCTCGCCAGGGGTCGCAGTCAGTCCGAGGCCGAGAAACGAGCGGAAGACTCTGCCTTCTACGAAACGTTCTACGTGCCCGAGCGTGCCCGCTGGCCGCGCCTGCGTGACCACGCCCACAAGCAGGTTGGCAACGAACTCAACAAGGCCCTGCAGGCCCTCGAGGAACGTAACCCCGCGCTGGAGGGCGTGCTCCAACACATCGACTTCAACCGCAAGGTCGGTCAGTCGTCAATGTCGGACAAGAAGTTGCGTGAGCTCATCATGCATTTCAATAAGGAGTCGCTTCGTCAGGACCGCTTCGAGTTCCCCGACCTACTCGGCGCCGCTTACGAGTATCTGATTCGTGACTTCGCGGACTCCGCAGGTAAGAAGGGCGGAGAATTCTACACACCCCGCGCGGTGGTGCGTCTGATGGTACAGATCGCCGATCCGCGCGAAGGCATGAGTGTCTATGACCCCTGCAGCGGCTCGGGCGGCATGTTGATTCTGTCCAAGGACTACGTCGAGGAGAATGGTGGCAATCGCCGTAACCTTGCGTTGGCCGGTCAGGAGAAAGATGGCAGCGTTTGGGCTATCTCCAAGATGAACTTACTGCTCCACGGCATTCCCGACGCCGACGTACGCAACAACAACGACGGCACCTTGGAGGATCCAGCCCACCTACAGGGCGGTGAGCTGATGCGCTTCGATCGCGTCATCACCAATCCACCGTTCTCGTTGAACTACAACAAGGACGCGATTCCTTTCCCCGAGCGCTTCCGCTACGGATATACGCCCGAGAGCGGGAAGAAGGCCGATCTGATGTTCGTCCAGCACATGTTGGCCGTCACGCGCACAGATGGCATGGTGGCCACGGTTATGCCCCACGGCGTTCTATTCCGTGGCGGTGAGGAAGGCAAGATTCGCAGCCGTCTGCTCGAAGATGACATCATCGAAGCCATCATCGGCCTAGGCCCGCAACTGTTCTACGGCACTGGCATCCCAGCCTGCATTCTCATCTTGCGGCACAAGGACTCCAAGCCGATCGAGCGCCAGGGCAAGGTACTGTTCATTAACGCCGATCGCGACTATCGCGAAGGCCGCGCGCAGAACTTCCTCGAACCCGAGCACATCGAGAAGATTGTTTCGGCTTACCGAATGTTCAGTGACATACCGGCTTTCACACGCATCGTAACGCGGCAAGAG
>NZ_JCALCK010000069.1:0-1193 GCF_059812285.1 Mycobacterium sp. NGS62 | reverse complement strand
CTCTTACCGGCATTCGGAGTTTGGCTGACGTCAGTAACCTAGTAGGGCCCATCGGCCATCCAGTAGCTCTACCTCCGGCAAGAAACATGTAACGCTGCACCTAAATGCATTTCGGGGAGAACCAGCTATCACGGAGTTTGATTGGCCTTTCACCCCTACCCACAGCTCATCCCCTCAGTCTTCAACCTAAGTGGGTTCGGGCCTCCACGCGGTCTTACCCGCGCTTCACCCTGGCCATGGGTAGATCACTCCGCTTCGGGTCCACAACACACCACTACACCCCCTCACGAGGGATACGCCCTATTCAGACTCGCTTTCGCTGCGGCTACCCCACCCGGGTTAACCTCGCGACATGTCGGTGACTCGCAGGCTCATTCTTCAAAAGGCACGCCATCACCCCACCCAAAAGGGAAGGCTCTGACGGCTTGTAGGCGCACGGTTTCAGGTACTCTTTCACTCCCCTCCCGGGGTACTTTTCACCATTCCCTCACGGTACTAATCCGCTATCGGTCATCAGGAAGTATTCAGGCTTACCGGGTGGTCCCGGCAGATTCACAGCAGATTCCACGGGCCCGCTGCTACTCGGGGTACCTGCGCACAACAGACAGCATGTTTTCACCTACCGGGCTCTCACCGTCTACGGCAGACCATCCCAGGCCACTTCGACTAACACACTGTTTTCTCACTGCTGCCCCAGCCGGCGGACCAGAGAACACAGACCCCACAACACCACACACACAACCCCCGCCGGGTATCACATGCGCGCGGTTTAGCCATCCTCCGCGTTCGCTCGCCACTACTAACGGAATCACACTTGTTTTCTTCTCCTACGGGTACTGAGATGTTTCACTTCCCCGCGTTCCCCCCCACTGCCTATACATTCAGCAGTGGGTGACACCACATCACTGGTGCCGGGTTTCCCCATTCGGACATCCTCGGATCCACGCTCGGTTGACAACTCCCCGAGGCATATCGCAGCCTCCCACGTCCTTCATCGGCCCCTGATGCCAAGGCATCCACCATGCGCCCTAACACACTTACAAACACAAAAAAACACTCGACAAACAAAAACAATCATTTTGCTTGCTAGATGCTCGCAACCACTATCCACAACTCAAACACCACACCCCACCACCAAGATGGAGCGACAACAACCCAACAGGTGCTGCCTCAAAGCCCAATAGTGTGCCGGC
>NZ_JCALCK010000068.1:0-1194 GCF_059812285.1 Mycobacterium sp. NGS62 | reverse complement strand
GAGCAATGATTGAAACCTGTGGATGAGCTTCGTTGAGGTGGCGTGAAAGTGGGCGCACCTTCCCGAGGATGATCTTCACGGAATCAGGTATTCGATCAAGACCGGCGTTGACGCGCTGGTTGGGAAGGTACGCCCTTGCTCACGGTAGTTCACGACACCGAATCAGCCAATGGCAGCAACGGAGGCGCTGGCCGGTCGCTGCTGGATGAGATCGTGCGCGACGGTGCTCGGCAGATGCTGGCCGCGGCGCTCAAGGCTGAGGTCGCCGCCTATGTCGAGCAGTTCGCCGACCAGCTCGACCAGAATGGACGCCGGCTGGTGGTGCGCAACGGCTATCAACGGCCCCGCGACGTGCTGACCGCGGCCGGCGCGGTCGAGGTCAGCGCCCCGCGGGTCAACGACAAACGTGTCGACCCCGAAACTGGTGAGCGGCAGCGGTTTTCCTCGGCGATCCTGCCGGCGTGGGCGCGCAAATCCCCGCAGATGGCCGAGGTGTTGCCGCTGCTGTACCTGCACGGGCTATCCAGCGGCGATTTCGGGCCAGCGCTTGAGCAGTTCCTGGGCTCGGGGGCGGGGTTGTCGGCGAGCACGATCACTCGGCTGACCGCGCAGTGGCAAGACGAAGCTGCGGCTTTCGGGCGCCGCGATTTGTCGGGCACCGATTATGTCTACCTGTGGGTCGACGGTATCCACCTCAAGGTGCGCTTGGAGCAGACCAAGCTGTGCCTGTTGGTGATGATCGGGGTCCGCGCTGACGGCCGCAAGGAACTCGTCGCGATCACCGACGGGTATCGCGAGTCGGCCGAGTCGTGGGCTGACCTGCTGCGCGACTGCCGCCGCCGCGGGATGACCGCCCCGGTGCTGGCCGTCGGCGATGGAGCCCTGGGCTTTTGGAAAGCCGTCCGCGAGGTCTTCCCCGCGACTCGCGAACAACGATGCTGGTTTCACAAACAGGCCAATGTCCTTGCTGCACTGCCGAAATCAGCACACCCAGCCGCGTCGGCGGCGATCAAGGACATCTACAACGCGGAGGATATCGACAAGGCCCAGGTCGCGGTCAAAGCGTTCGAGGTCGATTTCGGCGCGAAGTACCCCAAGGCGGTCGCCAAGATCGTCGACGACCTCGACGTGCTGCTGGAGTTCTACAAGTACCCAGCTCAGCATTGGATTCACCTGCGCACGACGAACCCGATT
>NZ_JCALCK010000067.1:0-1196 GCF_059812285.1 Mycobacterium sp. NGS62 | reverse complement strand
CGCCGGCACCATCGGGGGCGCGGCGATGTCGGGCCAACACCACCCCGGTGTCGGTGACCACGTCCAAGAACAACTCACCGAGGCGGTGACGCACCAGCAGCCGCCGCCCGGTGTGACCGGGGGGCACCGAATAGCTGTTGCCGCGAAACGAAATTCGCGCCTGGTTGGCCACCGTGCGCCCCACTTCCAGCACCGCTGGGTATTGCGCGGGTACCGGGCGTAATCCCTCCGCGTCGGCCAGCGCCCCCACCGTGGTGGTGATGCCGTCGTGGACCCGTTTGCGGTTATCCAGGCGCACGCACAGCCGATCCAGGGCGGCCTGGGCCTCGTCTTGGGTCACCTCGTCGCCCAAGGTGCGCCACCAGCGTTGGGCGATCACCCCGGCGGCCTTCTCCACCCCGCCTTTGCGCCACGGGTGATAGGCCGGGCATAGGTCGATGCCGACCGAATAATGGCGGGCGATGGGACCAAAGGACACCTGCATGCGCCCGGACTGCGGCTGGGCCACCGTCGACATCCGGTCAAAGCGCCACCGCCGGGTCAGCCCGCCCAACCGGCGAGCCACCGCATCCAGGCCTTCCACCAGGTGTGGCTGATCGGTCGACTCGGCCAGCCAGCCGCGCCAGCGGCTCGAGTGCGGCAGTGTCCCGATCAGCACATAGGCTGTCTTGCCCCAGCCCCATCCGGCCGGCGGATCGGGCAATTCCAGGTAGTCCCATTGGGTTTCATCGCCCGGCGGGTGCTCAATCACCCCCCGATCGAGGCTGCGGTTCTGCTTGCACGCCGCGCACACCGGGCGCAGCGCGCGCTCGCGGATCGCCCGGGTGAACGAGGGATACGATCCCGTATAGCCCAGCGCGGTGACCTCGTCGAACAACGTGGTGGCCCATAGATGCGGATCGGCCGCCAGCCGCAGCCGACAGTATTCGACATACTCGGCGAACGGGTCGGGCGCCGAGCTGGCCCGCACCCCCGGAGTGCGTTCTCCTGACAGGTACTGGCGCACCGTCACCCGGGTGACCCCCAGATGGCGGGCGATCGCGCTGATCGTCCAGCCCTGCTTACGTAATGCTTCTGCTTCCACAACCAACTCCCATGCGAGCATCTGAGGCGCGGCCCCTTTCAAGTGCTTCCGGACACTGACACCCGGAGCCTGGAAGGGGCCCACCTACAACCGGCGGATCTCAAACAGCGAG
>NZ_JCALCK010000066.1:0-1198 GCF_059812285.1 Mycobacterium sp. NGS62 | reverse complement strand
GATGGGATTGTTCGACCAGACCTTCTGCCAATGCGCCTTGGGGAACGCGGTGAACGCCAGCACATCGGTTTTCGCCTCGGCCATCATCGCGGCCACTTTGGGAAACGACGACTCCAAAGTGTCGGCGACGCGGTCCCATTGGTCGGCGACCTCGGCCGGGTCGGTGTGAGCGAAGATCGTCTTGACCGCCGCGGTCACCGCCGGAGCGTGTTTGGCCGATACCGCGGTGTGCAGGTTGCGCATGAAGTGCACCCGGCATCGCTGCCACGAAGAATTCGTGAATTGTTGTGCCACCGCAGCCTTCAAGCCGGCGTGGGCGTCGGAGATGACCAGATGGACCCCGGTCAACCCGCGCGCCTTCAGCGAGGTCAGGAACTCACGCCAGAATTCGAAGGACTCGCTGTCGCCCACCGCGGTGCCCAGTACCTCACGGGTGCCGTCGATGGACACCCCGGTGGCCACTACCAACGCCTGAGAGACCACATGGGCCCCGATGCGGACCTTGCAAAAGGTCGCATCGCAGAACACGTACGGGAACTCGGTATGGGACAAGCTGCGGGTGCGAAACGCCTCGATCTCGGTGTCCAGGCCGGCGCAGATGCGGGAGACCTCGGACTTGGATACCCCGGTCTGCACGCCCATCGCCGCGACCAGGTCATCGACGCTGCGGGTCGACACTCCGTGCACGTAGGCCTCCATGATCACCGCGTGCAGCGCGCGGTCGATGCGGCGGCGCCGCTCGAGCAGCGACGGGAAGAACGACCCGGCCCGCAGCTTGGGGATGTGCACCTCGATGTCCCCCGCGGTCGTCGACACCGTTTTGGGTCGGTGCCCGTTGCGGTGTGTACCGCGTCCGTCGGTACGTTGGTAGCGGCCGGCGCCGATGGTCTCGGTGGCTTCGGCCTCGATCAGCGCCTGCAACCCGGCGCGGATCAACTCGGCGAACACCGCCCCGACATCGGCGGACTTGAGCGCGTCAAGCTGGGCGAGCAAGGCAGAATGATCCTGGGTCATCGCGTTGGTAGGTCCTCTCGTGAGTCACTTTGGTCGGTAACTCACTGACCACTACGCGATGGCCCACCCCAACGCCGGCAACGACACACCCGGCGAAAAATCCGGCACCGTCAGACCCAGGTTCCGAAACCCCACCACGCCAGGGGACTTACCCATCTCGGGCGGTCACCGGCGCAAGCGGAAC
>NZ_JCALCK010000065.1:0-1218 GCF_059812285.1 Mycobacterium sp. NGS62 | reverse complement strand
GGTTATCGGGCGCCGTGGTGGTTGAAGCGGCAGTTTTTCGATCTGGTGTGTGCCGGGATGTCGGTGTTGGAGGCCGAACGTCAGCTCGGTGTGTCACGCAACGTCGGCCGGGAGTGGTGGCGCAAGGCTGGCGGTATGAAGCTGCGAATTGGCAAAGGTGATCTCGGATTGGCCGAACCTGGCGATCTCACCGGTGCAGGTGGGCGTGGTCATCGGCTGAGCTACGACGAACGCGTGGTCATCATGAGAGGCCTGGACCAGGGACTCAGGCAGATCGAGATCGCCGGCCAACTCGACCGCGATCCCAGCGTCATTTCCCGTGAGATCCGGCGCAATCGCACCGCCGGCGGGGATTACCACGCCGGGTTGGCGCATGCCCGAGCTGCCCAGAAAGCCAAGCGGCCCAAGGAATTCAAGCTCAACAACAGCCAGTTGTGCACCGCCATTGAAACCTGGATGGACGATGGGTGGAGCCCGAAGCTGATCGCGGAGGTGTTGGCTCGTGATCACCCCGATGACAGGCTGGCACAGGTGAGCCACGAAACCATCTACCAGTGCCTCTACGTGCAAGGACGCGGGCAGCTGCGCGCCGACCTCAACAAGTGTTTGTCCACCAAACGCGCGGCTCGCAAGCCACGGGACCACACCGAGCGTCGCGGGAAGTTCAGTGACGTGATCACCATCAGCCAGCGCCCCGCCGTAGTCGATGACCGTGCGGTGCCCGGACATTGGGAAGGCGATCTGATCCTGGGCACTCGAGGCGCGAGTGCGGTCGGCACCCTGGTCGAGCGCAGCACCCGATTCACCATCTTGTTGCACCTACCCGACGATCACACCGCCGATACGGTGGCCACCGCGATGATCAGAGCGATGAATAAGCTGCCGGCTCATCTGCGCCGCACCATCACCTGGGACCGCGGTAGTGAGATGGCCGCCTGGCAAGACATCAGCCTGCAACTACAAGCCCCGGTGTATTTCTGCGATCCGCATTCGCCCTGGCAACGGGGCAGCAACGAGAACACCAACCGGCTGCTGCGGTTCTGGTTCGAAAAGGGCGCCGACCTCAGTGGCTACACCAAAGCCGACCTCAAACAGGTCCAAGACAAACTCAACACCCGGCCCCGCCCCACCCTCGACTACGACACCCCAGCCCAACGCCTAGCCGCCCTCCTCGACCAAGCTGCCTAACCGATGTTGCATTAGCCACTTGACTTCGAG
>NZ_JCALCK010000064.1:0-1253 GCF_059812285.1 Mycobacterium sp. NGS62 | reverse complement strand
ACCAGTTCGTAGGCCGCGGATTGCAGTCGGTCCATCGCGGATTGGGCTAGGAGGGGATCGGCCATCATGGTCAGTATTTCGGGGGGTTCGCGGTTGCTGGTGATGATGGTCGAGGCGGTGCGGTGGCGTTCGACGATGATCTCGTAGAAGTCGGTGGTCTCGGTGGTTTCCAGTCGGTGCAGCGCCAGATCATCGATGACCAGGAGCTCGACGCGGTGCAGTTTGCGCATCTCGTCTTCGTAGGTGCCGTCCACGCGTGCCCCGCGTAGGCGTTTGAACAGTTTGTCGGCCCGTTCGGTGTGCACGCTGTGATGCTTGCGTACCGCGATGTGACCTAACGCGTTGGCCAGGAACGTTTTTCCCACTCCGACTGGGCCTAAGACAAGCACGTTGTAGGCATCGGCGAGGAACCGCAGTGAGGTCAGCTCGGCCCATAATTGTTGATCGAAGGCTACCGCGGTGGAGTCATCCCAGGCCTGCAGCTGCATCCCGGGGTCGAGGTGGGCGGCTTTGGCGCGTCGGGTGGCCGATTCGCGGTCGCGGCGGGTGACCTCATCAGCGAACAGCAGCTCCAGGAAGTCATGATGCGGCAGCCGGTTGGTGCGTGCCAATGCCAACCGCTCCGGGAGAGTGTCGAGTAGCTGGCCCAGCTTCAGGCGGCGCATCAGCGCTTTGAGCTCAGCGGAGACTTCGATCGGTTTGACTGCCGGGCTGGCATCGGGACGCTGTGTGCTCATGAGGGCCTGCGCACGGCGAAGTCAGAACCATCTCGGACAAATCGTGAGGCCAGCGCCGGCGGTGTGGGTATCAGCGCGAGTTGTTCACCACCACCGCGGATCAGGATCCGCTCGATCAGGCCGACGTCGATGACTTCGGCGTCCAGGGCGCGGCGGCAGGCGTCATCCACGGCGTCGACGCCATGGCGGCGCACCAGCCCAAGTAACCGGTAGACCTGACGCATTTTGGTCCGCGGCAGCGGATGTTCGAGGACCGCGCCGGCGTAGACGCCGACATGGGGTCCGTGGGCGGCGGCTTTGCGCTGCAGGGCATTCAGATCACGCATCGCATAGACCGACACCTGCTCGGGCAGATCGGCCGGGTCGGTGTGCCGGCGTCCCGGCGCCATCACCGGATGGACCTTGATCAGCTCTCCGCGCCAGTACAACTTCACCGAATGGGCATCAGCGCGGGCCTCGATGCGCTTGCCGACCAGCTCCCCGGGCACGCTGTAGAGCGCTTTGGCGATCTGCACA
>NZ_JCALCK010000063.1:0-1265 GCF_059812285.1 Mycobacterium sp. NGS62 | reverse complement strand
GTTAGCCGCTGGAACGGCGTGGGGCAGGTGGACGACGTCGAGGACGTCGTGGACGTCGTGGGTGACGTCGTTCGCGACGTCGTCGCCGACGCGGTGGTTGGCGCGGCGGCGGGCGTGCCAGGCGGCTTTTCGGCAGCGAGGCGAGCAGTAGCGGCGGTTGGGGTTTCGGGTGGTGACGGTGATGGTCGTGCCGCAGCCCAGGCAGTTGGCGGTGGTCATGGTTTGGCCTCCGGGTGTAGGGCGCGGCGCAGCGCATCGCTGCGTTTCTGGTGAGCCCGCATCCGATACGACGGCCCGTCGATGGGGACCACGATGCCGGTGTGTAGTACTCGATCTAAAACCGCGGCGGCGAGCATCGGGTCGCCGAGGCGCTCCCCCCAGCCGGCGATGCCGGTATGGGAGGTCAGAATCGTCGAGGATTTCAGGTAGCGCCGCGAAATCACTTCAACAGCGCGGTATTGGCCTCGGGATCTGGGTTGCGGCGCGCGTAGGCGAATTCGTCGATGACCAGCAGCCGTGGGCCGCACAAGAACCGCATGCAGGTGGCCCAGCGTCCTTCCAGCGCGGCCTTGTGACAGCGTTTGGTCAAATCGTCGGCGGTGGTGAAGTAGACGCGGTGACCGGCTTCGGCGGCCGCGCGGGCCAGCCCGATGGCCAGCATGGTCTTGCCGGTGCCGGGTGGCCCGATGAAAACCACATTGCCGGCGTCGTCGAGGAACCGCAGCGAGGCCAGCTCGCGGATGAGTTTCTCATCAACGCCAGGCTGGGCGGTGAAATCGAACTCATCCAGACGGGATGCGGTGGGCAGACAAGCGAACCGCAACCGTGATACCAACCGCCTCGCCTGGGTGGTTTCGACTTCGACCGCCAGCAACTGCTCGAGCAAAGCCACCGTGGACAAGTCCTGGCCGCGGGCGTCGTCGAGCATCCCCGGCAGCGCCTCTGCCGCCGCGGAGAGCCTAAGGACGTGCAGGTGATCGCGCAGCCGCTGATAGGTGGCGGCCTCACTACTGGTGGTCTTCATCGGGTCTCACCCCCGTGTCGGCGAGCCCGCATGGGTCGGCTGGCTGCGGCATAGCGGGCGAAGTCGGCCACCACCTGCTCACCTTCCAGCGGCTGGTTGTGCTGGCGGATGCGGTCGGCCTCGGCCAGCGCCTCCGCCGACGGTGGGCGGCGGTGTTTGCGTCGACACGGTGGCCGGTCGGCGAAGTTGGCCAGCACCACCTTCTCCAGGGCGGCCACATGCTCCTCGGCGAGCACCACCG
>NZ_JCALCK010000062.1:0-1268 GCF_059812285.1 Mycobacterium sp. NGS62 | reverse complement strand
TAGGTGTGACGCAGCTGATGGGGGGTGGTGTGCGGCAGGCCGGCGTCGCGGGTAACGCGGGTCATGACGTCGCGAAGGTGGTAGACGGTCAGGCGCCGGCCGTGGTGGGTGAACAGGAAATCGGTGGGTCGTGCGGTGCGCGGGTGTGGCAGCGGGCGCCCGGCTGAGCGGTGGGCCACGATGCGGTCGATCAGCGCAACGGTTTCCTCGTCGAGGGGCACCATGCGTTCGGTGTTCAGCTTGCCCAGCGGCACTTTCAGCCATGCGCCTTGGCCGGGGATCTCGTGCACGCAGTCCAGTTCCAGGTCAACGAGCTCGCCGATGCGCAAACCGGTAGCGCGTTGTAGCAGTAACGCATCAGCTGGTAGCCGGTCGGGCCAGGCCTGCAGCGCGTGGGTCAGTCGCCGGTCCAGGTCCGGAGTCAGGTAGCGCGGTAGCGCTCGGGGCAGCTTGGGGATGTCGGAGCGAAACACCAAGCGCCGCTTGGGCGCTTCGGGCCAACCCCATTCTGCGATGTCGTTGAGCAGGCAATGCACCGTCAGGACCCGCCCGCGGCGTTCGGAGGCCTGGATCGGTGCGCCGGTGCGAGCGTTGGTCGCCGTGGCGGTGGCGGTCAGGTAAGTCTCGATGTGTCGGCGTCGGTCCAACTCGGCCAGGCTCGGCAATGCGGGGTCGATCACGGCCAGGTGCGCGGCAAAGTGGTTGAGCCGGGTTGCGGTGCCGGTGACCGTGCCGCGGGTATGGGTGGCGGTGAGCCGGTCGAGGTAGGCCACAAACGAGTCCCGCAACGCCGGGGTGGCATCGCGCATCCGCTGGGCAAAGCTTTGCCGCAGCAGACTGGTTGCGTTCACCGGCGCCTCGGTGAGCACGCCGAGATGAAACATCACCTGCCGGGCAGTGTGGGTGGCGCTACTGTAATGGCGGCTGGCTTTGTCTCTGCCGTGTCGCGCCGCGCTGGCGGCCAGCAAGTCGTCGAAGTCGTTGTCGGTCAACGCATCCAGCCGTCGACCGGTCTGAAGAAGCAGCCGCCCGATCACCTGGGATGCGCTGGCGCTGCGGGTGCGTTCGGTGAAGCCGAGTTCCTCGGCGGCGGCCAGGAATCTGGCCAGGTCCTCAGCCAGCAGTCCCGGTGGCAGATGACGCCAGAAAACGGTCAGTTTGCGGTGGATCAGGTAGTCATAGCCGGGCTGCAGATGCCCGGCCAGCATCAAGAACATCACGAATGACCGAGTGGGATGAGACACCGTCAACCGCACCTCGAGCGGCTC
>NZ_JCALCK010000061.1:0-1289 GCF_059812285.1 Mycobacterium sp. NGS62 | reverse complement strand
CGACTTGACTCACGAAAACTGCCCGCGAAACGCCCTCGGTGCCTCACGTAAGAATGCCCGCGAAACGGTGACCGTCGTGGGGCATGGAAAGTGGGTTGTCGATGACGTCTCGCGCGGAGATCACCACCAGGTTCGCCAGGGCGTATGTGAAGGCATCGAAGAAGGACAAGGGGCGTGTCCTGGATCAGGTGATGGCGGTGACGGGCTGGTCGCGGGATAACGCTCGGCGCCGGCTTGCCGAGGCGGCGAAACGGCCGCCAGGGTCGGGCCGCGGTGTGGCTGCGCGGCCCCGTAGGCCGCGGGCGCCGAAGTACTCCTATGACGCTTTGAAGGTGCTGCAGAGGGTGTGGGCCGCCTCGGGTGGGCAGTGCGGGAAGTATCTCGGCGCCTCGATGGCGCTGCAGCTCGACGGGTTGGAGCGTCACGGCGAGTTGCAGTTCGGGCGGGAGCGCTACAGCCCGGAGGTGCGTGCCGAGCTGCTGGCGATGAGTGCGGCCAGCATCGATCGTTATCTGAAGACCGCGAAGGCCAAGGACCAGATATCGGGTGTGTCGACGACGAAACCCTCACCGCTGCTGCGTAATTCGATCAAGGTCCGCAGAGCTGGGGATGAGGTCGAAGCATCGCCGGGGTTCTTCGAGGGCGATACCGTCGCGCACTGCGGGCCAACGCTGAAAGGTGAGTTCGCCCGCACTCTGAACCTCACCGATGTCCATATCGGCTGGGTCTTCACCCGCACCGTGCGCAACAATGCCCACACACACATCCTGGGCGCCCTCAAGGCTGGAATTGATGAAATCCCTTATGAAGTAACCGGTCTGGACTTCGACAACGGCACTGAGTTCCTGAATAAGGCCGTCATCAAGTGGGCCGCGCAGCTGGAGATCTTCTTCACCCGGTCTCGGCCGTACCAGAAGAACGATCAAGCCACGATCGAGACCAAGAACAACCACCTGGTGCGCAAATACGCGTTCTACTACCGCTACGACACTCCCGCGGAACGCGCGGCGCTCAATCGGTTGTGGAAGCTGGTCAACGACCGGCTCAACTACCTCACCCCGACCATCAAACCGGTCGGGTACGCCAGCAGCGCTAACGGTCGGCGCCGGCGCCTCTACGACGCCCCACAGACTCCGCTGGAGCGGCTGCTGGCCGCCGGGGTGCTCTCGCCGGCCCAGCAGGCCGATCTGATCGCTTACCGCGACGGTCTCAACCCCGCCAAGATCGGCCGCGAGATCGCCGACCTGCAGAATCGACTCCTCATCCTGGCCAAGGAAAAAACCGAACAG
>NZ_JCALCK010000060.1:0-1294 GCF_059812285.1 Mycobacterium sp. NGS62 | reverse complement strand
GTGTTCGGCAAGAAGCGCGGCAAGAACGGCAAGGCCGGTCCACCCGTGCACGACGATCTGGTGGAGCGGGACTTCACTGCTGAAAACCCAAACCAGTTGTGGCTGAGCGATATTACCGAGCATCCGACCCGTGAGGGCAAGCTGTATCTGTGCGCGATCAAGGATGCGTTCTCCAACCGCATCGTCGGCTATTGCATGGACTCGCGGATGAAGTCACGGTTGGCGACCACGGCCCTGAGCAATGCGGTGGCGCGCCGCGGGCAGGTGGCCGGCTGCATTCTGCACACCGATCGCGGATCTCAATTCAGGTCAAGGAGATTCGTGCACGCTCTGGGCCGCTACGAGATGGTCGGATCAATGGGTCGCGTCGGTGCTGCCGGCGACAATGCGGCCATGGAGAGCTTCTTCAGCCTGCTGCAGAAGAACGTTCTGGACCGTCGGCGGTGGGACACCCGGGAGGAACTGAGGATCGCGATCGTCACTTGGATCGAACGGACCTACCACCGTCGCCGACGCCAGGCTGCTCTCGGGCGATTGACCCCGATCGAATTCGAAGCAATCATGACCACACCGGCCAGTCAGGCCGCGTGACCGAAACTGTCACCTATCCGTGCAGCAGACCCGCTTGACTGCACCAATAGCTGATTTCTGGCTTGGCGTCCACTGCGTCGCAGGAATCCGGGAATCAACCTTAGTCCAAGGCTGGATATCTGAATTGTATTGCTTCGTCAATAGCGTCCAGTCGTCGCAGACGGGATCCCATGCGGCGAGGTACCTTTGCAGCTCGGACGGATCACCCGGCGCAGCGGGATGCGATGGGGTCGTCGCCGCCGCCACCGACGGGCCCCATGCACTAGCCGACCCCTCCGAAATGGCTGTGCAGGCCATGGCGATCGCTGATGATGCCTTAACCGCCACCAGTGCTAAATGATCGTCTGAGGCGGCATAGGTAGGAATGTTGACGGTGTATGCACGTGCGTAGGCGGTGAACTGCTCGTAAAGTTCACGTACTACCTCGTAAAGTTCACGTACTACGCGGTGCGGCGTCTGTCTGGCCAGAGCCACGAACTGGTCTGCAGTATTGCGCATCGTGGTTCCCATCGCGTTGTATTGGGCGCGCTGATCTGGCGTCCAGTCCCTCGCCGGTATCGACGGATCGCGGTCGGTCCATCCGTTTTCCGCTTGATTGGCAAAGCCCTGATTGATGGGTACGAATTTGTCGCAGGTCGGCTCATCGGTGATGACGGAAACCGGGCCGGTGTCGTTTGCGCTGGCGATCCCGGCTGCCGGATGC